>CAMFKX010000206.1 GCA_945957375.1 uncultured Roseiarcus sp.
CGCCAAGAGCGGCGGGGGCGAAAAATCCGGGCGCGAATCGAGCCATTTCAATGCCTTGCGGTGGGTTTTCCGGGCGAATCGCGCCGGCGTGAGGTTGAAGTCCGGCCTCGCCAGCCGATCTCATGAGCCTGTCAAAGCGTGCCCCGGCAGGCTCCGACGGGGCGCGTTCTGGAGCGTCCTCCGACAGGCAGGACGAGGTCGGAGGAGTCGGCCGCCGCGCCGGCCGCACGGCGGAGAGCGGGGTCGCGGCAGGGAAAGTCTCCATCGGCATTCTCCTTCGCAGCGAACAAAGATAGAACATTGTCGTCGGCGGGGCAACGGATTGTCTCGGCGCGTCCTGTGATTTGTCGGCTGTGCGCTGCGTGGCGATTGGCGCGAGCGCAGGGGAGGTTCGCCGTTGTGGTTTCACGGCGCTCGGCCGCTCGACCGCGCCAATCCGGGTCTCCTTCCCGTCCCTCGTCCGATTCAGCGCCGGCAAGAGCGCCGGCTCGAGCTTGCCCTGCCTCGAGCAATTCAAGATGACGTTTTCGTTATTGACATAATCGTCAATAACGTGAATCTGGTCCGCATGTGACGAGCAGGAAATGCCGTCGCGGCGGGCGACGCCGCCGCGAATGTCACGATGGACCAGGGAGGAAAGGGATGCCGGACGCGCGTTTGGCTGAGGGCCGCACCGACTCGGGCGATCCCTGGCGGATCTCGTATGCGGTGCACGGAGACGGCCCGGACGTCGTCATGTTGCACGGCGGCGGGCCGGGAGCGACCGGCGCCAGCAACTATAGCAAGAACGTCGAAGCCCTTTCAGAGCGTCACCGGCTTTGGGTGATCGATTTCCCGGGTTGGGGCCGAAGCTCCAAGAACCTGAAAGCGTTCGGCGGCGAAGGACCCTTTCAGAACGGCGGGCGGGCGGTCCGAGCCTTCATGGACACGGTCGGTCTGCCCAAGGCGCACCTCATCGGCAATTCGTTCGGCGGATCCGCCGCGCTGTGTCTGGCGATGGATCATCCCGACCGCGTCGAGAAGCTGGTCCTTATGGGGCCCGGCGGAGGCGTGGTGGCGGGAGCGAAGGGCCCGACCGAAGGCATCCGGCGCCTTCTGACCTATTACCTCGGCGAGGGTCCGACCCTGGAAAAGCTCCGGGGCTTCGTCGATCTCCTCGTCTACGACCAGAGCCTGATCACGCCGGACCTTCTCCAGGCGCGCTTCGACGCCAGCAACAATCCGGAAATCTGCGCCAACCCGCCGCTCGTTCCGTCGTCCGCCGCCCCCGGCAAGGAGACCTTCATCGGCCTCGACCCGCGCCTTGCGAGCCTTCCGCATCGCGCGCTGTTCGTCTGGGGCATCCAGGACAAGGTCAACCCGCTCCCCGGGATGGAGCCGTTCCGCGCGATGCCGGGAGCGGACTTCGTCGAGCTCGCGCGGTGTGGCCACTGGGCGCAGTGGGAGCATCCGGACCGCTTCAACGATCTCGTGATCAGCTTCCTGCGCAATCCGTGACCCCGATCAGGTCCGGCCGCGATTTTCCTTTCAACGGTGGAGACGGCGATGAGCATCAGCGTGCATGAACTTGGCTATCTGGGTTTCGAGGTGTCCGACCTTCGGGCTTGGGAGAATTTCGCGTCCAATGTGCTCGGACTCGAGGTTCTTCCCGCGCCTGTCGCCGCCGACGGCAAGGCGGCGCGCCTCCTGCGCATGGACGACGCCGTGCAGCGCTTCGTTCTCGCCGAAGGTCCGGCCGACGACTGCGCCTTCGCCGGTTGGAGAGTCGACGACGTCGCCGAGTTCGGCCGCAAGCTCGACGCGCTCGGCGTGAAATGGGCGAAGGGTTCGGCGCCGGAACTCGAGCTGCGCGGCGTCGACGCCATGCTGCATTTCCGCGACCCCGACGGCAACCGGCATGAGGTCTTCAGCGGACTGAAGAAGGCGTCGAAGCCGTTCGCCTCTTCGAAGGTGGCGTCCGGCTTCGTCACCGGCGGCGCCGGCCTCGGCCACGCCGTCTACCAGTCGGCGGACTATCCGGCGGCGGTCGCATTCGCGCAAAGCGTTCTCGGCCTCAAGATCAGCGACTATATCGACGTCACGGTCGCGCCGGGGATGTCGTTCGAGGTGGCGTTTTTCCACGCCAACGAGCGCCATCATTCCTATGCGGTGGCGCCGCGGCCGCCGATCCCCGGCCCGGTCAAGCGCATGCACCACTTCATGCTCGAGACCCGTACGGTCGCCGACGTCGGCCTCGCGCGCGACCGGTGCGCGGCGGCGGGCTTTCCGGTCGCCATGGATATCGGCCAGCACCCCAACGACAAGATGGTCTCGTTCTACGGGCAGACGCCGTCCGGCGTGCTGGTCGAGTTCGGCTGCGGCGGCCTGCTGGTGGACGACGCGGACTGGACGATCGGCCGTTTCACGCAAATGAGCGAGTGGGGTCACAGGGGGCCGGCCTCGCCGACCGCGTGACGACGACAAGCAAAACAAGGGAGGAATCCATGAACAACGACACGACGTTCGACGCCGACGTCGCCATCATCGGCTACGGGCCGACCGGGCTCTCGGCGGCGCTCTGCCTTGGGCGTTACGGGATCAAGACGATCGCCTTCGAGCGCGAGGCCGCCATCTACCCGCGCGCGCGGGCGGTGACCGTCAGCGATTCCACGATGCGCTGCTTCCAGTCGCTCGGCCTCGATCAGGATCTCGCAAAGGTCATGGACGAGACCGTCGCCCTGCGCTGGGTGACCTACGGGGGTCACGAAATCACCCACCTGACCTTTCCGCCTTCGCCTCTCGGCGAACATCCGCGCTCCTACGCCATCTATCAGCCGAAGATGGAGGAAGTCCTGCGCGAGGCGATGGGACGTTGCGCCGGCGTGGTCGACGTACGGTTCGGCGCCGAGGTCGTCGACGTGGAGCAGGACGCCGAGGGCGTTACCGTCGTGAGCCGCGACCTGCGGACCGGCAAAGAAAACCGGGTGCGCGCGCGCTATGCGCTCGCCTGCGACGGCGGCTCGAGCAAGGTCCGCGAGCGCCTCGGCGTGGCGATGCTGGGCGAGACGGTGGAAAAGCAGTGGGTGGTGATCGACGCGCGCGTCAAGCGCTGGTGGCCCAATCGTCACATCCTCACCTTCTGGTCGGACAAGGAACGGCCAGTCGTCGACATCGCGCTCGCGCTCGGCAACCATCGCTGGGAGTTTCCGCTGGAGGCCCACGAGTCGGAGAAGGACTTCGCCACGGCGGAACAGTTGTGGCCGCTGCTCAACTCGCTCGGCGTGACGGACGAGATGATCGAGATCCACCAGCACGCCTTCTACAAGCATCACGTCCGGCACGCAGAAAGGTGGCGGGTCGGCCGGGTGTTCCTGCTCGGCGACGCCGCCCATCTCATGCCGCCGTGGGCGGGTCAGGGGATGCAGTCAGGCATCCGCGACGCGTTCAACATCGCCTGGAAGCTGCGCGAGGTGGTGAAGGGACGGCTGCCCGACAGCCTTCTCGACGCCTATGAGGCCGAACGTGCGCCGACGGTGGCGATGATGACCGCCATTGCGGTGCAGATGGGCCGCATCATCAAGCAGCAACTGACGGACGCGGAAATGGCGGCGCTCGCGCCCCCGCCGGATGCGCCGCCCGAGGAGCCGCCGCTGCTGCGGCCGCCGTTCCTCGAAGGCGGCTGGGTGCGCGGAAGCGTCGCGCCCGACAGCGCCGTCGGCAAGACCATTCCGCAGCCGCGGGTCGCCGATTCCAGCGGTCGCCTTTGCCTGCTCGACGAATTGCTCGGCGACGGCTTCACCCTGATCGGCGACGGTCTCGACCCGAGGGAGCTCCTTTCGGCGAGCGACAAGGCCGCGTGGGACGTGCTCGGCGCGCGCTACGCGAGGGTGCTCGGGGCGAACGATCGCGGCGTCGACCGCGACGACATCATCGACCTCAACGGCGTCCTGCAGCAATGGATGCGCGGGTTCGGCGTCCGCGTCGTGGCGCTCCGGCCCGACCGGTTCGTCGCGGCCTCGGATGTGTTCGGACTGGCGGTTCCGGCGCCCGAGATCAAGGCCGGCGCGGCGCGCGCGGCCTTCGCGACGCTGCCGCCGGCCGCTTGAACCGCACCGGATAGACGGGCGCCAGGGGGTGGCGCGGGTTTCGGCGCCCGCACGTCCTTCGGGTCGATTCCGCGCCCGCGAGCGCCGGACGACGAACGTCGTCCCATTCGCTATAAGCGCCGTCATGGCCTATGAACTCAAGTCCCGCCCCAGGCGCGCGGTCAATCCGCGCGCCGCGTCGGGCGAAGCCCAGCGCGCCCGGACCCGCGCGCTGATCATCGAAAATGCGATCCCGATCTTCGCAAGATATGGCCCGGACAGTCCCGTCATCGACGACTTCGTCAAGGCCGCCGGCGTCTCGCGGGGAACATTCTACAATTACTTCAAGACGACGCGCGATCTCCTCGATGCGACCCTGGCCGCGCTCTCGGACGAGTTCATCGCCTCGATCGTCCCGGTCGTGCGTCACGAAGCCAACCCGGTCTTTCGCTTCGCGACCGCCGCGCGGCTGTTCTATCGCAGGGCGGCCCTGAACCCGATCTTTCGCACCTTTCTGGGATCCGTCTCGGGCGTGGGCACGGTCGCTCCCCTGCACGCGCGGGCCGACCTCGAAGAGGCGATGGCCAAGGGCATGATCAAGGTGACCGAGATCGAGCTGGCCGAAGCGGTTGCGTTCGGCGTGATGGTGTTCGCGCTCCGCTCGTCCCATGTCGAGAGCGGCGGGGTGGAGCGCGCCGATCAGGTCGTCGGGGTCATCCTCGACGGTCTCGGCGTCGAACCCGCGCTCGCCAGGGCCGCGCTGAAACTCGAGTTGCCGGCAGCCGAGGCGTGATCCCGGATCGCACGGTCGAGGCGGAAGGTCCTGGCTCTGCGCGGATGGCAGCCGGTCCCACCCGGTCTGCATTCCCGCGCGTCGTTCGTCCGTCGCCGGGCGGCGCCCCGCCTCATCTCCTTTTTGTCGATGAGCCCGCCGAACCGCTCGCAACCGCCGTTTCAGGCGGTATGATGCGCTCGAACCGTCGCCGCCTGCCCGCCTCCCGGCCGCTCGCGGCGCGGACCTCGTCGGAGCGCCGGGAGGGCGCGGCAGGCGTGTATTGAGGAAGCCGATGTCCCAGTCGTCCTATGAACGCGATCTCGACCGTAACCCGGCGAATTTTCAGCCGCTGACGCCGCTGTCCTTCCTCGAGCGCGCGGCGCAGGTCTTTCCCGACCGGCTCGCGATCGCGCACGGGAGCCTCAGGCGCAACTACCGCGACTTCTACGCCCGCTCGAAGAAGCTCGCCTCGGCGCTGGCGAAGCGCGGCGTCGTGCGCGGCGACACGGTCTCGGCCATGCTCGCCAATACGCCGGCGATGCTCGAATGCCATTACGGCGCGCCGATGTGCGGCGCCGTGCTGAACACGCTCAACACCCGGCTCGACGCCGCGGCGCTCGCCTTCATGCTCGACCATGGCGAGGCCAAGGTTCTGATCGTCGACCGCGAGTTCTCCGGCGTGATGGCGGAGGCGCTGAAACTCGCCAAGGTCAAGCCGCTGGTCGTCGACTATGACGACCCCGAATACGACGGGCCCGGCGCCCGGATCGGCGCGCTCGAATACGAGGCGCTGGTCGCCGAGGGCGACGAAACCTATCAGCGCGCCTATCCGCTCGACGAGTGGGACGCGATCGCGCTCAACTACACCTCCGGCACCACCGGCGACCCCAAGGGCGTCGTCTACCATCATCGCGGGGCGTACTTGCTGGCGATGGGCAACGTCGTCACCGCCGACATGGGCCGGCATCCGGTCTATCTCTGGACGCTGCCGATGTTCCATTGCAACGGCTGGTGTTTTCCCTGGTCGATCAGCGTCAAGGCTGGCGTCCACGTCTGCCTGAGGCAGGTGCGCGCCCAGACGCTTTACGACCTGATCGCCGAGCACAAGGTGACGCATCTCTGCGGCGCGCCGATCGTGATGTCGATCCTGCTCAACGCCCGCGATCACGAGCGCAAGCCCCTGCCGCATCTCGTGCGCTTCTTTACCGCCGCCGCCCCGCCGCCCGCGGCGGTGCTGAAGGCGATGCAGGAGGCCGGCTTCGAGGTGACCCATCTCTACGGCCTCACCGAGGTCTATGGCCCTGCAGTGGTCAACGACTGGAAGGACGAGTGGAACGCGCTCGACCCGGAGGCGCAGGCGCATCTCAAGGCGCGCCAGGGCGTGCGCTACCACGCGCTCGAGGGGCTCGACGTGCTCGACCCCGACACGATGGCGCCCGCGCCGGCCGACGGAAAGACCATGGGCGAGGTGATGTTCCGCGGCAACGTGGTGATGAAGGGCTACCTCAAGAACAAGGCCTCGACCGACAAGGCCTTCGCCGGCGGCTGGTTCCATTCCGGCGATCTCGGGGTCAAGCACCCGGACGGCTATGTCCAGCTGCGCGACCGGTCGAAGGACATCATCATCTCGGGCGGCGAGAACATTTCGTCGATCGAGGTCGAGGACGCGCTCTTCGAGCATCCGGGCGTGCAACTGGCGGCGGTGGTGGCGCGGCCGGACGACAAATGGGGCGAGACGCCGTGCGCCTTCGTCGAGCTGAAGCCCGGCCATACGGCGACGGAAGACGAGCTGATCGAATGGTGCCGGGCGCGCCTCGCGCGCTACAAGTGCCCGCGCACCATTGTGTTCGCCGAGATCCCCAAGACCTCGACCGGCAAGGTGCAGAAGTTCGCGCTGCGCGAGCGCGCCCGCCAGCTCGGTCAGACCGGCTGAACCCCATGCCCACGCAGGTCTGGCCGAAACACTGCCGCGCCTTGCTCGCGGCGTCCGTGGCGCAGGCTGCGGCTGCGTTTCCCGGACGGGGCGAAGAGGCGCCCGAGCGCGTCCACCGGCTGCGCAAGGGCCTCAAGGAATCGCGCGCCCTGGCGCGGATGCTGCTCCCGAGCGTCGGCGAGCCGGCGCGGGTGACGATCGCGGCCCTCGCCGTGGTGCGCCGCCGGGTCGGGCGGGCGCGCGACCTCGACGTCATGGAGGGGCGGCTCGAACGGCTGGAGCCGCCGTCCGAGATCGCCGGCCCGCTCGGCGCCGCGATCGCCCGCGAACGCGAGGCCGCCTTGCGCGCCCACACCGCCTTCGCCGCCGCCGCCTCGCGCGCCCAGCTCACCGCGATCGTCAAGCGTCTGGAAGGATGGGACCTGAGTCATGTCGCGGACGCGGACATCGCCGAGGCGGTCGCGCGCACCTATCGCCAGGGGCTGCGCCGCGGGCGGCTGGCGTTCGAGGCCGACGACCCGGAGGCGCTGCACGCCCTGCGCTCGCGCGTCGTCGACCTGCGCTACCAGCTGTCCGCGCTGTCGCCCGCCTGGCCGGCTGTGCTCGCCGCGCAGTCGGACGAACTGAACGCCTTGCGCGACACGCTCGGCGACTTCAACGATCTCGACGTGCTCGGACGATTCGCCGCCGAGCGCGGCGGTCTTTCGCCGGAAGCGCTGTCGGCCCTGGTCGAACGGCTGGAGGCCAAGCAGCGCAAGCTTCGCCGCCGCGCCGCGGTGGAGTTCGAGCGTCTGTTCGCCGAGACGCCGGACGCCTTTTCGGCCCGACTCGCCGCCTATCTTCGCCATCCGCTCGGCAAGATCGAATCGGGGCGGCATGCCGCGAAGAAGGAAGCCGCCTCGGCCGAGCCGTGAGTCGGTCGCTGGTCGGACCTGCCAAGGCGGACCCTGGCCCGCTCCACCGACCTCGTCCTTCGAGAAGCCCGCTCACGCGGGCTCCTCAGGGCGCGGGCGCGGGCCTTGCCCTCGCCGCCGGTCAGAAATCGACCGCCAGTCCCTTGACCTCCCAGTCGCCGTAGCGGACCGGATCCTCGCCGCCGCGTCCGCCGATTTCGGCGGGACGTTGCGGCGCAGCCTCGGCCCGGCGCCGGGCGGCTTCGGCGAGCGCGCGGCGGGCGGCCGGCGGCAGGTTTCGCCGCCTTTCGGCGCTTTCGCCGTCGTCGGCCGCGGGCGGATTGGAATCGTCGCCGCTCATCGTCCCTGAACCTCTCAGGCGTGCCTCGGAAAGGCGTATCCTAACGGCGAAGGATGCGCCGCGAAAGGCCGCGCGACCCTTGCTCCGGCTCGACAGATCGCGCTAGGTGATCGCGCGCCGAGGCATCAAGGCGCGTAACGTCGGATGAAGCGCCGTGGCGTCTGCAAGTTCCTCGAAGCCGTTTCTCGCCGCGCTGGCTGGCGAGCGCCAAGCGAAGCCGCCGGTGTGGCTGATGCGCCAGGCCGGCCGGTATCTGCCGGAATATCGCGAGATAAGGGCGCGCGCGCCGAGCTTTCTCGACTTCTGCTACACCCCGGCCTTCACGGTCGAGGCGACCCTGCAGCCGATTCGCCGCTTCGGTTTCGACGCGGCGATCCTGTTCTCCGACATTCTCGTCGTCCCCGACGCGCTCGGCCAGACGGTCAGCTTCGAGACCGGCGAAGGGCCGCGGCTCGACCCGATCGAGGACGCCGAGGGCCTCGCCCGCCTGCGCGACGAGCCCGACTGGGAGAAACTGGCCCCCGCCTTCGAGACGCTCGACCGGCTGAAGACGGCGCTGCCCTCGAACGTCGCCCTGATCGGCTTCTGCGGCGCGCCGTGGACGGTCGCGAGCTACATGATCGCCGGGCGCGGCACGCCCGACCAGGCCCCGGCGAGGCTGTTCGCCTATCGCCATCCCGAACTGGTCGCGGCCTTGATCGACCGCCTGGTCGAAGCCTCGGCCGAATACCTGATCCGCCAGATCGCCGCCGGGGCGGAGGCGGTGCAGATCTTCGATTCCTGGGCGGGCGTGCTGCCGCCGCTCGAGTTCGAGCGCTGGTGCGTCGCGCCCGTCGCCGCCATCGCGGCGAAGGTCAAGGCGAAGGCGCCGCACGCTGCGGTGATCGCCTTCCCGCGCGGCGCGGCGAGCCAGCTTAGCAAGTTCGCCGGCATGAAGGGCGTCGACGCCATCGGCCTCGACACCGCCGTCGAACCCGCGGCGGCGATCGCGGCGCTTCCCGACGTCGCGCTGCAGGGCAACCTCGACCCGCTCGCGCTGATCGCCGGCGGCGCGGCGCTCGACGAAGGAATCGACCGCGTGCTCAGCGGCTTCGCTCCGCGCGCGCATGTCTTCAACCTCGGCCACGGCATCCTGCCGCAGACGCCGATCGCGCATGTCGAGCGGATGATGGCGCGGGTGCGCGGGGCATGACCGGCGCCGACCCTCGCCTTGCTGCGGTCGCGGAATGGTTCGGCGGCCTGCAATTGCGCATCGTCGACGCGATGGAGGGGCTCGAGCGGGAATTCGCCGGCGCCGAACCCGGGCGCGCGCCCGGCCGATTCGCGATCGAACCGTGGAGCCGCACGGACCCGAGCGGGGTCCCCGGCGGCGGCGGCCGGATGGCGGTGCTGCGCGGGCGCCTGTTCGAGAAGATGGGCGTGCACAGCTCGACCGTGTTCGGCGCCTTCCCGGCCGAATTCGCGGCGCAGATTCCCGGCGCGGCCGACGACCCGCGCTTCTGGGCCGCCGGCGTCTCGGTGATCGCCCATCCGTGGAGCCCGCACGTTCCCACCGTCCATATGAACGTGCGCTGCGTGCGCACGACGAAAACCTGGTTCGGCGGCGGCTCGGACCTGACCCCGATGCTCGACGCGCGTCGCGTCCAGACCGACCCCGACGCGGCGCTGTTCCACGCCGCGATGCGCGACGTCTGCCTGCGTCACCCCGGCGTCGCCGACGCCGAGCGATTCAAGGCGTGGTGCGACGAGTATTTCTTCCTCGCGCATCGCGGCGAGCCGCGCGGGATCGGCGGGATCTTCTTCGACCGCCTCAACTCGGCCGGCGATTCCGGCAATTCCGCCTTCGACGCCGATTTCGCCTTCGTCCGCGACGTCGGCGAGACATTCATCGCGATCTACTGCGAGATCGTGCGGCGGAACGCCACCAAGGGGTGGAGCGTTGCCGAGCGCGAGGAGCAATGCGTCCGCCGCGGCCGCTACGTCGAGTTCAATCTGCTCTACGATCGCGGTACGATTTTCGGGCTGAAGACCGGAGGCAATATCGCCTCCATCCTGTCCTCCATGCCGCCCGAGGCGCGCTGGCCTTGAGGCGGACACGCGTTTGTAGACGCGGTCGTTGACCGCGTCCGCCGCTATCCGAGCGCGGCGCGCGTTTGTAGACGCCGTCGCTGACCGCGTCCGCCGCGCTCGCCGAGCGCGG
>CAMFKX010000207.1 GCA_945957375.1 uncultured Roseiarcus sp.
GTCCGGGCCCGCGGCGCCTATTTGGGCTTCGCCGGCTCGGCGGCGTTGTTGGGCGTGAACTGGCCGTGCACCCTGCCCGACTTGCCGCCGGCGGTGTCGATGATGGCCTGGCCGGACTTCAGATCGTAGGTCAGCTTGTCGCCCTTGGTGACGTTCTGGCCGTCGGTCAGGGTCACGTGGCCGATCAGGAAAACCTTGTCGTCGGTCTTGTCGTAGACGCCGCTGTCGCCGGTCGCGACCTGCGTCTTCGACACCACCGTCACCGGCCCCGCCGCCTCGAGCCGCTTGATGCCGGAGCCCTGCGACGGGGCCTGCTGCGCGTCGCCGGCGGCCGCGGGCGTCGCCTGGGCGGCGTTCGCGGCCGGCGTCGGAGACTTGTCGAGATAGACCGTCATGACCGAGCAGGTCATCTTGGTGTCGCCCTGGATGACCACGACGTTGCCCGAATAGACCGCCTTCTGCTCCTTGTCGAAATAGACGAGCTTGTCCGCGTCGATGGAGATCGGCTCCTTCGAGCTGGTTCCCGGCAGAATCTGGACCGGACTCGCGGCCGGAGGCGGCGCAGGGGCGGGTTTGGTCGCGGCCGCGGCGGCGGAAGCGACCAGCGCCGCCAGCAAGACGGGCGCGCAAATCCGGATCGCGACGGTGCGGGAATGGATCATGGCTCGCCCCTCTTGTTCTGATCTTCGCCGGACCCGCCCTGGGGAACGACCAGCGTCCGGACGCGACCTTCGAAGATCAGCTCTTGTCCGTTGTTCCGGGCCGTCGCGCGGTCGGCGGAGACGGTCGTGCCCGAGCCCATGCGAACCTCGACCGGTTCGTCGCTCCCGTAAAGGCCCGTCTTAAAATCGATGTCTACGCTGCGCAACCGCACTTCGACGCGGGGGCTTTCGATCCTGACGTCGCCCGACAGCTTCATGCGCTCGGCGACGCTGTCGTAGACGCCGGCGTCGGCCGTCAGCCGCGTGGTCTCGCCTCCGGCGGTCCCCATGTCGCCCACCACCTTCTCGAGCTCCGCGACGGTCGGATGTCTCATGTCCTGCAGCGCGCGTTCGGCGGTCAACACGTAGGGCTGGCCGTCGCTGCGGAAACCCGCCAGCCGCGGCCGGGCCATGGAGATTTTGGTGCCGCTGACCGACACGTCCGAGAAGCTCAAGGAGCTGGATTTCGGTCCCAGCGGGTTCAACACGGCGATCGCGACCATCGCCGCCGCCGCGCCGAACACGAAGACCAGGATCGCCTTGCGCAGGATCCGCACGCGGACCGACCGTCGCCGCGCGGCGGCGAACTGCCTCTCGCGGTCAGGCGGCGGCGATATCGACATGAGCCGCGATTCCGCGCCTGCGCCGGAGATCGCGGCGGACTCAACGCCTTCGGCGGCCGTCATCGCGCCTTTGGACCCTTTGTGGTGATTTTCGCCCTAGCACAAGTCCGCGAAGAAGACGACCTCGGTGGCGAAGTTAGGGCGGTCCCCGGTCTATTGCGCGCTGACCGAGGTTTCGATCGGGCCGGAGCCGCCCGTCATCGTCAGCCGCAGAGCGACGGGAAGAGCCGCGTCCTTCGGCTTCTCGCGCAGCGAGATGGCGAAGCAGTCGCGCTCGGCGCTCTCCCCGGGAAGCGCGGCGGCGACCACCCACCAGCCCGGCGGCGGCTCGACGAACAGGTCGCGCGCCGCCCCCGGCCCGCGCGGGGCGCACAGCCTCCAGCCGGCCGCGCCTTCCGACGTCAGCACGCCGAACGCCTCGGGCGCGACCGGGCGCGGCGCGGACGCGAGCGCCGCCTGGACCGGCGCGGAATAGGGGGTCGCGGCGGTCGGCAGCGCCAGCGCGAGATCGGCCCGCGCCGGAAGGCACAGCTTCTCGCACACCGCGTAATTGACCTTCATGGCGAGCGTGACGGGCCTGGCCGGATCGCGCGGCTCGACCTTGATCGGAAACGTCACGCCGGCGTCGTAGCCGAACGCGTCCCCTCCGTCCGCCTCGCGGATGCGTTTCGGCGCCGGGAACGCCACCTCGGCCCGGGCGAGGTTGTCGGACCCGGAAAAATCGAACGCGGGCGCAGCGCCCGCATCGCCCGGATCGCGCCAGTAGGTGATCGCCCCGGGCGCGAGCGCGATCTCGAAGCCGGCGAGCGTCGCGCCGGCGGCGACGAGGCGCGCTTCGGACTTCGCCGAGCGCGCCCATTCGGTCGCGAACGGGTCGGCCGCGGCCGGCCCGCCCAGCGCGAGGCCGGCGATCGCCCAGGCCCATCGCCGGCGCCGGCCGCTCCGCCCCGTTAGCTGTTCGTCGCGCGCCATGCTCCTATACCCCCGCCGGAATTTCGACTAGCATTGAAGACCTCGTCCTGGGCCGGGCGCAATCCCCGGAGGCGTGAATGAAGCAGGCAGACCCTCGACCGACGACCAGTCTGGAAGGCCAGTTCCTGATCGCGATGCCGTCCCTGCGCGAGGAGCCGTTCGCGCGCTCGGTCGTCTACCTGTGCGCGCATCGCGACGACGGCGCCATGGGCCTGATCATCAACCAGCGCGCGCGCGAGATCGATTTCGGCGAATTGCTGACGCAGCTCGGCGTCGTGCCGGCCGAGCCGGCGATCCGGCTGCCGCGCCACGCCGAGGCGGTGCGGGTGCTGCGCGGCGGCCCGGTCGAAACCGGACGCGGCTTCGTCCTGCATTCCGCCGATTACGATTCGGCGGACTCGACGGTCCGGATCGGCGACGACGTCTGCCTCACGGCGACCGTCGACATCTTGCGCGCCATCGCCACCGGCGCCGGCCCGGCGCATGCGGTGCTCGCGCTCGGCTACGCCGGCTGGAGCTCCGGCCAGCTCGAGAGCGAGATCCTCGCCAACGGCTGGCTGACCTGCCCCGCCGATCCCGACCTGATCTTCGACCCGGACGACGGCAGCAAGTACGATCGTGCGCTCGCCCGGCTCGGAATTCACGCCGGCATGCTGTCCTCCGAAGCCGGTCACGCCTGATCCGTCGGCTGCACCCCGGCTCCGGCGGACACCTCGAACATCTGCGCCCGGCCGGCGAGCTCCGCGAAGGCGGCGGGGTCGGCTCCGGTCAGGAACACCTGGCCGCCGAGGCGCGCGAGCGCGTCGAACAGCGCCGTCCTGCGCCGCGGATCGAAATGCGCCGCGATCTCGTCGAACAGCGCCAGCGGAACGATGCCGGACATTTCCGCGACCAGGCGGGCGTGCGCGAGCGCCAGTCCGACCAGCAGCGCCTTCTGCTCGCCGGTGGACGCGCTCGCGGCCGGCGTGTCCTTCGGCCCGTGCCGCACGGCGAGGTCGGCGAGATGCGGGCCGATCAGCGTCCGGCCGGCGCCGGCGTCGCGCGCCCGACTGTCGCGCAACAGCGCGCGGTAGCGGTCCTCGGCGTCGAGGGCGGGGCTGCCCGCGACCAGCGCCTCGACCTCGCCCTCGAGCGCCACGCGCGCCCAGGGGAAGGGCGAGGAATCGTCGCGCTCGGACTCGATCAGCGCTCCGAGGCGGCTCACGCATTCGAGCCGCGCCGCGGCGATCGCGACGCCGAGCTCGGCCGCCTCGCGCTCGACCGCGTCCAGCCAGGCGGCGTTGCGCCGATCCTCCTCGAGCAGCCGGTTGCGGCCGCGCAGCGCCCGCTCGAAGGCGTTGACCCGCGCGCCGTGGCCGGGGTCGATCGCCAGGACGAACCGATCGAGGAAACGCCGCCGATCGCTCGCGGAGCCGGAAAACAGCTGGTCCATCGCCGGCGTCAGCCACACGATCCGGACATGGTCGCTGAAGGCGCGGGACGAAGACACCGGGGCGCGGTCGATCCGGTTCTTGCGCTCGGCGGCGGCGTTGGCGTCGGCCGGATTCCAGCCCGAGCCCAGCTGCCGGACGTCGCCGTCGTCCTCGACCTCGATCGAGATGGCGAAACCGCCCGCGCCGTCGCGGCGGGCGCATTCGGCGAGGTCGGCGCGCCGGAGCCCGCGCCCGGGCGCGAGCAGCGACAGCGCCTCGAGGAGATTGGTCTTGCCTGCTCCGTTTTCGCCGCATAGGACGACAAGACGGCCGTCGATCCTCAGATCGAGCGTCGGATAAGAGCGGAAATCTCGCAGCATCAGGCGCCGCGCCATCGGGCGGCGGCGGGCGGACGACAAGCTGTCAGGGCTGGCCATGGCCGGCGTTTGCCACGTCCGGCGCAGGCGGGGAAGCGGAAAGGGCGGCCCGATGGGATCTGAGGTTCTTGTGCCAGCCGCCGGCATGGGCTTGCTCGCGGAGCTGATCGCGGAGCGGCTGCCGGTTCGTCGGCTATGGCTCGAAGAGGACCCGGAGGCGTGGCTCGCCGAGCACGGCGCCGAGGTGCGCGCGGTCGCCTCGACCGGCCCGAAGGCGGCGATCGACGAAGCGTGGATGCGCCGGCTGCCGAATCTGGAGATCGTGGCGAGCTACGGCGTCGGCTACGACCATATCGACGCCAGATCGGCCGGCGAGCGCGGCATCATCGTGACCCATACCCCCGGCGTGCTCGACGACGAGGTCGCCGACGTCGCGATGGCGCTCACGATCATGACCGTGCGCCGCCTCCCGCAGGCCGAGCGCTATCTACGCGACGGACATTGGGTGAATGCGCCTTTTCCGCTGACCGCGTCGTTGCGCGGCCGGACGATGGGGATTCTCGGCCTCGGCCGGATCGGCAAGGCGATCGCCCGGCGGGCCGAGGCGTTCGGCGTCGAGATCGTCTATTCCGGCCGCCGCCGGCAAGCGGACGTTCCCTACCGCTACTTTTCCTCGCCGACCGAGATGGCCGCGGCCTGCGACATCCTGATGGTCGCCGCGCCGGGCGGACCCGAGACGCGGCGGATCGTCGACGCCGGCGTCCTGCGCGCGCTCGGTCCGGACGGCGTGCTCGTCAACATCGCGCGCGGCTCTCTGGTGGACGAGCCGGCCCTGATCGAGGCCCTGCGCGACGGCGTGATTCTGGCCGCCGGCCTCGACGTGTTCGAGCACGAGCCCGCCGTGCCCGCCGGTTTCCTGGCGCTCGACAATGTCGTGCTCCTGCCGCATGTCGGCTCGGCCTCGCACAAGACGCGGAGCGCCATGGCGCAATGCGTGCTCGACAACCTGGTCGCCTGGAGCGAAGGCCGCTCGCCGCTGACGCCGACGCCGGAGACGCCGTGGCGGGGCGCCTGGCGCTCCGGGCGTTGACCCGCCCTCAGGCGCTCGCCGCCAGCCTCTGGCCGGACGGCCGGGCGCGATAGAGCGCCAGCGTCGCGACCAGGCCGCACAAGGCGGCGAAGCTCAACCACCAGCCCGGCGCCGCCTTGTCGCCGGTCTTCTCGATCAGAAACGTCGAGATCGCCAGCGACGAGCCGCCGAGCGTGGTGGCGAGGCTGTAGGCGAGCGAGAAGCCGGCGGTGCGCACCGTCGCCGGCACGAGTTCGGTCAACGCCACCACCATCGCGCCGTTATAGCCGGCGTACAGGAACGACAACCACAGTTCGACCACCATCGTCCGGCCGAAGGTCGGGGCCGAGACCAGCCAGGCGAGCGCCGGATAAGCCGTGAGCAGCGCCGCCACGGTGAAGAAGATGAGAAGCGGCTTGCGCCCGATCCTGTCCGACAGCGCTCCCGAAATCGGCAGCCAGAGGAAATTGGACGCGCCGATCGCCATGGTGGCGAGCAGCGCGTCGCCCTCGCTCAGCTTCAGCACATTGCGGGCGAAGGTCGGCGTGTAGACGGTGATGAGATAGAACGACACCGTGGTCATCACAACCATCGCCACGCCGCCGAGCACCACCGGCCAGTTGGCGGCGAGCGTCTGGTAGATCTGCGCGAGCGTGGGATGGACTTTTCGCGCCGCGAATTCCGCCGTCTCTTCGAGCGAGCGGCGGATGAAGTAGAGGAACGGCACGATCGCGCAGCCGATGAAGAACGGAATCCGCCAGCCCCAGGCGTCGACCGCGGCGGGCGGCATGAGCGAGGCGATGGCGAAGCCGAGCAGCGCCGCGACGACGATAGCGACCTGCTGGCTCGCCGACTGCCAGCTGACATAAAAGCCCTTGTTGCCCGGCGTCGCCATCTCCGAGAGATAGACCGACACGCCGCCGAGCTCGACCCCGGCGGAAAAGCCCTGCAGCAGCCGCCCGAGCACCACCAGGATCGGCGCGAGCACGCCGATCGTGGCGTAGGACGGCACGAAGGCGATCAGGATCGTGCCGCAGGCCATGATCGAGAGCGTGACGATCAGGCCTTGCCGCCGGCCGATGCGGTCGATGTAGGGGCCGAGGACGAGCGCGCCGATCGGGCGCATCATGAATCCGGCGGCGAAGCTCAGGAACGTCGCCATCAGCGAGGCGTAGGGATCGTCGTTGGGAAAGAACGCGCGCGCGATCGGCCGGGCGTAGATGCCGAACAGGAAGAAGTCGTACATCTCGAGAAAATTGCCGCTGGTGACGCGCAGCACCGTCTTGAGCTTGTCGAAGCGGCCAGCGTCCATCGCTTTCCTCCCGCGCCCGCGCTGCGGCCGACGTCGGCGCATGCTAGCCGCGCGCCCGCGACCGGCGCAATTCCACCCGTTCGCGACCCGCGGCGGGGGGCTTCACGAACGCGTGAGCCGCACAAACTCTCATCCTGAGCCTGTCGAAGGACGCTCCAGATGGCGCCGACGTCCGCGCCTCCTGGATCATCCTTCGACAGGCTCAGGATGAGGTTTGGGCTCGACGATCCAACGCGAAGGGGACGGCCGCGGGCGGAGGGCTTCGTCGCTCGCGCGCCTCGTTGCGGGGACGGCGGGCGTCGAACCTCAGTTCGTCTTGCCCTGGCTCCCCACGCACGCCAGCGCGAAGGCGGTCGTCAGCGCGATCTCGTCGAGGCGGTCGTAGCGCCCCGGCTTGCCGCCGTGGCCCGCGCCGATGTCGGTGTGCAGCAGCACCGGGCCGCCGCCGGTCATCGTCGCGCGGAGCTTCGCCACCCACTTGGCCGGCTCCCAGTAGGCGACGCGCGGGTCGGTCAGGCCGCCGATCGCCAGAATCGGAGGATAGGCCTTGGCCGTGACGTTGTCGTAGGGGCTGTAGCCGCGGATCGTGGCGAAGGCCGCGGGATCGCGGATCGGATCGCCCCACTCGAGCCATTCCGGCGGCGTCAGCGGCAGGGTCTCGTCCATCATGGTCGCCAGCGCGTCGACGAACGGCACGTCGGCGACGATCCCGGCGAACAGGCTCGGCGCGGCGTTGACGACGGCGCCCATGAGCAACCCGCCCGCGCTCGCGCCCTGCGCGACGATCCGGCCCTCGGCGGCATAGCCCTCGGCGACGAGATGGCGCGCGGCGGCGAGGAAGTCGGAAAAAGTGTTCGGCTTCTGCGCCAGCTTGCCCGCCTCGTACCAGCGCCAGCCCTTCTCCGTCCCGCCGCGCACATGCGCGATCGCAGAGATGAAGCCGCGGTCGACCAGCGACAGCCGCGCCGTCGAGAAGCCCGCGTCGACCGACCAGCCATAGGAGCCGTAGCCGTAGAGATGCAGCGGCGCCGAGCCGTCGAGCGCCTGCCCGCGCCGCATCAGCAGCGACACCGGCACGGTCTCGCCGTCCGGCGCGGGCGCGAACAGGAGGCGCGTCTCGTAAAGATCCGGGTCGAAACCCGAGGGCACGACCTGCCGCTTGACCAGCGTTCGGGCGCGCGTCGCGCAATCGTAATCGAAGGTCTCCTCCGGCCGAGCCATGGAGGACGAGGCGAAGCGGATGCGCGCGGACGCGAACTCGTACACCGTCCCGAGATCGAGCGCGTAGGTCGCCTCGGCGAAGGCGACGTCGTGGCGCGCCCCGGTCGGGAGGTCGAGGACGATCAGGCGCGGGCGGCTGTCCTCGCGCGCGAGCAGCGCCAGGTGGTTCTCGAGCAGGATCGCGTCGATCAGATAGCAGCCGTCGCGATGGGGAACGACGTCGCGCCAGTTCGCTTCGTCGAAAGCCTCGCGCGGCGCCTCGACGATCCGGAAGTCGCGGGCGGCCGCGTTGGTGCGGATGAACAGCCGGTCGCCGTGATCGAGCACGTCGTAGAAATGGCCGGCGCGGCGCGGGACGACGCAGCGCGGCGGCGCGGTCGGGTCGGCGAGATCGACAACATGGGTCTCCGATCCGTCGTGGCCGTGGACGTCGATCATCGCGGTGAGGCCGTTAAGCGAGCCCGAGACGCCGATGAACCAGGCCGGATCGCGCTCGGCGAACACTTCCGCGTCATCCGCCTGCGTCGTTCCGAGCCGGTGCAGCATGACCCGGAACGGCCGGTGCTGCTCGTCCTGCTCGACATAGAGGAAGCCGGACGAGTCGCGCGTCCAGACGATGTCCGGGGCGGCGTTGTCGATCCGGTCGGCGAGGTCGGCGCCGGAGGCGAGCTCGCGGACGCGGATGGTCAGCAGCTCCGAGCCGAGGTCGTCGGCCGCCCAGGCGAGTTTCGCGTGATCGGGCGCGTGGACCGCCGCCTCGAGGCTGAAGAAGTCCTTGCCCGCGGCGAGCGCGTCGCCGTCGAGCAGGATCGTCTCGTCGCCGCCGTCGCGCGGGCGGCGGCAGACCAGGCGATGCTGGCCGCCAGGGCGATAGCGGCTGGAATAGGCCCACGGGCCGTCGGTCTGCGGCGGCTGGCTGTCGTCGTCCTCCATGCGGGCGCGCATTTCCGCGACCAGCGCTGCCTGCAGGGCCTTGGTCGGCGCCAGCGCGGCGTCGCAATAGACGTTCTCCGCGTCGATCAGCGTGCGGATGTCGGGCGCGAGCGCGGCCGGGTCGCGCAGCACGTCCTCCCAGTTGGCGGCGCGCAGCCAGGCGTAGTCGTCGACCCATTTCACGCCATGGGCGGATCTTTCGGCCGGGCGGCGCTCGGCGCGCGGCGGTGCGATGGTCGGGGAGGCGAATGCGGTCATGGCGCGCTTGTGCCACGCCGGCCGCGGTCAGGGAAGGCGGGCGAAGGCGGCCGGGACGTCGGCGGGACGGGCGCACAGGACCGCGGCCCCGGCCTCCGTCAGTTCCGCCGCGCCGCCATAGCCCCAGAGCGCTCCGAGCGTCGGGATCCCGTGGCGCGCGGCGCCGATCACATCGTGCTTACGATCGCCCCACATCGCGCAGTCTTCCGGTTTGAGGCGCTCCTCGGCGAGGATGTGGGCGATCAGGTCGCCCTTGTCCTCGCGGCGGCCGTCGAGCTCGGCGCCGTGAACGGCGTCGAAATGGCGCGTGAGCGCAAAGCGGTCGAGGATGCGCCGCGCATAGACCACGGGCTTCGAGGTGCAAAGGAAGAGGCGCGCGCCGCCGGCCCGCATCGCGGCCAGCGATTCGGCGGCGCCGGCATAGACCGACGCCTCGAACAGGCCGGTCGCGCCATAGCGGGCGCGATAGAGAGCCAGCGCCTCCTCCGCCCGCTCCGGCCCGCCGAGCAGTTCGGCGAAGGAGCGGCGCAGCGGCGGCCCGATGATCCAGGAGAGTTCGGCCGCCGGCGGGGCCGGGCGGCCGAGCGCTTCGAGCGCATGCCGGAAACTGCCGACGATGCCGGAAGCCGGATCGGTGAGGGTGCCGTCGAGATCGACGAGCAGGGTGGCGCGCTTCGAGGTGGTCGTCATCGGCCGCAGCGGCTTCCTATCCAACGTGTTCGCCCGAGGCTTGCGCGCCGGCGAAGGCGCATGGCGCCGATATCGCAGACCGTGACGTCAGACAAAGCGAAAGGCGCGTGCGGCCCGGATATCGCCGCCCAAGCTGACTGCGGCGACGCATGAGAAGCCCCACGGCGCCGAACCCGATCACCGCCATCGCATTGACGCTCGGCTCCGGCGCAACCACCGGCGCGTAGGGCGTCAAACCCACAGATCCGCCGGCGAGGTTGAACGTCACCTGGTACTGCTGGAAGAGCGGCGCCCCCGCCGTGAGATAGGTGACCGGCACCGGCTGCCCGTTCGACTGATTGGTCTCGCCGACGCCTCCCTGGGCAAACGACAGCAGGGTCATGTCGGACCCGGCCAATGTCGTCGCATCCACCCCGACGCTGACGTCTTCCCGGATCCCGGTCAGGTTTCCGTCTCCGTCGACATAGCTGTAGGG
>CAMFKX010000208.1 GCA_945957375.1 uncultured Roseiarcus sp.
CGCCGGGCGTCTCGTACATGCCGCGCGACTTCATGCCGACGAAGCGGTTCTCGACCAGGTCGAGCCGGCCGATGCCGTTGTCGTGGCCGTAGGTGTTGAGCGCCGTGAGCAGAGTCGCGGGGCTCATCTTTTCGCCGTTGATCGCGACCGGATCGCCCTTCTCGAAGGCGATCTCGATCACCGTCGGCGTATCGGGCGCGCTCTCGGGATCGATGGTGCGGGAATAGACGTATCCGGGCGTCTCGTCGGCCGGGTCCTCCAGCACCTTGCCCTCGGAGGAGGTGTGCAGGAGGTTGGCGTCGGTGGAGAACGGCGCTTCGCCCCGCTTGTCCTTCGGAATCGGGATCTGGTGTTTTTCCGCGTAATCGATCAGGGCGGTGCGCGAAGCAAAACTCCATTCGCGCCAGGGCGCGATCACCTTGATATCGGGCTCGAGCGCATAGGCCGAGAGTTCGAAGCGCACCTGGTCGTTGCCCTTGCCGGTCGCGCCGTGGGAGATCGCGTCGGCGCCGACCTCGCGCGCGATCTCGACCAGGCGCTTGGCGATCAGCGGCCGGGCGATCGAGGTGCCGAGCAGGTAGAGGCCCTCGTACTGGGCGTTGGCGCGGAACATCGGGAACACGTAGTCGCGCACGAATTCCTCGCGCAGGTCCTCGATGAAGATGTGCTCGGGCTTGATGCCGAGCATCTCGGCCTTGGCGCGCGCAGGCTCCAACTCGCCGCCCTGGCCGAGGTCGGCGGTGAACGTCACGACTTCCGCTCCGTAGGTCTCGGCGAGCCACTTGAGGATGATCGAGGTGTCGAGGCCCCCGGAATAGGCGAGGACGACGCGCTTGATCTTGGGCTTGGACATCGACGGGTTCCGGCAACGGGGAAATCGGCCGCGTTTATAGCCCGGCGGTCGGCGCGCGCAACCGGCGCACTGCAGGGGTTTCACCACCAAGGACACCAAGGTCACGAAGTCTTCGTGGGTCTTCGTGTCCTTCGTGGTGAAATATCTTCCGCGCCATGAGCGCGGCCGCGCCGCGCTTCGGCGATCAGGGTTCCGCGCGCCGATTGAGCGCCGCAGCGACCACCTCGGCGGCGTTTCCGCTTGGCGCAGCCTGCGGCTCGGGCGCTGGGTCTTCGCCGCGCGGCCAGATCAGCGCCCTCGCGATCTCGATGATGATGAGCGTCACCAGCCCGCCGAGCAGCACGTCGGACAAAAAGTGCCCGCCGAACGCCATACGCAGGAGGCTCGCGCACACGCCGAACGCGAAGGCCGCGAGAATCGCCGGCCCGCGCCAGGGCGGCGGCAGCACGCTCGCCGGCGCCGTCATCCAGAAGCCGGTCGCCGCTTCTCCGGACACGAACGAGCAGTTCTTCCGGCAGGCGCCGTCGGTCTCGTACCAGGGCTTGAAGGGGTTCGGTCCGTTGAATTCCTGGGTGTTGATCGGTCGGGGACGGTGCCAGTGGTCCTTGAGGCTCAGGTTGACGACCAGGCCCGGTCCGATCGCGACGGTGGCGATGAGAAAGATCATCGCGCGTCCCGTCGGCGCCCAGCCTCGCCAGCGTCCGCGCCGCTTCAGCAGCCAAAGAGCGGCGTAAAGCGCCAGGACCACGGCCCATGCGTCGCCGAGGATGGCGCGCAGCAGCTTCTGCCCCGCGGTCTGCCCGATGAAGCCGCCGCCGTCGTAGAAATAATGCGCGACCCTGAGATCGAGGTCGGGCCGGAGAGCGAACAGCACGAGCGTCAGCGCGGCGAGCGCGACATACACAAAAAGGGGCCTCATCGAACCGTCAGACCACCCGGTAGGTCTTGCCGGTCTCGAGCCCTTCGACGCTGCGGCTGAAGGCGCGGGCCGCGCGGGCGACCGGCACGGGGTCGAAGCCGCGGAAGAACGGCCCGTATTCGGCCATGGATTCCTCGAACACCGTCGGGCTCACCGCGTTGATGCGCAGGCCAAGCGGCATCTCCACCGCCGCCGCCATCACGAAGGCTTCGATCGCGGCGTTGACCATGCTCGCGGACGAGCCGGCGGCGATCGGCGCCTGAGCCAGGACTCCGGCGATCAGCGTGATCGATCCGCCGGCGCGCAGCCGGTCGCGCGCGGCGAGCGCCAGATTGACCTGGCCCATCAGCTTGTCGGCGAGGCCGAGCCCGTAGGACGACTGCTCGATCCGCGCCGGCTTGATCGACGCCAGCGGCGCGAAGTTCACCGCGCCCGCGCAAGAGACGACGGCGTCGAGCGGGCCGGCGGCGGCCAGGCCCGATTCGATGCTTTCGGGATCGACGATGTTGATTCGGATGTCGCCGGACTTCGACCCGGCGGTGACGATGTCGTGACGCGGCGCCAGCTCCGCGGCGACCGCGCGGCCGAGGACGCCGGACGCGCCGACGATGAGGATTCGCAGTCTGTCGGTCATGAAGTTCCCGGTCTGGCCGTCAATTTCCGCCGCGGAGGGGCGGTAAACTGAATTCCTAGCGTCTTGGCTCGCGCCGCGCTAGCCTCGGTCGTTGCCACGGCGCGCCGCCCGTCTATAGTCCGACGACGCCCAAGGCGGGAGGGCCCGTATGACTCGTCTCGACGATAAACTCGCGCGCATTCGTGCTGGCGCCGATCAGCGAACCGACTTCATCATCGCGGACGCGAAGGATCCCGATATGGGTCCGGGCCTGCACGCGGTCGGCCCGGCGCCGGCGCAAGACGGGGCGAGCCCGCGCTTCCGCACGCGCGAGGAATTCCTGAAGTCGGTCGAGGCGGTGATCGCGCAAGGTGTCGTCGACATCATGCTGACGTCGGTCAGCAACCTCGAGAAGCTGGTCGAGCGCAAGGCGTTCCTCGGCTCGACGGTCAAGCCCGCGATCCGCGCCAACGACACGACCGACGTCTGGCGCCACCGCGGCGCGACCTTTCATCACCAACCCTCGCGCCCGTTCCGCACCGCCTCGCTGGCGCGCGTCAAGGGGCTGACCGACCTCGGGCTTTATTCGATCACCTTCACCAACAATCTCGACGCGGACACCGCTTCGCTCGAAGCCTTCCGCGCGTTCCGCGAGGACGCGGCGGCGAACGGCTTCTCGTACTTTCTCGAGGTGTTCAATCCGAACGTCGACGCCGGCATGGAGCCGTCGGCGATCCCGAGCTTCGTCAACGACGCGATCGTGCGTTGTCTCGCCGGCCTCACCGAGGCCGAGCGGCCGCGCTTCCTCAAGATCGCCTACAACGGTCCGCAGGCGCTCGAGGAGCTCACCTCGTTCGATCCCGGACTCGTCGTCGGGGTGCTCGGCGGCGGCGCGGGAACCACGCGCGACTGCTTCGAGCTGATCCATCAGGCGCAGAAATACGGGGCGAAGGTCGCCCTGTTCGGCCGCAAGATCAATCTCGCCGAATCCCCGCTCGACATCGTGCGGCTGTTGCGCGCGGTGTCCGACGGGGCGTTGACGCCGTCCGAGGCGGTCGAGGATTATCACGACGCGCTGGGACGCAAGGGGCTGAAGCCAACGCGCGTCTTCGCCGACGACAGCGAAATCACCGAAGCCGTTCTGCGACAGGGCTGAGCGCATGTCGGCGCGGAAGGGAATGCTCTCGGCAGGGACCTTCTGCGTCGACTTCAACAAGTCGATCGCCCGCTGGCCCGAGCAGGACACGGTGACCGAGGTCGTGCGAATCGACCGCCAGGGCGGCGGCTCGGGCTACAACATGGCGATCGACCTCAAGCGGCTCGATCCGGACTTCCCGGTCGAGGCGATGGGCGTGGTCGGCGACGACGAACTCGGCCGCTTCCTGTGGGCCGAGTGCGACGGACGCGGGGTCGATCGCGTCGGA
Organism: uncultured Roseiarcus sp.; assembly: GCA_945957375.1. GTDB lineage: Bacteria > Pseudomonadota > Alphaproteobacteria > Rhizobiales > Beijerinckiaceae > Roseiarcus. The sequence goes on from CAMFKX010000208.1 coordinate 3,810, forward strand.
CTCCGGGCGCTGCCGGGCGGCGCGACCATGAGCGTCGACGCGATCAACGTGCTCGACACCGGACGCCGGACCCACCTGTTCCACCCCGGCGTCGCGGCCACGATGAATCCGGATCATTTCGACTTCTCCAGGACCGGCGCGCGCATCCTGCATCTCGGCCTGCCGGGCGCGCATGCCGCGATGGACGTTCCCTGGCGCGGCGACGCCAACGGCTGGGTCGCCGTCCTGAAGGCCGCCCGGCGCTCGGGACTTCGGACCAATCTCGAACTGATGACCACGTCGGCCGCCCGCCTCGCCGAACTCGGCCGCCCGTGCCTGCCCCATCTCGACTTTCTGATCGTCAACGATTTCGAGATCGGCGCCCTGGGCGGCGTCGAGACCCGGCGAACGGACGGATCGACCGACGTCGCAGCGGTCGGCCGCGCGATCGACGCGGCGCTCGAACGCGGCGCGATGGATTGGGTGGTCGCGCATTTCCCCGAAGCCGCGGTCGCGGGCGGGCGGGACGGGACGCGGATCGCGCTCGGTTCCGTCGCCATGCCGTCGACCGCCATCGCCGGCGTCAACGGGGCGGGGGACGCCTTCGCCTCCGGGATGCTCTACGGCTTGCACGAGGGCTGGCCGATCGCCGATTCGCTGCGCCTCGCGCACGCCGCCGCCGCCGCCTCGATGCGCGCCGTCTCGACCACCGAGGGCGTCGCGCCGGTCGCCGAATGCCTCGCGCTGGCCAGGCGATGGGGACTGCGACCGACGCCGGAGTGAGGCCGACCCGTCGCGCTATCGTCCCCGTATCGCCGCCGCGGCCTCGATCAGGTTGGCCGCATCGACGCGGACGAAGCCGTTGTGCGGCCCCTCGACGTCGGCGATCAGGAGAATCGCCAGCGAGGCGGTGATCGGCAGGATCGCGTGGTTCGCGGTCGAAAGCCGTTCGGCGCCGAAGCCGATCAGGAAATTGCAGCCGCAGGCGACCGCGATCAGCAGCAGCCAGACTTCGATGGGGAGGCGGTTGCGCCAGGCGGCGAGGGTATAGCCGTAGGAGTTGAGCACGTCGTTCATGCCGGAGGCGACCAGCGCCGTGACCGGGGTCGGATTGGCCGCAGTCACGGGGGCGATCGAGGCCCAGAGGGCGTTCATGGTCGCGGCCGTGTCGGCGGCGTTCCGCTCCGGACCGCCGGCCTCGCGGCTGTTGTAGAAGGCGACCCGCTCCTCGGCGTAGGTCCTGAGCAGCGCCCGCGCGTTGGCGGCGGTCGCGGCGGGCATGAAGTCGAGGCGCACGGCCTCCGTGCCGATGGCGTTGGCCTCGGATTCCTCGAGGGTCTTGCGCAGGTCATAGCGGCTGACGGCCATGGCGATCGCGAATCCGACGATCAGGCCGAACAGGGTGAACATCGCGTTCCGGACCAGGTCGAATTCCGAGCGGTCCGCCGATGTCAGCTTCGGTCCATGAAGCCGGGCGAGCACGCCTGCGCGGGTGCAGCCCAAGAACAGCACGAGCGTCGCCGCGAAGAACAGCATGGGATGATCGACGAGCCAGAGCATGGTGCAGGCGTCCCCCTGTTCGCCGCCGCGGCGGCGCCGCGCGCCGTCGCCCCTTGCCACGAGGGCGTCCGGTAGAGCAAATCGGGGCCTGCTTCGAACGCGCATCAGAAGGCTCAGTCCCGTGTCCGCCTTTGCCCACCGCATCATTTTCGTCCGCCACGGCGAGACGCCGTACAACGCCGAGAATCGCCTGCAGGGGCAGCGCGACATCCCGCTCGCCGCGCGCGGCCGCGATCAGGCGCGCGCCGTCGGGCGCGCTCTCAGGGACCGGATCGGCGCCGAGATCGACCGGCTCGAGGCGGCGCAGGCGTTCGTCGCCTCGCCGCTGCTGCGCACGCGCGAGACCATGGAGCTCGCCCGCGCGGCGATGGGCCTGACGCCCGCGGGCTACCGCCTCGACCCGGCGCTCGTGGAGCTGACCTTCGGCGACTGGGAGGGCCTGACCTGGCCGGAGGTCAAGGCGCGCGATCCGAAAGGCGCCGCCGCCCGCCGCGCCGACAAGTGGGATTTCGCCCCGCCCAGCGGCGAGAGCTATGCGATGCTGGCGGCGCGGCTGCGCGGCTGGCTGCAGTCGCTGTCGGAAGACGTTTTCATCGTCTCGCATGGCGGCGTCGCCCGGGCGCTGATGAGTCTGATCGCCGCCGTGCCTCACGCCGTCGCCGCCGACGCGCCGATCATCCAGGGGCGGGCGCTGGTGTTCGAGAAGGGCAGGTTCGCTTGGATCGGGTGAAGGAACAACCGCCCGCGACGGACATCTCCGCCGCGACGATCCTCTTGCTCGCCGCGGCCTGCGGCCTGATCGTCGCCAATATCTACTATGCGCAGCCGCTGGTCGGGCCGATCGCCGGCGCGTTGGGCCTCGCGCCGGCCGCGGCCGGGCTGATCGTCACCCTTGCGCAGATCGGCTACGGCGCCGGGCTGATCTTCATCGTTCCGCTCGCTGACCGGTTCGAGAACCGCAGGCTCGTGGTCGTCTGCGTCGCGGCGAGCGCGCTGGCGCTCGCGCTGGCCGCCGCGGCGAATTCGGCGCCGGCCTTCCTCGCCGCGATGGGCGCGATCGGTCTGGCCTCGGTGGCGGTGCAGGTGCTGGTGCCGCTGGCGGCGCATCTCGCCCCCGACGCGATCCGCGGGCGGGTGGTCGGCCTCGTGTCGAGCGGCCTGATGATCGGCATCATGGCGGCGAGGCCCGCGGCGAGCTTCCTCGCCGCCGCGGCGTCGTGGCGGGCGGTGTTCGCAGCCTCCGCCGTCCTGATGGCGGCGCTCGCGCTCGTGCTGTCGCGCACGCTGCCGGCGCGCCGGCCCGACGCGAAGATGTCCTATCTCGCGCTGATCGGCTCGATGGCGCGGCTCGCCGCCGAGACGCCGGTGCTGCGGCTGCGCGCCTTCTACCAGGCGTGCCTGTTCAGCGCCTTCAGCCTGTTCTGGACCACGACGCCTCTGCTCCTCCTCGGCCCCGACTATGGCTTCACCCAGCGCGGCGTCGCGATCTTCGCGCTCGCCGGCGTATCGGGCGCGCTCGGGGCGCCGATCGCCGGACGGCTGGCCGACCAGGGCCTGACCGGGCCGGCGACGCTGGCCGCGATCCTGCTGGTCGGCGTCGGCTTCGTCATGACGATGATCCTGCCGCAGGGTTCGACCGCGGCGTTGGCGCTGCTGGTCGCGGCCGCCGTGGCGATCGACTTCGGCGTCCAGGCCAACCTGGTCCTCGGCTTCCGCGCCGTGTTCGCGCTGGCGCCGGAAGCCCGCGGGCGACTCAATGCGGTCTACCTCGCCAGCTTCTTCTTCGCCGGCGCGGTCGGCTCGGCGGTCGGCGCATGGGCCTATGCGCGCGGCGGCTGGAGCCTGGCGAGCGCCGTCGGCCTCGCCCTGCCGCTCGCGGCGCTGGCCCGGTTCGCCTTCCGCGCCATTGCGCGACGAAGCTGACCGTCGGTTGGACCCCGTCGTCGCCCTTTGCTATCCAGCGGCGCGGAGCGGAAGAGGCGGGTGGAATGCAAAAAGAGCTTTCCCTGTTCGTGGGCACCTTCACCACGCTGCTGGCGATCATCAATCCGCTCGAAGTGCTTCCCGTCTATCTTCAGCTGCTGCTCGGCAAGGACGCCCGGACTCACGCCGCGGTGGCGCGCAAGGCGTGCCTCTACGCGCTGCTGCTATGCTTCTTCTTCCTGGCGTTCGGGACGGTGATGCTGCGCATCTTCGGCGTCCCGCTCAGCATGGTGCGGGTGGTCGGCGGCATCATCCTGATGCGGATCGGCTTCGACCTGTTCAATCCGCCCAAGGGCGGCGGCGTCGGCGCGGCCCCGGCCGATCCGAACGCCAACATCGCCTTCGTGCCGCTGGCGATGCCGCTGATGTTCGGGCCGGGCGCCATCGCGACCATCATCGGCATGACCGCGACCATCAAGCAGTCAGGCGACCAGGCGCTGTCGTTTGTCGCCATCGCGGCCGCGATCGTGCTGACGATGACTGTGACCTTTCTCTGCCTCGTCTACGCCGACCGGCTGTCGAAGTTCCTCGGGCCGATGGGCATCGACGCGGCGACCCGGATCGTCGGATTCTTCGTCTCGGCGATCGGGGTCGGCCTGATCTTCGACGGCGTGTTCGAGGCGCTGCAGACGCACGGCTTCACCACCGTGCGCTGAACGAGGTTCAGGCGGGCCTGCCGCGCAGGCCGGCGCGCGCGAGGCCGAGAACGGCGAAACCGCACAGCGCGAGCGCCCAGGTCGCGGGCTCCGGGATCACGTTCACCGCCAGGCCGTAGCCGTAGCTCACGCCCTGGTAGACCGTCAGCGTTTCGGTTGCGGTCGACACCGCCGACAGCAGCGTGACCGCCTGGAAGCTCGAGTCCGGCCAGGGGCCCGCCGGCCCGTCGACGAACGGATTGTCGCCGAGGGGAATGCCGTTGAGGGTATATCCCGAAAGCGCCGTGCCGTACTGGAACGGATAGATCGGCCCGCAGAAAGCCGAGCCCCTGGGCGTCGCGCCCGCCGCCGCCGGAACGCAGGTCTTGGGAAACTGCGAATTGTCGCCTTCGGCGTTCTGGCTGAAGCTGAACGTGTCCAGAGTCATCACCGGCGGCGAGAGGCGCCCGGCCACCGGCGAATCGTTGGTGACGATCGCCTGGGTCCAGGACAGCGGCGCGAGCGTCGCCGGATCCGCCACGCCGATGGTGAACAGCACCGGGAATAGGCCGCCCTCCGAGTCGTTCGTGCTGACCTCGACATGGGGCGAGATCGTCAGGTCGAGGCTTCCGCCCTCGATCAGCCGCCAGCCTCCGCCGGCGGCGGCGTTCCAGGCGTCGAAGGCGCGGGTGAAGGTGGCGGGCGATCCGCCGAACGACGGGGAGCCGATGAAGGCGGAATCGGCGCCGGCCGGCTCGGTGCTGAGGAAGCTCGTGGCCCGGCAGTCGTGATAGATGCCCCCGGCGCAGGAGCCGAGCGTGTAGGAGCGGCTCTCGATCGCCGCATTTGCGCTTGCCGGCGCGAGCGCGAAGCCGGCGAAAAGGAGCAAACCGCGCGGCGCCGCGCGGCGCCTTGGTCTCGTATCGAACATCGAAACCCCTCCCATTTGGACGCGGGGATTGAGCCGCGCCAATGAAGTGGCGTGATGACCGCCGTGGGGCAGGGCGTCTCATTGTCGCCATACCGGCGCCGCATGAGGCTCCGCAGAGCCGCCATCGTCCCGAATGGCGAGCAAATTCATCATTCTTAACAAATGGTTAAAGTTCACTTCAATCAGCGCGCGCGAGCCCGCGCCTCGGCCGCGCTCCGCCTCGCGCCGGCGCTGGCGATCGCGCTCGCTCTGGCCGCGTGCATCGGGCCGGATCTCGACGCGGTCGGCGACTACGGCGCAGGCCTCTCGCCCTTCGCCGCCGCCGCGGTCCCCGATGGTCCCCGGCCGGTGCAGGTGTTCATCGCCTCGACGCGCAAGGGGGAGACGGGCGAGCTGGCGCGAGAGCAGGCGGCGGACGCCCATTTCGCCCTCGCCACCATGACCGTCCCGCCGGGCCATCGCGCCGGTTCGATGGAGGAGCCGCTGTGGGGCCGGCCGAACGGCCGCAACGACATCGCGCTGGCCGGCGAGCGGGAGCTCGATCCGGACGAGTTCCGCGCCGAGCTCGCCTCGCACGTGTCGGGCCGCGTCGGCGTCAACCGCGACGTGCTGGTGTTCGTCCACGGCTTCAACACGAGTTTCGAGGAGGCGCGGCTACGCGCCACCCAGATTTCCGCCGACGCGCATTTCGGCGGGGTCATGGTGCTGTTCACCTGGCCGTCGAAGAGCGACATGCTCGGCTACGTCTCCGACAAGGACAGCGCCACCGCCTCGCGCGACGCGCTCCAGGGGCTGTTCCACGATCTCGGCCAGACGCCGGGCGTCGGCAAGGTTCACATCCTCGCCCATTCGATGGGCGGCTGGCTCAGCATGGAGGCGCTGCGCGCCTCGGCGATCGGGGGCGACCGCGACCTTTCCGGCCACCTCGGCAACGTGATTCTCGCCTCGCCCGACATCGACATGACGGTGTTCGCTTCGCAGATGGCGCGCATTCGGCCCGCGGACGTCACGGTGTTCGCGACGCCGAACGACCGCGCGCTCTCGCTGTCGAGCTTCATCGCCAGTTCACGGCAGCGGGTCGGCGCCATCGACGCGTCGAAGCCCGAAGACCGCGCCGAGATCGAGAGCCTCGGGG
>CAMFKX010000209.1 GCA_945957375.1 uncultured Roseiarcus sp.
CCGCCGAAGGCGGCAGGGTGAGGGTCCGCAGCGCCGACGGTCGCCGTCCGCCGCCGGTGACGACGGCGACGCGGCCGGTGAGACGAAAGCGATCGAGATCCATGGCGTCACCCTGTGCTGCGCGCGGCTCGCCGGCGCCGATGGTCGTCGCGTTGCAGGCGAGCCCTCATCCGGCGCTTCGCGCCACCTTCTCCCTGAGGGAGAAGGGAACGCTCCCCCTCTCCCTCAGGGAGAGGGACAGCCGCCGAAGGCGGCAGGGTGAGGGTCCGCAGCGCCGACGGTCGCCGTCCGCCGCCCTCACGCCCCGCCGGCGAGATAATCGGCCAGCGTCGCCCGCACGCCCTGGCTCCAGAGCGAGCCGAGCGCGCCGGAGAAGGCCGCGACATAGGTCGGGTCGTCGGCCAGTTCGCCGAAGATGTCGCGCATGGCGAGGAAGGCGCGCGGGTCGGCGCGCGCCGACCGCGCCGCGGCCTGCAGGCGGTCCCAGCTCGGGTCGTTGGGCGGGATCGCCTTGCCGCTCTCGGACTCGCCATAGGCGTAGCGGCACCAGAGCGCGGAGACGAGGGCGAGGCCCTTGACGCTCGCGCCGGCCGCAAGCCGGTCGCGCACCGTCGGCAAGATGAACTTCGGCTGCCGGTTCGAGCCGTCGAGGCAGAGGCGCGCAATCGTGTCGCCGATCTTGGGGTTGGCGAAGCGCTCGGCGACCTTCTTGCGATAGGCGTCGAGATCGACCTGCGGCGGCGGCGGCACCACCGGGATGATTTCGCGCTGGGTCAGCGTCTCGAGAAAGGCGGCGATCTGGGCATCCTCCATCGCCTCGTGGACGAAATGGATGTCGAGCAGCCCGGCTGGATAGGCGATCGCCGCGTGGCCGCCGTTGAGGATGCGGATCTTCATCAGCTCATAAGGCGCGACGTCGTCGGTGAAGGTGACGCCGACCGTCTCCAGCGCCGGACGCCCGGCCGGGAACTTGTCCTCGACCACCCATTGCCGGAACGCCTCGCAGAACACGGGCCAGCCGTCGTCGACCCCGTGGGAGTCGCGCAGGATCGTCCGCTCGCGGTCGGAGGTGGCCGGCGTGATCCGGTCGACCATGGAATTCGGGAAGGCGACCGACTTGCGGATCCAGTCCGCCAGTTCGCGATCGGAAAGTTCGGCGAGCCCGGCGACGGCGTTCTCGGTCACGTGGCCGTTGCCGGGGATGTTGTCGCAGGACATCACGGTGAAGGGCGCGACGCCGGCCGCCCGCCGGCGCTTGAGCCCCGCCGCGATCAGGCCGAAGGCGGTCCTGGGCGCATCCGGATGGGCCGCGTCGGCGACGATGTCGGGATGGGTCGGGTCGAAGCGCTGGGTCGCGGGCGAAATGTAATAGCCGCCCTCGGTCACGGTCAGCGACACGATGCGGATTTCCGGCCTGGCGAGCGCCGCGAGCATCGTCTCGACCTGGAACGGCTCGATGAAGTCGATCATCGCGCCGGTGACCCGGACGGCGGTTTCGGTGGCCTCCTGCTCGACCACGGTCGTCAGCCAGTCCTGCGCCTCGAGCGTCTTGCGCATGTCGACGTCGGGGGCGCGCACGCCGGCGCCGACCAGCGCCCAGTCGTGGTCGTGGCCGGCGTTGAACAGATCGTCGAGATAGACCGCCTGATGGGCGCGGTGGAAGTTGCCGACGCCGATATGGACGATGCCGGCCTTGAGGTCCGAGCGACTGTAACGCGGGACGGCGACGCCCGCCGGCATTTGCGCCAGCGCGGCGAGGGAGAGTTTGACGGTCATGGCGTTCTGCCTGCTGCTCGTGGGTTCCAATCGGCGGCGGCGTCAGTCGATGCGCCGGCCGTTCTTGTCGAACTTGTGGACGTTCGGCTCGCGGGGCGTGACGAAGATGCGCTGGTCCGGCTTCAGCGGCGCCTCGCCCTCGAGCCTGAGCGTCAGCGGGCCGATGCCGTCGCCCTCGGCGTGGACGAAGGTGTCCGAGCCGAGGTGCTCGGCGAGCCGCACGGTCGCGGGCCACTCGCCCGCCGTGGTCGAGATCGCGACATGCTCGGGACGGATGCCGACGGTGTCGGCGCCGCGCTTGGCCGCCGACGGCCCCTTGATGAAGTTCATCTTCGGCGAGCCGATGAAGCCCGCGACGAACAGGCCGTTCGGCCGGTTGTAGAGTTCGAGCGGCGAGCCGACCTGCGCCACCGAGCCCCGGTCGAGCACCACGATCTTGTCGGCCATGGTCATCGCCTCGACCTGGTCGTGGGTGACGTAGATCATCGTGGTCTTGAGGTCGTTGTGCAGTTCGCCGATCTCGACCCGCATCTGCACGCGCAACGCGGCGTCCAGGTTCGACAGCGGCTCGTCGAACAGAAATGCCTTCGGCTCGCGCACGATGGCGCGGCCGATCGCCACGCGCTGGCGCTGGCCGCCGGAAAGCTGGCGCGGCTTGCGGTCGAGATAATCGGTGAGGTTCAGCGTCGACGCCGCCTTCTGCACCTTGCGCTCGATCACGTCGGACTTCTCGCCGGCCATCTTGAGCGCGAAGGCGATGTTGTTGCGCACGCTCATGTGCGGATAGAGGGCGTAGGACTGGAAAACCATGGCGAGGCCGCGCTGCGCCGGCCCGACGTCGGTCACGTCCTTGCCGTCGATCAGCACCTCGCCCGCGGTGACGTCCTCGAGCCCGGCGATCAGTCTGAGCAAGGTCGACTTGCCGCAGCCCGAGGGGCCGACGAACACCGCGAACTCGCCGTTCTTGATGTCGAGGTCGACGCCGTTGATGACGCTCACCGCCCCGAAGGCCTTGCGAACCGACTTCAGTTGAATGCTGCCCATGATTGCAGGCCCTTACTTGACGGCGCCGAACGTGAGCCCGCGCACGAGTTGCCGTTGGGAAAACCAGCCGAGCACCAGGATCGGCGCGATCGCCATGGTCGAGGCGGCCGAAAGCTTCGCCCAGAACTGGCCCTCCGGGCTGGAATATTCCGAGATGAAGAAGCTCAGCGGCGCGGCGTATTTGTTGGTCAGGTTCAGCGTCCAGAACGCCTCGTTCCAGGCGAGGATGATGTTGAGCAGAACCGTGGAGGCGATCCCCGGCAACGCCATCGGGGTCAGCACGCGGGTCAGCTCGTTCCAGAGGCTCGCCCCGTCCATCCGCGCCGCCTCGAGGATCTCGAACGGGATCTCCTTGAAGTAGGTGTAGAGCATCCAGATCACGATCGGCAGGTTCAGGAGCATCATCAGCGGCACCATGCCCCAGAACGAGTCCATGAGGGTGTAGTCGCTGAGGTTGACGAAGCCCCAGTCGCGGAAGACCAGACCGTTGCGGTTGAAGATCAGATAGATCGGGATCAGCGCGCCGGCCGGCGGCATCATCTTGGTCGACAGCATCCAGAGCAGCGTGTCGCCTGTCCGCCGGGTGTAGATCCACACGCCGAACGGCACGCCGACCAGCAGCAGCAACACGATGGCGAGCAGCGGACGGTCGCTGATGTCCCAGCCGAGCGGCAGCAGGATCACGGCGGCGAGCGCGACCGCCCCGAGGATGATCAGCGCCCAGACCTTCCCGCTCAGCTTCACGGTCGGGGCGGCGATCGGCTGGAACGCCATCGACCACGCGGCCGGCACCGCGAACAGGATGCCGAGGAAGGTCGATCCGAACGAGATCACCACCGTGTTGAACACGTAGCGGAAATAGTCCGAGCGCTCCTGCACGATGCCGAAGTTCTCGAACGTCCAGCCGCTGCTGAACAGCGTCTGCGGCATCGTGTAGGCGTTCGCCTCTGTCTTGAACGCGGCGAGCGCGGTCCAGAGGATCGGGAAGAACATCAGCAGTCCGAACGCCCACGCGACGATCGTCGTCGCCGCCGACGCCGCTACGCTTGTCTTTCGGGCCATGGCGTCACGCCTCCAGATTGCGGCCGACGATGCGGACGAGGAACACCGACACGATGTTGGCGAGCAGCACCGCGATCAGGCCGCCCGCGGCCGCTTCGCCGACGTCGTTGGCGTCGTTGAGCTGCGAGAAGACGAGGTAGGTCAGGTTTCCGGCGAAGCCGCCGACCGACGTCACCTTGATCTCGGCGAACACGTTGAGAAGGAAGATCGTCTCGATCAGGATGACGACCGTGATCGGGCGCATCAGGTGCGGCAGCGTGATGTAGCGAAAGACGTTGAGCGGCCCGGCGCCGTCCATCGCGGCGGCGTCCTTCTGCTCCTCGTCGAGCGACTGCATCGCGGTCAGCAGGATCAGCGTCGCGAACGGCAGCCACTGCCAGCCGACGACGATCGACACCGAGGTCAGCGGCGCGGAGCCGAACCAGTCGAACGGCTTGGCCCCGAACCAGCGCCACACCTCGGCGAGCAGCCCGTAGACCGGGTGCATCATCAGGTTCTTCCACACCAGCGCCGACACCGTCGGCATGATGAAGAACGGCGAGATGACCAGGACGCGGACGACGCCGCGGCCCCAGAACGGCCGGTCGAGCAGGACGGCGAACAGCACGCCGCCGATCACCGTCATCGCCAGCACGTTGAAGACGAGGGCGAAGGTGTTGAACAGATCCCTCACGAAGAAGGGATCGATCATGAAATAATAGAAATTCGACCAGCCGGCGAAACCGGAATAGTCGGGATTGTCCAGGCGATAGCGGAGGAAAGCGAAATAGATCGCCAGCGCCAGGGGAACGATCGACCAGGTCGAGAGCGCGATGACGGACGGCGCGAGCGCGAGACGTCCGAGAGCCTGTCCTTGTCTTGTCGCCATGCGCGGCCGTCCTCGAATGGCGACGCGAGGCGTCAGCGCCGCGCCGCGGTCGGAGTGAAGGAACGGAAGAAGGGGACCGCCCGGCCGGGAGGAGCGAGCCGGGCGGTCGACGGACCGGCGTTACTTGATGTAGCCGGCCTTCGTCATCTGCGTCTTGACGTAGTCCTGCGACTGCTTCAGCGCGTCGTCAGCGCTCATCTGTCCGGCGAGCGCGGCGGAGAAGAGTTCGCCGACCTTGGTGCCGAGCCCCTGGAACTCGGGGATCGCGACGAACTGGACGCCGGTGTAGGGGACCGGCTTCACGGTCGGATGGTTCGGATCGGCCGAGTTGATCGAGTCGATCGTCGCCTTCGCGAACGGCGCACCCTTCTGGTATTCGGGGTTGGCGTAGAGCGAGGTGCGGGTGCCGGGCGGAACCGCGACCCAGCCCTTCTGCGAAGCGACGAGCTCGAGATAGTGCTGGCTGGTCGCCCAGTCGATGAACTTCTCGGCCGCCGCGGCGTTCTTGGTGCCGGCGGGGATGCCAAGCGCCCACGACCACAGCCAGTTGCCGCGCTTGCCGAGACCGGAGTCGGGGGCGAGGGCGAAGCCGACCTTGTCGGCGACCATCGGCGCTTCCTTCGGGTCGCTGACGTGCGCGCCGGCCGAGGTCGCGTCGATCCACATCGCGCACTTGCCGGACTGGAACAGCGCCAGATTCTCGGAGAAGCCGTTGCCGGAGGCGCCGGCCGGGCCCGCGTCCTTCATCAGGTCGAGGTAGAAGGTGAGGGTCTTCTTCCACTCGGGCGTGTCGAACTGCGGGTTCCACTTCTCGTCGAACCAGCGCGCGCCCATGGAGTTGGCGGTCGCGTCGAGGAACGCCATGTTCTCGCCCCAGCCCGCCTTGCCGCGCAGGCAGATGCCGTTGACGCCAGTGCTGCGGTCGGTGAGCTTGCGCGCGGCGTCGGCGATGAAGTCCCAGGTGGGCGCCTCGGGCATCTTCAGGCCCGCCTTGTCGAACAGGTCCTTGCGGTACATGACGAACGAGCTCTCGCCGTAGAAGGGCGAAGCATAGAGCTTGCCGTCGACCGAGAGGCCGGCGCGGATCGGCGGCAGCAGGTCGTCGACCTTGTCGATCGAGGTCAGCGGAACGAGCCAGCCCTTCTTGCCCCAGATCGGGGTCTCGTTGGTGCCGATCGTCAGGATGTCGTACTGGCCGCCCTTGGTCGAGATGTCCTTGGTGACCTTCTGGCGCAGATCGTTCTCTTCCAGCGTGACCCAGTTCACCTTGATGTCCGGATTGGCCTTGGTGAAATCGTCGGTCAGCTTCTGCATCGTGATCATGTCGCCGTTGTTCACGGTCGCGACCGTCAGCGTCGTTTCAGCATATGCCGGGAGCGCAAAGCTCGAGAGCGCGACGGCCCCCAGCAGGGCCTTCACGGAAACCTTCATGAACGTATCCTCCGATGAGCAACGCCACGACGTGGGCAATTGCTAAGGTAGCGGGCGAATACTCAACCCGCGTCTTTCCGGTGTCAATGGGGAATCGTCGCTGCGGTGCAGCATAGCCCTTGGGCCGCTCTACCGTGGATCAGGCCGTTCCCCGACGGCGCTGACGACCGTGAACTTGACGCCGAGCGCGTGAAGGACGGCGTTGACGGTTTCGTAGCGAGGATGGGCGCCGGCGCTCAAGGCTTTGTAGAGGCTTTCGCGTCCAAGCCCCGCCTCCCTGGCGATCTGCGCCATTCCGCGCGCCTTCGCCACGTCGCCGAGCGCGCAAAGGAACACTTCGGGATTCGGGTCTTCCGCCGCGGCCGTGAGATATTCGGCGATCACCTCGTCGCTGTCGAGATAGGCTGCGGGGTCGAAAGGCGCATAGGTCGTGGTCATGGTTTGCTCTCCCGGATGGCGCGGGCCATGGTCTTGGCGCGAGCGATGTCCTTGGTTTGCGTGGATTTGTCGCCTCCGGTCAGCAAGAGATAGACGGTTTGCTCCCTGCGCATGAAATAGATGCGGTAGCCGGGACCGACATGCACGCGCATTTCCGAGACGCCTCCGCCGACAGGTTCGCAGTCGCCGAAATTGCCGAGCGAGGCGCTCCGCACGCGCGCTAGGATGCGCGCCTTTCCCTTGGCGTCCGCCAGCGCCGACAACCATGCATCAAACTCTTCTGACCGAAGCATGACGAACATTCGGGCGAATGTATCCGAATGGATACAGGACGCAAAGGGCGTTCCGCGCCGGGGGTCGCGACCTACCGCTGCAGCAGATGCTCCGCCGTCGCCTCGTCCGTCACCAGCCCGGAGATCAGCCCGCCGGTCAGCGCCCCGCGCAAAGGGGCCCGGCGCGACGGGCCCATGGCGACGCCGATCACCAGGCGGTTGCCGGCCTTCTTCAGCGGCGCGGCGGCGACCCTCAGATTGACCCCCTCGGCGAGCACCCGCCCCATGCCGTCGAAGGCCCAGCCGGTGATCTCGCCGACCGCCCCGAGGTTGCGCATCGCCTCGGCCTCCTGGCGGGTGATGATGCCGTCCTGCACCAGCGGCGCCGAATCGCCGATCGAGCCGACGCCGACGAACGTGACGTCGGCGCGCTCGACGAGGTCGAACAGCACCTTGACCGAGGACAGGCTGGTCAGCAGCTGGCGCTCTTCGACCGAACGCGCCACCACCGGCAGCGGCATCGGGTAGTGCGGCGCGCGGACCGTGTCGGACAGGCGCACGATCACGTCGTAAAACGACGAGGAGCCGTCGACCTTGGTGGTGCCGACGAGGGCGACCAGCTTGTGCTGCGGGCATTCCATCGCCGGCACCTGGTCGCCCACGGCGCGCATGGTGCGTCCGGTGCCGATGCCGATCACCGCCGGTTCGGTTCGTCTCAGCCAGCGCTCGAACTCGGCCGCCGCGACCTGGGCGATGCCCAGGGTCGAGGAGGTCGAACCGGGATCGGTCGGGGCGATCTCGCAGAAGCGCAGGTCGTAGCGGAGCTTCAGCGCCGCCGCGAACTCCATGCAGCGGGCGATCGGGTGGTCGAGGCGCACCTTGATCAGCCGCTCGCTGATCGCCAGCGACACCAGGCGCTGGGCGGCCTGGCGGGAGATGCCGAGCTTGCGGGCGATCTCGTCCTGGGTATTGCCGGCGACGTAGTAGAGCCAGCCGGCGCGCGCAGCTTCGTCCAGTCTCAATCCGTCGTGATCCGACCTGCGCGCCATTGCGACTCTTACGCCCCCGGCGCCGGCCAGCCCTCGATCAGCTCCGGCAGCCGCGCCATGTCGTCGAAAATGAGGGCGGCGCCGGCGGCCGTCAATTCCGCCGCCTGCGCCGGCTGCGAGAAATGGCTGCCGCCGACGAAGCCGAACACCGCCATGCCGGCGGCGCGCGCCGCCGTGACGCCGGCGACGCTGTCCTCGATCACCAGGCAGTCCGCGGGCGCGGCGCGCATCGCGCGCGCGGCGAACAGGAACAGGTCGGGGAAGGGTTTGCCGCGTTCGACCTCGGCGGAGGAGAAGATGTTGGGCGCAAACAGCGACTCGTAGTCGGTGGCGCGCAACGCGAAGCGAAGCCGCTCGGGCGCGCTGGACGAGGCGACGCAGACCCGCGCGCTCAAGCCCTCGACCGCCCGGCGCACGCCCTCGACGCCCTTCAGCTCGCGCGCGAAGGTCGCCAGGATCTCGCGCGCCAGCGAGGCGGAAAAATTCTCGGGCAGCGGACGGCCGAGCTCCTGCTCGATGCGCTTGAGGACGCCGTCCTGACGCATGCCGAGAAAGCGCGCGCGCGTCTCCGCGTCGCTGAGGCTCAGGCCCGCTTCGCCGAGCATCCGCCGGGTGGCGCCGAGCGCGATGAGCTCGCTGTCGACCAGCACGCCGTCGCAGTCGAAGATCACCACCTCCGGCCACGGCGCCCGCCGCATGACCTGGCGGGCGGCGCGCTCGGCCCGCCCGAGCAGCGCGAAAGCCCGGCGCTTGCGGGCGTGAAAGGCGGCGATCGCGCCGCCCGCCGGCGCGAACCGTTCGCCGAGCGCCGACATCGACCCCATCGCGGAGGCGAGCGTCGCCTCCCCGGCCGCAACCGCGCCGATCATCGCCGATCCGAGCAGCACCGGCTCGGGCGTCTCGGGCGCGCTGACCGGCAAGCCGCAGGCGTCGGCGACGATCTGGCGCACCAGCGGGCTCGCCGCCGGGCCGCCGCTCGCCACGATCGTGTCGAAGGCGTAGCCGGCGCGCGCATAGGCCGCGGCGACGTCGGCGACCCCGTCGGCGAGGCCGCAGAGCCCCGCGACATAGAGCTCTTGCAGGCTGGCGGCGTCGTCGCGCAGGTCGAGGCCGACGACCGCGCCGCGGGCGGAAGGGTCGGCGAGCGGCGCCCGCTCGCCGAGGAACGACGGCAGCACATGCAGGTTTTCCGCGAGCAGCGCGGCTTGCGACAGGCCGCCGGCGCGCGCCGCGAGCGCCCGTTCGATCGCCGCGTAGCCCTCCCCGGCCGGCGCGAAGCCGGGATGCATCCGCATCAGCCGGTCGATCGCCGCGCCGAACGCCGACTGCCCGCCGTCCATCAGCCACTGCCCGGGCGTGAGGCCGGAGAAATGCGGGCCCCAGAGCGATTCGACGAAACGCGGTTCGTCCGACACCGCAAGGCAGCCCGAGGAGGTGCCGAGGATCAGGGCCAGCCTGCGGCGCGGATCGCCGGGCCCGCCGGCGTCGCGCGCGCCGAGCGACGCGAGCGCGCCGGCGTGGGCGTCGATCAGCCCCGCGCCGACCGGCATGCCGGCCGGCAGCCCCATGGCCGCCGCGGCCTCGCCGGTCAGGCCGCCGGCGACCGGCGCCCCGGGGGCAAGAATCTCGGCCCCGAGCCGGGCGAAGCCGTCGGCGGCGAGCGCGTTCAGCCCGACGCTGTCGAAAAATTCGCGCGGCCAGCGCCGTTCGTGGGCGAGATAGCTGAACTTGCACACCAGGGTGCAGAGCGAGCGCGCGAGCGAGCCGGTCGCGCGGAAGCTCAGGTAATCGTTGAGCCCGAGGAAATGCGCGGCGCGGGCGAAGGTCTGCGGCTTCGTCCGCGCGAGCCAGGCGAGCTTCGGGACCTGCATCTCCGGCGACAGCGCGCCGCCGACGAAGCGCAGGACGTCGGCGCCGCCGGCGTTGATCCGGCGGGCGTCTTCGGCGGCGCGATGATCCATCCAGACGATCACGTCGCGCTCCGGCGCGTCGGAGCGGTTGATCGATAGCGGCGCGAGCGCCGCGTCGAGCGCCACCAGCGAACTGGTGGCGGCGAAGCCGATCC
>CAMFKX010000210.1 GCA_945957375.1 uncultured Roseiarcus sp.
GCACGACATTGTCGAGGATCTTGCGCGTCTGATCGAGACGCACGGCTGGCGGGAACGGTTCGAGGCCGCGCTCGCCGGGGCGGCGGCCTGCGACGTCGCTTCGATCGCCCATATCCGGACGCTGCGCGACTATCTCGAATACGCGGACGGCCTCGTGACCTGGGCGCCGACCGAGCCGCGTTCGGCAGACCTCGCGACCACGACCCATATCTACAGTCATTTCCTGCCGTTCTACTTCGTGCTCGACCAGCCGCCGCTGCGCGCGCTTCAGAGTCCCGTCACGCCGCGCGTGCGGCCGGAGCCGCTGACGCCGCTGTCCGACTGGATCGTGCGCTACGCCGAATGCTGGGGCGACTATCTCGACACGCCCGAGTCGGCCAAGCACGTCAAGACGTTCAAGGACGATCCGAAGTTCAACTGGGACGAATACATGCCGCCGCCGTCGAGCCGCGCCGGCGTCGAGGACTGGCGGGCCTACCGCACCTTCAACCAGTTCTTCGCCCGACACGTGAAGCCGGGGATGCGGCCGATCGCGGGCCTCGCCGACCCAAGTGTGATTGTCTCGCCGACCGATTCGACCATGGTCGGCGCGTGGCGGATCAGCCAGCGTTCGCAGATCTTCGTGCCCGAGACGACCGACGGCGTGATCGCGTCGAAGGGCCTCGTCTGGTCGATTCATGACCTGCTCGCCGACAGCGTTTACGCCGACCGCTTCCGGGGCGGAGTCTTCACCCACAGCGCGCTCACCACCTTCGATTATCACCGCTGGCATACGCCGGTTCAGGGCCGGGTGCTGGAGGCGAAGGTGATCCGCGGCCAGGCCTTCCTCGACGTGAAAGTCGGCAAGGCCCTCGTCGACGGCAAGACCGTCAACGTGCTGACCGCCGCCAACGGCGCCGGCTACCAGTTCGTCCAGACCCGCGGGCTCGTGGTGATCGAATCGCCGATCGGGCTCGTCGCCTGCCTGCCGATGGGCATGGGGCAGGTGTCGTCGGTGGTGATCACGGCGGAGGTCGGCGTGACGCTGCACAAGGGCGAGGAGCTCGGCTATTTCCAGTTCGGCGGCTCGGATTTCGTCCTCGTGTTCGAGCGGGCCAGCAACGTGCAGCTGATCGTTCCGCCCGGCGCGCACGCGAACCAGGGAAGCTGGATCGGCAGCGCCTTTCCGTACCGGTGAGCGGCGCTGGCCTGCGCTCGAGCGCAGTCTCCGCCGTCACAGTGTCGCGAGGATCGCCGCCTTCAGGGCTTGAGGCAATTCGATCGGTCGAAACAGGTCGCGCGGATAGAGGTAGTCTTCGCCCGACTCGTCGACGACGCGGAGAAGCCCCTCCCGATCTGCGTCGCTGTCGGGAATCGCGACATAGATCTTCCGCTTTTCCAGCGCCGCGGGATAGTCCGCGTTGTCGACGCAGACGACGAGCCTTTGGTGCGGGGATTCGTTCATCGCTGCGAACCTCTTAAAGGAAGCGCTTGATCTTGAACTCCTTGCGGCCGATGCCGGAAGCCTCGTACCAATGTATCTCGACGTCGCGAAGAGAGCCATTGGGTAAGCGCACGCGTGCTTCACCCTTGCATTTTCGCCACCGGCCGCGGCCGTAAGCCCGCCTCAGTCGGGCGACCTCGCGGATGGCCGAACCGATCGCGAACGTTTCGACGCCCCGGATCTCGCCCAATATCTCGAACGGCATCGGTGGAATGTGTCAACCGGCGTCAGCCGCGTCAAGGTCTTGCGGGCCTGCCGCGAGGGTTGCTCCAACATGGGCTGCGACAGATCGCCGTCCTGCGAACTCATGGACTTCGCGCCCCCCTTCGGCCAACAATCGGCAACAACCGGGAAGGTCCCATCGATGCTCGAACGCCGCCTCGCCTGCCTGAGCGCCTCGGGCTTCCATCGCGTCGCCTATGACGAATGGCAAGGGCCGCCCGCCTCGACGACGCTCGTCTGCGTCCACGGCCTCACCCGCAATGCGCGCGACTTCGACGCCCTCGCAGCCGAAATGGCGCGCAGCCATCGCGTCGTCTGCCCGGACATGCCGGGGCGCGGGCGCAGCGACTGGCTCAGGAACCCCGCCGAATACGCCTTTCCCACCTACCTCGCCGACTGCGCCGCCCTGATCGCCCGGCTCGACGTCGAGAGCGTCGACTGGGTCGGCACGTCGATGGGCGCGCTGATCGGCTTGATGCTCGCCGCGCAGGCGAACACGCCGATCCGCAGGCTCGTGCTCAACGACGCCGGCGCGTTCGTGCAGAAGGAAGGCCTCAACCGGATCGGCGGCTACCTCGGCTCGGGCGAAACCTTCCCGTCCATCGAGGCCCTGGAGGGCGCCGTCCGACGCAACAACGCGGCCTATGGTCCGCTCGACGACGCGCAATGGCGCAAGCTCGCCCTCGACAGCGCCCGTGAGCTGCCAGACGGTCGCTACGGCTTCAACTACGATCCGCACCTCGGCGACATCTACAAGGCCGGGCCGATCGACGACGTGAATCTGTGGGGCGTTTGGGACGCCGTGCGGGTCCCGACGCTTCTGCTGCGCGGCGAAAGCTCCGACGTGCTCTCCCGCGCCACGGCGGATGAGATGACCCGGCGCGGTCCGAAGGCGAAGCTCGTCGAGTTCGCCGGGATCGGCCACGCCCCGGCGCTGGTGAGCGCCGACCAGATCGGCGTGGTGCGGGACTTCCTCGCAGCCTGAGCGTCCAGCCTTCCCCTTTCGTCCCGCTGCCGCTATCCCTCCCGGCGTCGAGACGGAAACCGAAGAATGGCGCCGCCCCTCCTGCATCTGAAAGACATCGCCCTCACGCTCGGGGGCGCGCCTCTGCTCGACGGCGCGGAGCTTGCGATCGCGCCGGGCGACCGGATCGCGCTCGTCGGCCGCAACGGCTCGGGCAAGTCGACGCTGCTGCGCATCGCGGCGGGCGAGACTCAGCCCGACCGCGGGACCCGCTTCCAGCAGCCGTCCGCCCGCCTCGGCTTCCTGCCGCAGGAGCCGGACATGGCGGGCTTCGCCACCGTGCTCGACTACGTGCTGGCCGACGTCGCCGAGCGCGACGACGCCTACATGGCGCGCGCGCTGATGGGCGACCTCGGCCTCGACCCGGCGGCCGACCCGAAGACCCTGTCGGGGGGCGAAGCGCGCCGCGCCGCGCTCGCCCGCGTGCTCGGCGCCGAGCCGGACATCCTGCTGCTCGACGAGCCGACCAACCACCTCGATCTGATCGCGATCGAGTGGCTCGAGGCCCATCTCATGGGCTGTCGCTCGGCGCTGGCGCTGGTCAGCCACGACCGCCGCCTGATGGCCGACCTCACCAACGCCACCGTCTGGGTCGACCGCGGCGCGACCCACCGCCTCGACCGCGGCTTCTCCGCCTTCGAGGCCTGGCGCGACCAGAAGCTCGAGGAAGAGGAGGCCGAGCGCCACAAGCTCGACCGCAAGATCGTCGCCGAGGAGCACTGGATGCGCTACGGCGTCACCGCGCGGCGCAAGCGCAACATGCGCCGCGTCGGCGAACTGGCCGAGATGCGCAACGAGCGGCGCGAGGCGCGCAAGGCGACCGGGCTCGCGACCATGGTGGCGCAGGAGGCCAAGGCCTCGGGCGCGCTGGTGATCGAGGCCGAGGGGATCGCCAAGGCCTACGACGACACGCCGATCGTCAGGAATTTCTCCACCCGCATCATGCGCGCCGACCGCATCGGCGTGATCGGCGCCAACGGCGCCGGCAAGACGACGCTGATCAACATGCTCACCGGCGTCCTCGCGCCCGATTCCGGCGACGTGCGGATCGGCACCAACGTCGTCATGGCCCGGCTCGACCAGAAGCGCGACGCTCTGCCGCCGACCACGACGCTGGTCGACGCGCTCACCGGCGGCGGCAGCGACTATGTCACCATCAACGGCGAGCGCCGCCACGTCATCGGCTACATGAAGGACTTTCTGTTCGGGCCGGAGCAGGCGCGCACCCCGATCGAGAAGCTCTCCGGCGGCGAGCGCGGCCGCCTGATGCTCGCCCGGGCGCTCAGCCTGCCCTCGAACCTGATCGTGCTCGACGAGCCGACCAACGACCTCGACGTCGAGACGCTCGACCTGCTGCAGGAGCTGCTCGGCGAGTACAAGGGGACGATCCTGATCGTCAGCCACGACCGCGACTTTCTGGATCGCGTCGCGACCTCGGTGATCGTCAGCGAAGGGGCGGGCGTCTGGCGCGAATACGCCGGCGGCTATTCCGACATGGTCTCCCAGCGCGGCTTCGGCCTCGCCGGCCCGGCCGCGGCGCCCGCGCTCAAGGCGGACAAGGCGAAAGCCGAGCCGAGGACGGAAACGCAGGCGAAGCGCAAGCTGTCGTTCAACGAGAAGCGGGCCCTGGACCTGCTGCCGCTGCGCATGGACAAGCTACGCGGCGAGATCGAGACGCTGGAGGCCAAACTCGGCGACGGCGACTTCGCCGCCCGCGATCCCGCCGCCTTTCAGACGGCGACCAACCGTTATGGCGGGCTGCGGGCGGAACTGGAGAAGGCCGAGGACGAGTGGCTGGCGCTCGAGATTTTGCGCGAGGGGATCGAGGGGTAGGCCGAGCCGATTGGGCGGTGGCCAGGGCTGGGGCGTAACCTCCTGCGATGAACATTGCAGCGCGTCGGCCGTTAAGGTGATACTTTCGCCAGCCGTGGCTTCGGCCCAAGCTGGAAATCGTCGCGGACAGTTCGATCCGCTTTCCTGGTCCAGTCGTCGGGGTCTAGCCGGAGTTCGTTGTGTCGATATCGTCTGACGGCCGGAATTTCGATCAGGAAGCGAACGAAGCGCTGTACAGCAAAGACCACAAGCGGTCGTTGCTCCTATCCATCATGGCGATGACGGGCGATCTCTCGGACTGGCCGGTCATTCGTCTCGCCACCAACATTGGCGTCGTCCTGGGCGCCGCCGAGTCCCTCTCGATATACGATCGGTTTGATTCCCCCGAAAGAGGGGCCAACTTTCTGATGCACAAGAGCGAGAAGCTGATCGAAAACGATCAGCACGATCGCGCCATCGAAACCCTCCGCCGGCTTGCCGCCTTCAGCGCAAAAGAGCGGATCAACGTGCTGGCGCTGGTGAAAGTCGTCTCCCTTCTGTTTCGGATCAAGCACGCCGAGTTGTACCGTCATTTTCTGACGACATATTTCCGGCAACTGCTGGACAATCCATGGGCTCTCAATTCCATCGTCAGAGAGGCGAGAGATTATGAGCTGTTTAGCGACGTAATCGTCATCCTCTACGAATGCATGAAAACGACCGATGTTTCAGCCAATTCAGAGTCGGCATCGATTCTGGGGTTTTTGTTTATTACATCGGATCTTGATTTATCCTCAGTACCGGCCTTCGGCGATGGAAAAAATCTGCTGCTCGACGAGTTCCGTTCCTACTACCAGGATAATCGTGTCGAGACCTCGAAAGCGATCGTATCCCGTCTGACGACCGCGTCGAAATTTCTCGATCCCAAGCAGGTTGCGGGCAAAATTCTCTCTGCAATCGCGCAGCGCGAGGGCTTCTCGTTCCTGCGGATCGGCGATGGGGAAGGACGCTTCGTCGGTCCGCATCTCAGACGCTTTCCGCATCTATGGAGCGAGACCCAAGCCATAGCGAAGCGCGTCTGGTTCTGGAATTCAAAAGAAATTCCCGACGCCGCTTTCTTCCGTAGCCTCGAGGACGCTTATCTGAACGCGAATGTCATCGGGTTGAATCCGGAATACCGAATAACCCTGGAATCCCGGAACAACCTGTTCGGCTATTTGGGCGTCACCAATGGAAACCGTTTCCTGTTCGAGCATCAGGATGGTTACAAAGGGTTTACCTGTAACAACTGGGACAATGTTGTTCTTGAAAGCATGAATTTCTATCGAGAATTGCCGAACATCGCGAGACAAATTGGCTGCAGGATTTGCATCATATCTCCGCACAAGGGGCTGATCTCGCGAATTGATTGGCTCGCGGAAGCGGATCTGATCGAGTTCGTCATTCCATCCGAAGGCCATCCGGCTATTGTCGGCGATTCCCTATCCGAGCCGCACTACCCCGACACGTATCATCGCTGCCTTCGCTTCATCGAAAGCCGCTCCGGCGACATATTCTTGATCGCGGCGGGCGTGTTTGCAAAACTCTACTGCGAAGCTGCGCGCTCTTCCGGCAATATCGCAATCGACCTCGGCTCCCTGATCGACAAATGGCTGTCCTACCAGACCCGGTAGAGTCGCTTCGCTCGCCTGTCCCCACGGCTCACAGGGCCGGTCGACGGCGCTGCAGGGGGCGGCAGACCGCGAAACCGAGCCTGAGCGGCGGTCGACAGGATCCCCGGCTCTCCCCGCCTCAACGCGCGTTTCACGCCTCGACGTGTGGCCTGAGCCACAACGCGTAGATCGCGGCGGCGACCCAGGCCGCGGCGGTCATGACGAGCGCGATCCCCGACGGCGAAGCGTCGCGATAGAGCGCCGCGCCGAGCGCGCCGCCGAGCGCGCCGCACAGCATCTGGCTCGCGAGCAGGACCGCCGACGCCATGCCGGCGATCCGCGGCAGCGGCTGCACCGCCTCTTGCATCGCATTGGGGAAGATCAGCCCCATCGCGAGGAAGTAGAAGAACGAAAGGCCGGTGATCGTCCAGACCGAGGCGAGCCCGGCGAGGCTGGCGGCGAGCAGCGCAAGCGCGGCGAGCGCCGTCGTCGCCAGCGCCATATCGAGCGCCGTCCTCGGCTTCACGTGCCGGCGCACGAGCGCGGAGTTGAGGCTCGCGCCCCCGATCACGCCGAGCGAGGTGAAGGCGAACAGTCCGGCGAAGACCGCCTTCGACACGCCGAAGCCCTGCATGAACAGGAGCGGCGAGGTGTTGATGTAGCAGAACATGCCGCCGAAGGTCAGGCCGAGCACCAGCGAGAAGCCGAGGCAGGATCGGTTGCTGAGCGCCTGCCAGTAATTGGCCGCGACGACGGAGGGGCGGAGGCTCTGGCGGGCGCCCTCGGGCTGCGACTCGCGGAACCGGAAAAGTCCGAGCGCCAGCAGGACGACGCCGATCGCGGCCAGCGTCAGGTAAATCGCCCGCCACGGCGCGACATAGAGGATGAGCGCCCCGAGCGTCGGGGCGACGACCGGAGCGATCCCGTTGACTTGCGCGATGGCGGTCAGGAACAGCCGCGATTCCCGCATATCGAACAGGTCGCGCACGATCGCGCGCGGGAGAATGCCGACCGCGCCGGCGCCCGCGCCCTGCAACAGCCGGAGTCCGACCAACGCGGCGATCGACGGCGCCCACGCGGCGCCGAGACCGCACAGAGCGAACAGCGCGAGGCCAGCGAGCAGCACCGGCTTGCGTCCGAACCGGTCGGCCAGCGGGCCGACGAGCAGCGGCGCCGTGGCGAAACCGGCGAGGAAGATCGCGATCGTCGCCGCCGCCTGCGTCTGCGTCGCGGCGAAATCGGCCTGGACGAGCGCCAGACTCGGCAGCGCCATGTCGATCGCCAGCGGCGGCAGCGCGGTCATGGCGGCGACGAATACCAGAAAGGCGCCGCCGTGGATGTTGAACGAACGCAAAAGAAGCTCCCCAAACGCCCCTTTGGGCCGGCGCGGTTTGTCTAGGATTCGATTCCCGGCCGCAACCACGCGCCGTAGATCGCCGCGGCGGCGAGGCCGCCCGCGCTCATCACCAGGCCGATCGCCAGCGGCGAGCCGTCGCGATAGAGCGAGGCCGCGAGCGATCCGCCGAGGGCGCCGAACAGCATCTGCGCCGAGACGAGAACGGCCGAGGCGACGCCCGCGATGTCGGGTAGCGGATGGATCGCCTCATGCACCGCGTTCGGCATCACGAGGCCGAAGGCGGCGATGTAGATCATCACCGGCAGAAGGATGAACACGAGCGACGGCTGGCCGGTCAGGCTCGCGGCGAGCACCGCGAGTCCAGCGAGCGCGATCGCGGCGAGCGCGCCGTCGAGCACCGCGCGCGGCGAGACGCGGCGACGCACGAGCCAGGTGTTGAGCAGCGAACCGGCGATCACGCCGGAGGCGGTCAGCGCGAACAGGCCGCCGAACCCGGCCTGGGACACGCCGTAGCCGTCGATGAACAGCAGCGGCGAGACGTTGACGTAGGCGAACAGGCCCGCGAACGACAGGCCGACAATGAGCGAAAACCCGCCGCACATGCGGTTGGTCAGCGCCCGGCGATAGCCGGCGACGATGCTCGCGGGCCTCAGGCTGCGCCGCATCGTCGCGTCGTGCGACTCCCCCAACGCGGCGAAGGCGGCCACGCCGAGCGCGGCGGCGACCGTCGCGTGGGCGGCGTAGATCAGCCGCCACGGGCCGATCGCCAGCAGCCCCGCGCCGATCGTCGGTCCGATCAGCGGCGCGACGCTGAACACGATCGAGACCGCGGCGAGTTGCAGCCGCGCGTCTCGGCCCTCGAACAGATCGCGGATGATGGCGCGCGGCAGGATCGCGACCGCGCCGGCGCCGGCGCCCTGGACGACCCGCGCCGCGATCAGCATGCCGATCGTCGGCGCCAGCGCGCAGGCGACCGAAGCGAACATGAACACCGCGAGGCCCGCGAGCATCATCGGCTTGCGCCCGAACCGGTCGGTCAGCGGACCGACGAACACCGGCGCGGTGGAGAAACCGGCGAGGAAGACTGCGATCGCCGAGGCGGCCTGCGCGGCGCTCGAGTGAAAGTCGGCCTGCACCATGCCGATGCTCGGCAGCGCCATGTCGGTCGCGAGCGCCGGCAGCGCCGAGAGGCAGCCGAGCAGCGCCGTCAGTCCGAAACCCTGAGCCTTGCCCGCCATCCGTTCAGGCCGGCGCGTGCTTCACGTCGGCGCCGTATTGCAGCACCTGCACTTTTTCCAGGGTCACGAGCCCGCTGCCCATCATGCCGTCGAGCGTCGGCAGAAAGGCCTTGATCGCCTCCTCGGTGTCGACGATCTCGACGATCAGCGGCAGATCCTCGGAGATGTCGAGCAGCTTGGCCGAGTGCAACCGGCTCGACCGGCCGTAGCCGAGCGGCCCGCGCAGCACGGTGGCGCCGGCGAGTTTGGCCACGCGCGCGGCGTTGACGATCGCCTCATAGAGCGGCCGGCCGTTGTATTTGTCGTTCTCGCCGAAGAACATGCGCAGCAGCATGGCGTCGCGGGGAAGCTCCATGGCGTCAGAATCCCTTGAGCTGGTTGAGCGACCCCGCCGCGATCGCCCCGAGCCAGACCGCGACCAGGCACAGCACGACCGAAAGCACCACGTTCGCGCCGGCGAACAGCCACTGGCTGTCGCGCGCGAGATTCAGGGTCTGGAGGCTGAACGAGGAGAAGGTGGTGTAGCCGCCGCAGATCCCGGTCATCACGAACTGTCGCGCGTCGCTGCTGACGAACACCCGCCCGTCTGGGCCCGTCAGAACGGCGAAGAAACCAATCACGAAACAACCGGTGACGTTGACGATCAGCGTGCCGATCGGGAACGCTTCGCCGACATGGTGCGCGGCGAGGCCCGACAGGCCGTAGCGCGCCGCGCCGCCGAGCGCGCTGCCGAGCATCACCCAAATCCACGTCATCGCCCTGCGAACGTCCCCTCTGCCGCAGCCGGACTTAAGGCCATAAGGCGCGCGCGCGCAACACGCACGGGCGACCTCACGCTTTTGTGAGCGCGCCCGATCCGCCGTCGGCCGGCACCGGACCGGCGGATTTCCGCGTCAGACCCGGGACGCCGGCGTCCCGCTCCGCCTCGACTTCGCGCGCGAACGCCACGAACGCCGTTGCGGCGGGTGAGCGGGCCCGCCCGCGACGGAAGATGAATCCGTAGTCCAGGGTCAGGAA
>CAMFKX010000211.1 GCA_945957375.1 uncultured Roseiarcus sp.
AACTCGATCAGGCGATCGGCGATGGCGACCACGGCCTCAACATGAAGCGCGGCTTTGAGGCCGTGCGCGCCGACGCGGAGGCGACCGCGCAGAAGCCCCTGCCCGACGCGCTCAAGGCGATCGGCACACAACTCGTGATGAAGGTCGGCGGCGCGTCCGGACCGCTATACGGGACGCTGTTCCTCGCCCTAAGCAAGACGATCGCCCCGGACGGCTCCAATCTCGCCGCCGCTTTCGCCGGCGCGGTCGAGGCGGTCAAGGCCCGCGGCAAGTCGCAACCGGGCCAGAAGACGATGCTCGACGTTCTCGCCCCGGTGCAGGCGGTCCTCGCAGACGGCGGTCCGGACCTGACGGCCCGACTGCCGCTCGTCGCCGCCGAAGCCGCCGACGCCACGATCCCCATGCTCGCCACCCGAGGGCGCGCCTCGTTTCTCGGAGAGCGCTCGATCGGCCATATGGATCCCGGCGCCCGGTCCTCGGCCGTGATGGTTGCGTCCCTGTGTCGCGCACTGGAGGGCTCGAGCCTTGGCTAATGTCGGGATCGTGATCGTGTCGCACTCGCCCAAGATCGCCGAGGGCGCGGCGGACATGGTTCGTCAGATGGTGGGCGACGGAGTCAATCTGGCCTATACCGGCGGCGATCCGGACGGCGGCCTCGGAACGAGCGTCGCCTCGATCCAGGACGCGATCGACCGCGCGTGGTCGGAGGCGGGCGTCGCCATTCTGGTGGATTTGGGCGGCGCAGAGACGAACAGCGAGATGGCGATCGAAATGCTCGATGCGGAACGGCGCGATCGGGTGGTGGTCTGCAACGCGCCGATCGTCGAAGACGCAGTGATGGCGGCGACCGAGGCCTCCGGCGGTTCGACGCTGGAGGCGGTCCGGCGAACGGCGGAAGAACTGTCTCCGCAATGAAGGACAAGGCGATGACGGACCTAACCGCGACCGAGCAGGCAACCGACTGCGCGGAACTCGTCAACGCGGTCGGCTTGCATGCGCGGCCCTCGGTCAAACTGACCCAGCTCGCCAAGACCTTCGCCTGCCGGGTCGAGATCGCGCTGTCCGCCAACGGGCCGTGGGTCGACGCAAAAAGTCCGGTGAAGGTGATGCGGGTGAAGGCGCCGTGCGGCGCGGTCCTGCACGTGCGCACGTCCGGCCCCGGCGCGGCGGCGGCGGCTGCTGCGGTGATGGTGCTCGTCCGCGGCGGCTTCGGCGAGGCCCACGAGCCGTCGGATCTGAGGCATGGCTGAGTTTCGCCTGTTCGGCCGAAGCGCCGCGCCGGGCGTGGCGAAGGGGGTGCTCGCGGTGCTGGACGTGGCCAGGCGCCCGCAACTCCGGCTCGCTGGGGCTCCCGCCGATGAGGCCGCCGCCCTTCACGGCGCGCTGGCGCGAGCGCTGGCCGAAGTCGAGGCCCTGGCGGAGAGCGCGTCCGGAGAAGCGGCCGAGATGCTCGGCTTCCAGGTCGCGATGCTGTCCGACGAGGAGTTGGTTCGTCCAGCCTTGGAAGGGATCGAGGCGGGACAGTCCGCTCCCGCCGCCTGGGAAGCCGCGATGGACGTCGAGATCGCCGGCTATCGCGACGCGGACGACGATCACTTCTCGGCCCGCACGGCCGATCTCGAAGACATCCGCGACCGGGTGCTCGGCCATCTCGAGCCGCTAGCCGCCGGCCTCGACGTTCCCGACGGCGCGGTGGTCGTCGCCGCCGACCTTCCCATCTCGCGCTTTCTCGCCATCGACTGGGCGCGCGGCGGCGCGATTCTGCTCGCCCGCGGCAGCCCGACCAGCCACGTCGCCATGCTGGCGCGTGCTCGCGGCGTGCCAATGATCGTCGGCCTCGACGGGGCCGCCGAGCTCGTCGCCGGGCGCGAAGCGCTGGTGGATGCGGCGACCGGCGAGGTGGTGCTCGACCCGACCGACGCGACCCGGGCCGCGTTCGCCGCGCGGGCCGACACGGAAATGCGGGCGAGCCGCGAGCAGGCTGCGTTTCGCATGGGCCCGGCGGTCACCCGGGACGGGACCCGGATCGCCCTCTATCTCAACGCTAGTTCGGTCGACGAACTCGAGGGGCTCGACCCGGCGATCTGCGACGGAGTCGGCCTGGTGCGAACCGAGATCCTGTTCGACGGGCCGGGGGGTCTGCCGAACGAGGAGGACCAGTACCAGGCCTACCGGCGTATCGTCGCCTGGGCCGACGGCCGGCCTGTCACCATCCGGACGCTTGACGCCGGCGGCGACAAGCCGATCGCAGGCGTGACCGAGGACGGCGAGAGCAATCCCTTCCTCGGCCTGCGTGGCGTCCGCCTTTCGCTGCGCCGTCCGGACCTGTTCCTGACCCAGTTGCGCGCGCTGGCGCGCGCCGCGGCGCACGGCGACGTGCGGATCATGCTGCCGATGGTGACCGTGCCGGCCGAACTCGAGGCCGGGCGCAAGCTCATGGAGACGGCGCTCGCCAACCTCGCGAAAGACGGACTGGCCGCTCGTCGCCCGAGGCTCGGCATCATGATCGAGGTGCCCGCCGCCGCGATCGCCATCGATCAGTTCGACGCCGATTTCTTCTCGATCGGCTCCAACGACCTGACCCAGTACGTGACGGCCGCCGGCCGGGACATCGGCTCCGTCGCCGATCTCGCCGACCCGTTGAACCCGGCCGTGCTTCGCCTGATCGCGTCGGTCGCCCGCCACGGATGGGAGACCGGGCGCGAGGTCTGCCTGTGCGGCGACGCCGGCGGCGACCCGCGCGCGATCGGGCCGCTGCTGCGCGCCGGCCTGCGTTCGCTGTCCGTAGCGCCAGCGTCCGTCGGCCCGGCCAAGCAGGCGATCGCCGCGATCGACCTGCGCGACCCCGCGCCATGAGCGACGACGCGGCCAATGCGACCGTCGCCGACTACAAGCGCCTGTTGCAGCAGGTGTGCGACAAGCGCCCGTCCGGAACGCGGGGGCGGCTCGCGGTCGCGCTCGGCACCAACAGGTCGTTCGTGTCGCAGATGGTCAATCCGGTCTATGCGATGCCGATCCCGGCGCAGCATCTGGAGGCCATCTTTGAGGTCTGTCATTTCTCGCCAGCCCAGCGCGAGGCGTTCCTCGCCGCCTATGACGCCGCCCACCCCGGCCGGCGCAGCGCCGGGGAGGCGCCGGCGGCGACCCGCACGATCAGCCTCACGGCGCCGGATTTGGGCAGCGCCCGGCGAAACCAGGCGTTCGACGACATGATCGCCGAATACGCGCATCATATGGCCCGCCTCGCGGCGATGCTGAAGGATTGAGCCGCCGGCTCCAACCGGCCGGCGCAAGGGAGGACATCGGATGAAAAGGCTCATGAACGCCGTCGACGCCATGCTCGACGAAAGCCTCGACGGCTTCGCCGCCGCGCATGCCGACATCGTCGAATTGGGGGCCGAGCGGAAATTCGTCCGCCGCAAGGCGCTGACCCCGGGCAAGGTCGCACTGATCTCCGGCGGCGGCGCCGGACACGAACCCCTGCACGCCGGTTTCGTCGGGGTGGGCATGCTGGACGCCGCCTGTCCCGGCCAGGTGTTCACCTCGCCGACGCCGGATCAGATGGTGGCGGCCATCGAGTCGGTCGACACCGGCGCCGGATGCCTGCTGATCGTCAAGAATTACGAAGGCGACGTCATGAACTTCGAGATGGCCGGCGAACTCGCGGTCGGCGACGGCCGCAAGATCGAGACGGTGCTGACCAACGACGACGTCGCCGTGCCCAAGTCGACCTGGTCGACCGGCCGGCGCGGCGTCGCCGGCACGCTGGTGGTGGAGAAGATCGTCGGCGCCGCCGCCGAGCAGATGGCGTCGCTCGAGGCGCTGCGCGACCTCGGCCGCGAGGTGAACGAGCGGACGCGGTCGTTCGGGGTGGCGCTCACGCCGTGCACGGTCCCGGCGGCCGGAAAGCCCACCTTCGTGCTCGCGCCCGACGAAATGGAAGTAGGGGTCGGCATCCACGGCGAGCCCGGCCGGCGACGCAGCAAGATCGGCTCCGCCGACGCGATCGCGGAGGAGGCGCTGGCGGCGATCCTCGACGATCTCGCGCCGCCCGCCAGAAGCCAATGCATCTTGCTCGTCAACGGCTTCGGCGGCACGCCGCTGATGGAGCTTTACTTGATGGTCAATTCCGCCCGCCGCATCCTCGACGGCCGCGGCGTCAAGGTGGCGCGCTACCTCACCGGTTCGCTGGTCACGTCGCTCGACATGGCCGGCTGCTCGATCACGGTCACTCTGCTCGACGAACGCTTGACCCGACTTTGGGACGCTCCGGTCAAGACGGCTGGGCTGTCCTGGTAGCCGTCGCCGCTCCGCCGACCTCTCCTCGTGGCGAGGACGGCGAAACGGCAGATGGTTCAGATCACGAGGAGCACGATTAACGTGAGCACGGTCGCCGCTGCGGCGACGCCGTAGGTGCCCATTTTCAGCGGCGGGATCGTTCCGGCCTTCATGTCCTTCAGCGTGAGGAATATCCGCTCGGCGCCGTGCCAGAAGGCGAGCGCAATGACGGCGAGCAAGATCAGCTTGCCGAGCGGATTCTCGGCGAAGGCCCGCGCGTGGGCATAGCTCATGAAGCTCTCGGGGATGCCGATCCCCGTCGGCGCCATGAGGCCCGTGATGAGAATCAGCCCCGGTCCGAACAGCGCAAACAGCATGCCGCCGGCGCCGAACGGCAGCCAGAACAGCGGGGACTTGCTGCGGGCTTCGGGAACGCGCTTGATCTGAACGGCCTGGCTCATCGGGCGACCCCCATCACAAGCAGAATCAGGGCCAGCGAGCAGCCCGCGGCGACCATCGTGGCGTATTTCGTAATCTGCTCGGCCGGAACCGGCTTGCCGTCGACGATGATCTTCGGCTGGGTTTTCGGCAGGGTCTCGAACCAAGTCTTCACGTGGTACACGACCGCCGCCAGCAGCACGAGGTGCAGCAGCAGCGAAAACGGGCTTTTCAGGAACGCCAGAAAGCCGGCGTAGGAACTCGGTCCCGACGCAAGGCTGATAAGGCCCGCGAGCAGCACGGCGCCATAGATTACGATCGCGACGCCGGTGAGCTCACGGATCGTGTAGGCCCGGTAGGGGCCCGGCGCCCACCACCAGTTGGACGGCATCGGGCGTCGATAGGGGCGTCTCTCGCTCATCGCCTCACGCCTTTCTCACGAAGCTCAGGAAGAAGTCGAACGCGCTGTTCGTCTTGTTCTGGTTGACGGCGTTGGCGGGATCGACCTGCTTGGGACACACTTCCGAGCAATAGCCGACCGCCGTGCAGGACCACACGCCGTTTTCGCCGTGGATCTGGTCGAGGCGCAACCGCTGGCCGCCGTCGCGCGAATCGCCGTTATAGCGCTGCAGCAGCGCCATCGCGCCGGGGCCGATGAAGTCGGGATTTTCGCCGAATTGCGGGCAGGCCGCGTAGCACAGCATGCAGTTGATGCAGTCGCTGAACGACTCGTACGCCGCCATCTGGGCCGGCGTCTGGAGATAGGCCCCCTCTTCGATCGTCCTGGGGACCTTGGGGATGATGTAGGGGTAGATGCTTTCGATCTTCTTGACGAAATCGCCCACCGTCACCACGAGGTCGCGCTCGATCGGGAAATTGTTCAGCGGCTCCAGGGTGACCGGACCGGGCGGGAGATTGCGCAGGAACGTGCTGCAGGCGAGCTGCGGCTTGCCGTTGATCATCATCCCGCAGCTTCCGCACACCGCCATGCGGCAGGACCAGCGGAACGACAGAGAGCCGTCCAGCGTGTCCTTGATCGACTGGAGCGCCTCCAGCACCGACATCTCCTGGCTGTAAGGCACATGGAATGACTCGTAGGAGGGACGCTCGTCCGAGGCGGGGCGATAGCGCAGGATTCGGAGTTCGACCGTTTTCGCGGCCAGTGCAGCGTCAGGCATGGGCCGCATCCTTCTTCTCTTCCTTGACTTCGAGCGCTTCGCCGAGGGCGCCGTAGGCGCGCTCGCCGGGTTTCGACCGGGTGATCTTCACCGGACCATAGGTGATCTCCGGCGCTGCGCCCTCGCGATAGTTGGCGAGGCTGTGGGCGAGGAAATTGACGTCGTCCCTCGCCTCGTAGCCGTCGATCCGCTGATGTGCGCCGCGCGACTCCTTCCTCAGGAGCGCGCTGTGGGCCACCGCTTCGGCGACGTCGAGCTGGTAGCCGAGCTCCACCGCCGAGATCCAGTCGGTGTTCCAAACCGCAGAGCGGTCTTCGATCGTGACGTCGCGGAATTGCCGTTTCAGTTCCGCCAGCTTGTCACAGGTCGCCTGCATGTCGGCGGCGGTGCGGTAGATGCCGCAGCCCTCCTCCATGGTCATCGCCATCTCCTTGCGGAGATCGGCGTGGCGTATGCCGCCGCCCTTCTGGTCGCGCAGCGCCACGACCTTGGCGGCGCTAGCTTTCGCCTGATCGAGCAGCCTGTCGGTCTTCACCGCCGGCGCGCCCTTCGAGAACTTGAGCGCTTCGTCGCCGGCGACGTGACCGAAGACGAACAGTTCCGCGAGCGAGTTCGAGCCGAGCCGGTTCGCGCCGTGGATGCCGACGCTCGAGCATTCGCCTGCGGCGTAGAGCCCCGCGAGCGGCGTCGCCGTGCGGATGTCCGCCACGATGCCGCCCATCGTGTAATGCACGGCCGGCCTGACCGGGATCGGCGAATCGGCCGGATCGAGGTCCATGAATTCCTCCGCCAGATCGCAGATCAGCGGCAGCCGCTCTTTCAGCTTGGCGCGTCCGAGATGGCGCATGTCGAGATAGACCACGTCGCCCTGCGGGGTCTCAACCGTGCGGCCCTTCTTCGACTCCTGCCAGAACGCCTGGCTGAGACGGTCGCGCGGCCCGAGCTCCATGGTCTTGTTGCGCGGCTCCGGCGTGACCGGGCCAAGGCCGTAGTCCTGCAGGTAGCGGTAGCCGTCCTTGTTGAGAAGGTGGCCGCCTTCGCCGCGGCAAGCCTCGGTGAACAGGATGCCCGAGCCCGGCATGCAGGTCGGATGATACTGCATGAACTCCATGTCGCGCAGCGGCACGCCATGGCGGTAGGCGAGCGCCATGCCGTCGCCGGTGACGATGCCGCCGTTGGTGTTCTGGCGGAAAACCCGGCCTGCGCCGCCGGTCGCGAGGATCACCGCGCGCGCCCCGATCGCGGTGAATTCGCCGGTCGACGGCGAGAGAACGGTCGCGCCTTGCGCGCGGCCGTCGTCGACGTAGAGGTCGACGCAGAAATACTCGTCGAAACGCTTGATCGAGGGATATTTGATCGAGGTCTGGAACAGGGTGTGGAGGGTATGGAAGCCGCTGCGGTCGGCTGCGAACCAGGTGCGCTCGATCTTCATGCCGCCGAACGCGCGCACGTTGATATTGCCGTCGGGCTTGCGGCTCCAGGGGCAGCCCCAGTGTTCGAGTTGGATCATCTCGGCCGTGGAGCGGCTGACGAAGAATTCGACGACATCCTGCTCGCACAGCCAGTCGCCGCCGTGCACGGTGTCGTTGAAGTGGGCGTCGAGCGAGTCGGTCGTCTGGATTACGCCCGCCGAGCCGCCCTCCGCCGCAACCGTATGGCTGCGCATCGGGTAGACTTTCGAAACCAGCGCGATCTTCGCCGAGGGATCCGCCTCGGCGACCGCGATGGCGGCGCGCAAACCCGCCCCGCCTGCCCCAACGATCAGGACATCGGCATCATAATAATCCACGCGCTGTTCCCTTCAGATCGGGCGCCAATTGGGGTTGGACCGCCCAGGCAGCCATGAGGAAGCGCCGGCCTGGGTGTCGCAACGCGGCGACACGTCCCAGCCAGGCAGGAAGCGCTTTGCAGCATAGCGCGGCTTTCAACTTGCGCCATGAGACGAAATGACGCCGTCGCCGCGGGCGGGGCGTGAGGATCCTGGACTGGCGCATGCCGGCAGGTCGCGCGGCGTTCGTTCGGCCGAGCGCGTCGACCCTGCGAGGGCTGCCAAAAGCAAAGCTTGAGCGTTAGCGCGACCAGGGCGAGCGTAGACGCCGACGGCAATCGAGCGTTCCAGGCCCTTCAAGGAGCCCCTGCGCCAATTGTCTGGAGATTCGGGTCTGGTGCGCCAGCCGAAGAATGAATTGGAGGCCTCGCCCGGAATCGAACCGGGGTGCAAGGATTTGCAGTCCTCTGCGTAGCCACTCCGCCACGAGGCCGGCGCCAGACAAACCTGTCCGATCGCGAGGTCGGGCCTATAGCAAGGATTCGCGCAAGCCTGCAAGGCGCTTCCGCGCCGCAGGCCGGTTCAGGCCCAGGGCGAGCCGCGCAGGAGCGGAAGCGCGAGGAAATAGAGGGCGGTGACGACGAGGCCGGCGGTGACCCAGAGCGGCGGCGCGAGGTCGAACACGACCGCGAGCGCGGCGAAGGCGAACCAGGCGACCGTCACCGCGATCGTCGCGACCCGCAGCTTCGCCACCCGCATCGGATGGACGGAGACGATCGGCGCGAACATCAGCGCCGTCGCGCCGAGCAGCACGGCCGCGCTCACCATCCACGGCGGCCGCAGCACGAAAAGATAGAGGACGAGGATGTTCCAGGTCGCCGGAAAGCCGCGGAACCACAGATCGTCGGTCTTCATCCGGGTGTCGGCGAAATAGAGCGCCGAGGCGATCACCACCACCAGGCCGATCCAGAACGAGGCCTCGGTCGGCATCAGGTCGGAGCGCCACAGGGCCACCACCGGCACGAGGACGTAGGTGAGGAAATCGATCACCAGATCGAGCACCACGCCGTCGATCGTCGCGGCCGTCTCATGGACCTTGGCGGCGCGCGCCAGCGTGCCGTCGATCCCGTCGATGAACAGGGCGAGCCCGAGCCAGGCGAACGAGATGGCGAAGTGCCGCTCGATCGCGGCGTAGAGTGCGAGCACGGCGACCGCGCCGCCCGAAGCGGTGAACAGATGGACGGAGAATCCCGCCGCCTTTGCGACCCGAACGGGCTGCTTGTCGTTCGCCATGGCGTTTCGTCCACCCCTCGTTCTGCGACAAAAACGCTCCGCCGCCCGCTCCCGGCTTGACCAGGCTGCATCCGCCTTATCAAAGTCCGCCCGCGCCGTCTCCCTGCGGAACGGGCGCCGGCGCCCTAAAAACCGCGTGAGCCTCGCCCATGACTCTCCCCGCCCCTTCCGTTGCCCGCGCCTGCGACGTGCTCGTCGTCGGCGCCGGCCTCGCGGGCCTCGCCGCGGCGATCGCCTTCGCCCGCGCCGGTTTCGACGTCGTCGCGTGCGGGGCCGACGAGCGCTTCGCCCGCGGCCGCACCGTTGCGATGCTCGACCGCTCGGTCGCCTATCTCGATTCGCTCGACCTCTGGCCGGCGATCGAACCGCTGGCGGCGGCGATGCGCGGCCTGCGCATGATCGACGACACCGGCGCCCTGTTCCCGCCCCGCCCGGTCGAGTTTCAATGCTCGGAGATCGGCCTCGAGACCTTCGGCTGGAATGTCGAAAACGACCTTATGGCCGACGTGCTCGCCGCGCGCGCAGCCGGGACCGATGGCGTCGAGCGGACCGGAGGCTCGGTCGCCGCCTACGATTTCTCGGGCAAGTCGGCGCGCGTCCGGCTCGACGACGGACGGACGATCGCGGCCACGCTGGTCGTCGGCGCCGACGGGCGCGCCTCCCCGGCGCGCCGCGCCGCCGGACTGCCGATGCATGCGCATCGCTATCCGCAGAGCGCGCTGACCGTGCTGCTCGCGCACCGCCTGCCCCATCGCGACTTCTCGACCGAGTTCCATACCCGTCACGGACCCTTCACGCTGGTGCCGCTGCCGCCGAGCGCCGAGTCGCTAGATCGGTCGAGCCTCGTC
>CAMFKX010000212.1 GCA_945957375.1 uncultured Roseiarcus sp.
GCGCGGCCGCCTGCGCGCCCGGGGCCGTCGCAGCAGGGCGAGCGGCCGGCGTCCTCGGCCGCGCCGCCGCCCACGGCGGCTGCTGCGGCTTCGACGCCGCGCCCGTCGGGGCCGGCGGCCGCCCGGATGATGCACGGGGCCACGGCGCTGGCGATGCGCCCCGAGGCGATCGTTGCGGACGAACCGCAGGTCATCGAAAGCGTCGTCATCCCGATGTCGCTCAGGGTAACGATCGTGGAGTTGAGGGAGTCGATGTGTCGCTGGCCGCTCGGCGATCCGACCAGCGCCGAGTTCCGCTATTGCGGCTCCCCCACCCAGTCAGGGCCCTATTGCGCCCATCACGGCGGCCTCGCCTATCAGCCGACCGACTCGCGCCGCCGCGACCGCGATCGCCGGCTCGCCTTGCGCTGAGGACGGGCGCCGCGGAGACGCACCACGCCGGGTCAGGCGGCCTGCGTGACGCGGACGCGCCCGAAATCGGATTGGACATTGTCGCAAGCCGTCGGGAAGCGGTTCGCGGACGGCGATCGGTCGCGTCAGGGGCCTGACCGCTCGCCAGAACTGATGCCGCAAGGTCGCGGTCCCTGTGTAGACGATCGAGCGGTCGCCGAATTCGCCGTCGAGCTTGCCGGATGGAGATCGTGCGATGGGTCTGGGACCGAGAAATCGTCTGTTGAGCCGTGCGCCGTCGGCGCGCGTCGGCCGACGCCAGGCGATGGCGCTCCTTGCCGGCGCGGCGCTGCCGTGGCCGCATTCCGCGCGAGCGGAGTCGCTGCTCGATGAAGCGGTCGGGTTCTTGGGGCAGATCCTGTTTCTGGAGTTGAAGGTTCCTGCGCTCGTCATTGGCGTCGTAAAGAACGGCGAGACCTCGATCCACGGTTTCGGCTTGCGCGCCGCCGGTTCGGACTCCGAGCCGGACGGGGCGTCGCTCTTCCGCATCGGCTCGATCACCAAGGCGTTCACCGGTCAGGTCCTCGCGAGCCTCGCCGCCGACAAGATCGTGGGTCTTGCCGATCCGCTGGCGAAATACGTTCCCGATTTCACGCAAATGGCCAGCGCGAACCGGCCAATCCGGCTCATCGACCTTGCGACCCATTCCGCCGGGTTGCCGCGCGAGGTTCCGCATGCGCCAGGCGCGTCGGACAATCCGTTCCTCGGCATCACCAAGGCCGCCTTTGCGGCGTGGCTGAACGCGAATCCGCTCCTGTTCCCGCCCGGAACGGCTGTGCTCTATTCCAATTTCGGTTTCGATCTGCTTGCGGCCGCGCTTTCGGTCGCGGCAGGCAAGCCGTACCCCGATCTCCTGGCCGAGCGTGTGCTGAAGCCGCTCGGCCTGTCCGACACGTCGTTTGCGCCCTCCGCCGATCAGACGCCGCGCCTGATGCAGGGGCACGGCTTCCATGACGAGCCTTTGCCGTTCGTCCCGACCGGCGACGTGATCGTCGGCTCCGGCGGCCTCTATTCGACCCCGCGCGACCTGCTCCGCTGGCTCGCCTGGCACCTCGACCGGTTTGGAGCCGACCGTTTCGACGAACGGCTGATCGACCACGCCGCCTATCTTCGTCGCGACGGGCTGACGTCCGTGCTCGGCCTCGATGAATCGGGACGAATGGACGCCCTGAGCCTCGGCTGGGTGGTCATGGACGCCGAGGGCGACCGGCCGCTGATCCTGCAGAAGGCGGGCGGCCTGCAAGGCGTCTTCTCGTACGCCGCCTTCGCGCCGACCCGGAACGTCGGCGTCGTCATCGCCATCAACGCGTTTAACTTGGGCGCAGGCCTGGCGATCGCGAAGGCGGCGAACGAACTCATCGCCCAGCTCACGCCACGATAGCGGTCGGCGGGCCGAAGCAGTCGCCTGGGACGGCGTCGAATTTGCCGAAGATCGGCTCCTGGCTCCGTCCCGCCTGACCCGAGCGGAAAGCACCGTAACGCGCACGAGAACAAAAAAAGAACTTGCGTCTGGGAACAAACCATGTACAAATCCCATCAGGGAGGCGCGGAAATCGTCAAGCCCGCTGTTGCGGACCCGACCCCGCCCGTGAGAGAAGGACCCAAGCGATGAATCAACCGATTCTCCGTGTGGTGGAAGGAACTCAGGTGGACAAGACCAAGGCGCTTGACGCGGCGCTCTCGCAGATCGAGCGCGCCTTCGGCAAAGGTTCGATCATGCGCCTGGGCAAGAACCAGCAGGCCGTCGAGATCGAGACTGTCTCGACCGGCTCGCTCGGGCTCGACATCGCGCTCGGCGTCGGCGGTCTGCCGCGCGGCAGGGTGATCGAGATCTACGGGCCGGAATCGTCCGGCAAGACGACGCTGACCCTGCACGTGATCGCCGAGGCGCAGAAGCGCGGCGGCGTCTGCGCCTTTGTCGACGCCGAACATGCGCTCGATCCGGTTTACGCGAAGAAGCTCGGCGTCAATCTCAACGACCTGCTGATCTCGCAGCCCGACACCGGCGAGCAGGCGCTCGAAATCACGGACACCCTGGTGCGCTCCGGGGCGATCGACGTGCTCGTGATCGACTCGGTCGCGGCGCTCACCCCCCGCGCCGAGATCGAGGGCGAGATGGGCGATTCGCAGCCGGGACTTCAGGCGCGGCTGATGAGTCAGGCGCTGCGCAAGCTCACCGCGTCGATCTCGCGCTCCAACACCATGGTGATCTTCATCAACCAGATCCGGATGAAGATCGGCGTGATGTACGGCTCGCCGGAGACCACGACCGGCGGCAACGCCCTGAAATTCTACGCTTCCGTCCGCCTCGACATCCGCCGCATCGGCGCCATCAAGGACCGTGACCAGGTCGTCGGAAACCAGACCCGGGTCAAGGTGGTCAAGAACAAGGTCGCGCCGCCGTTCAAGCAGGTCGAGTTCGACATCATGTACGGCGAGGGCATCTCCAAGCACGGAGAGCTCATCGACCTCGGCGTCCGCGCCGGCGTGGTCGAGAAGTCGGGCTCCTGGTTCTCGTACGACAGCGTCCGGCTCGGTCAGGGCCGCGAGAACGCCAAGGCCCACCTGAAGGCCAATCCCGAGTTGGCGGACAAGATCGAGCATGCGATCCGCGACAACGCCGGGCTGATCGCCGAACGCATCCTCGACAACGCCGGTCCTGCGGAAGAGGACGGCGTCGAAGAGTGAGGACGCCGCGCCGCCCGTCGAGGCGGCGCACCCGTCGGACTGCGGGGGTCCGCGTGGGTCATGACGGATTTCGTCGCGCAGGAAGGGCGAAACCGCGAGGAAGGGAGTGCAGACCGACCGCCGCGACGCCTTATCGTCCCGCTGGGCGCAGCCGCACGAGGCATCGGACGCGGATCGATGTTGCAACCCGAATCGTTCGTCGCGACGCTGGAGATACGATCGTTGATCGCGTCGGACGCGGCCATCGGCCGCGTCTACAGTGGGCGCCGTCGGCGGGACCATCGAGGCCTTGGGGCAGAGCCGCCGGCCCGGGCAGCCGGGCGGCCGCGATTCCGGTTGGCGTCCCGCGCTGGCTTGATCTAGAAAGCCTGGTCAAAAAATCCTGCCAAGGCAAAGCGTTCATGAGCGGCGTCAACGAGATCCGGTCCAGCTTCCTGCAATTCTTCGCCAGGAACGGCCACGAGGTCGTGGCCTCGAGTTCGCTCGTTCCGCGCAACGATCCGACTCTCATGTTCACCAACGCCGGCATGGTGCAGTTCAAGAACGTCTTCACCGGCGTCGAAAAGCGGCCGTACCAGCGCGCCGCCACCGCGCAGAAATGCGTGCGCGCCGGCGGCAAGCACAACGACCTCGACAACGTCGGCTACACCGCGCGCCACCACACCTTCTTCGAAATGCTCGGCAATTTCTCCTTCGGCGACTATTTCAAGGAGAATGCGATCGAGTATGCCTGGAGCCTGCTTACGCGCGACTGCGGCCTCAACAAGGACCGCCTGACCGTCACCGTCTATCACGACGACGACGAGGCATTTGGACTGTGGCGCAAGATCTCCGGTCTGCCCGAAGAGCGCATCGTCCGCATCGCGACCAGCGACAATTTCTGGGCGATGGGCGACACCGGCCCCTGCGGCCCGTGCTCGGAAATCTTCTACGACCACGGCGACCACATCTTCGGCGGTCCGCCTGGATCGCCCGACGCCGACGGCGATCGCTTCGTCGAGATCTGGAACCTCGTCTTCATGCAATATGAAGCGCTGCCCGGCGGCGAGCGGGTTCGGCTGCCGCGTCCCTCGATCGACACCGGCATGGGGCTCGAGCGGATCGCCGCCGTGCTGCAGGGGGTCCACGACAACTACGACATCGATCTCTTTCGCGCCCTGATCCGCGCCGCCGCCGACCTCACAGGCGTCGACCCGGACGGGCCACACCGCGCCTCGCTGCGCGTGATCGCCGACCATCTGCGCGCCTCGTCGTTCCTTGTCGCCGATGGCGTGCTGCCCTCGAACGAGGGCCGCGGCTACGTGCTGCGCCGGATCATGCGCCGGGCGATGCGCCACGCCCAGATCCTCGGCGCGCGCGACCCGCTGCTGTGGCGCCTCGTTCCGGCGCTGACGCGCGAGATGGGGCAGGCCTATCCGGAGCTCGTCCGCGCCGAAGCGCTGATCGGCGAGACGCTCAAGCTCGAGGAGACGCGCTTCCGCACGACGCTGGCGCGCGGCCTGACCATCCTCGAAGACGAGACGCAGGGGCTCGCCGAGGGCGGAGTCCTGTCGGGAGAAACGGCCTTCAAGCTCTACGACACGTTCGGCTTCCCGCTCGACCTGACCCAGGACGCCTTGCGCGCGCGCGGCCTCGGCGTGGACGTCGACGCGTTCAACGCCGCCATGGCGCGCCAGCGCGCCGAGGCGCGTCGCGCCTGGGCCGGCTCGGGCGAGGCGGCCACCGAGACGGTCTGGTACGCCTTGCGCGAGCGGGTCGGCGCGACCGAATTCCTCGGCTACGAAACCGAGACCGCCGAGGGCGTCGTGCAGGCGATCGTCAAGGACGGCGTCGAGGTCGACCGGCTCGAAGTCGGCGACAAGGGGATCCTGGTCCTGAACCAGAGTCCGTTCTACGGCGAGTCCGGCGGCCAGGTCGGCGACGTCGGGGAGATCGTCGGACCCGGCTTCCGCGCCGTGGTCTCCGACACGCGCAAGAAGCTCGGCGACCTGATCGTCCACGAGGTCGCGGTCGTCGAGGGAAGCGCCCGCGTCGGGCTTGCGGTCGAACTCGCGGTCGACCACGCGGCCCGCTCGGCGACCCGCGCCAATCATTCGGCGACCCACATCCTGCATGAGGCGCTGAGGCTCGTGCTCGGAGACCATGTCGCGCAGAAGGGTTCGCTGGTTTCGCCCGAGCGGCTGCGCTTCGACTTCGCCCATCCGAAGGCGATCACCGCCGACGAACTGGCCGCGGTCGAGGACATCGCCAACCGCGTCGTGCTGGAGAACGCCGAGGTCGCGACGCGGCTCATGAGCCTGGACGACGCGCGCGAGTCCGGCGCCCGCGCGCTGTTCGGCGAGAAATACGGCGACGAGGTCCGCGTCGTCACCATGGGCGTGATCGAGGACGCCCCCGCCCACGAGCGCCCGTACTCGGTCGAGCTGTGCGGCGGCACCCATGTCGGCAGAACCGGCGACATCGGCCTGATCGCGATCGTCGGCGAGAGCGCGGTCGCCGCCGGCGTCCGCCGCCTCGAGGCCAAGACCCGCGACGAGGCGCGCAAGAAGCTTTCCGCCGACTCGCGCGCCTACGGCGAAATCGCCGCGCTGCTGCGCGCCCCGCCGGACGAAGCCGCCCAGCGCCTCGAGGGGTTGATCGACGAGAAGCGCAAA
The DNA here is from genome assembly GCA_945957375.1 of uncultured Roseiarcus sp. Classification (GTDB taxonomy): domain Bacteria; phylum Pseudomonadota; class Alphaproteobacteria; order Rhizobiales; family Beijerinckiaceae; genus Roseiarcus. The sequence goes on from CAMFKX010000212.1 coordinate 5,793, forward strand.
CTGGAGCGCGAGCTCGCCGACGCGCGGCGCAAGCTGGCGATGGGCGGCGGCGCCGGGGCGGCCGACCCGGTGCGCGACGTGGCCGGCGTCAAGTTCTACGCCCGCGCCGTCACCGGCGTCGACATGAAGGACCTCAAGTCGCTCGCCGACGAGGCGAAGCAGAGCGTCGGCTCGGGCGTGGTCGCGATCGCGGCGACCGGCGAGGACGGCAAGGCGAGCCTGGTCGTCGCCGTCACGCCCGATCACACCGCCCGCTTCAACGCCGTCGACCTCGTTCGCCTCGGCGCCGCCGCGCTCGGGGGCAAGGGCGGCGGCGGCCGCCCGGACATGGCCCAAGCCGGCGGTCCCGACGGCCAGAACGCCGGGCAGGCGCTCGCGGCGGTGGAGGAGGGCGTTCGGGCGCGGGCCTGAACTCGCCGCGAGCGGCGAGCGGCGGGTTCCCCGTCCTATGGGTTGGCTGTCTCCCGCGTGACCCTCGCCAGAAGGGCGGCCGACCGTCGACCTCGGAATTGCGCATGCGGACGCTGAGGAGCTACGGATTCGAAATGCGCGCATTCCTCGCCAATCGCTCGGATCACAAGCGCAAGGCCGGCGCAGTCGCAAGACAGGCTCCGGACAATCGCCGCGGTTCGCCGCGGGCCGTCGGCCGGCCCGTTCGCGCGCCGCCGGGATCGTCCCGCCTCGAGGATCGGCGACCGCCGCGACCCGGGTATTCGGACTTCGCACCGTGAAGCCCGGCGAGGCCAGCCGCACGGCGCTCGGCGCCGCGGGACACCGGGCGGCGCATCAGGCGCTGGACGGCGGCCTTGTGTTCGCCGACCCGCTGGCGATCCCCATCCTCGGCCGCGACTTCGAAGGCGCGATCGCGGCCGCCCGGGCTGCGCCCGAGCGCCGCGGCCTACGCCTGTTCATCGCGATGCGCAGTCGATTCGCCGAAGACGCGGCGCGCTGCGCGATCGAGCGCGGGGTGCGGCAGATCCTCGTGCTCGGCGCCGGTCTCGACACCTTCGCCTACCGGCTCGCGGCGAATGACCGGCTTCGCGTCTTCGAACTCGACCACCCGGCGACCCAGCGCGACAAGCGCGCCCGCCTCGCGGCCGCCGGCGTCGCCGAGCCCGCCCACGTCGCCTATGTCGCGCATGACTTCGAACACGGGGCGATGACCGAAGCGCTGGCGCTCGGCGGCCTCGATTCCGCCCGCCGCGTTTTCGTCCTCTGGCTCGGCGTGGTCCCCTATCTGACGGAAGACGCCGTATTCGGGACGCTCGCCGCCCTCGCCGGCTTTGGCGGCGGCGTCGAGGTCGTCTTCGACTACGCCAATCCGCCGCCCGCGAGCGAGGCGCCGGCGGCACGCGACCATCATGCCGAGCTGGCGGCGCGGGTGGCCGAAAGCGGCGAGCCGTTTCGTTGCTATCTCGAGACGGCTGCGCTGCACGAACGGGAGCGGGCGCTCGGCTACCTCGAGATCGAGGATCTCGACCGCGCCGCGCTGGTCGATCGATTCCTTCCGTCGGCGCCGGTTAAACCGCGGCCGGGACCGGGCGGCCATGTCGTGCGCATGGCGACGCGATAGCGCGAGGCTGCGACGCGGCCCGAGTCGGCGACCGACCGCTTTCCCTGCTGGCCATCCCTTATTCGGCGTCGCCGACGGCGGCTGGCGACCTCGCCAGGAACCTCGTCCTTCCGGCGCAGCGTCGCGAGCGACGCTTGCGGCGCTTCGGGAGCGTCCGTCGAGACGCCCGCCGCACGGGCAGACACGAGGGCGCAGAAAACGTCTCTGCGCCAGCCGCGCCATTTTTCTCCGCGACGCGGCGCATGGTCTTGAAATGTCTCGTTTTGAGACAGATCCCGGCGAACTTACCAACTGTTCATGTCGTCGCCATCGGCGCGAAATCGCCGCTCCGCCATAACGGCTCCATCACGCCGGGGAAAGACGTCGGCGGATCCGATCAATTCAGTATGGAGTTCTTGCAGTGGCCAATCTGTTTTCCGTTCGTCCGAGCCGGCCGAAGTCCGTGCGCGCGGCGTTGCTCGGCGCGGCCGCGGTCGCCGCGGTCGGCGCCGTGACGATCGAGGCGCTGCCGCTCTCGACCGTTCCCGCCATCGCCGCGGTCCCCGCCACGTCGGCCGGCCCGGCCTCGTTCGCCGACGTCGTCGATCACGTCAAAGGCGCGGTCGTCTCCGTCAAGGTGAAGATCGACGCCACCAACGTCTCCGACGAGGAAGGCGACGGGCAGGCGGCGCCGAACTTCCCCAAGGGCGGGCCGCTCGAGAAGTTCTTCCGCCAGTTCGGCGCGCCCGGCATGCAGGGCATGCCCGGCATGGGCGAGCGCTTCGGCCAGGGCCAGCAGCAGCGTCCCCGCATGGGCATGGCGCAGGGCTCGGGCTTCTTCATCACCCCCGACGGCTATCTCGTCACCAACAACCATGTGGTCGAGCACGCCAAGGACGTGACCGTCACCACTTCGGACGGCAAGACGATCGCGGCGCGCGTGGTCGGAACCGACCCGAAGACCGACCTCGCCCTGCTCAAGGTCAAGGAAGGCTCGGACTATCCCTATGTCTCGTTCTCCTCGCAGTCCCCGCGGGTCGGCGACTGGGTGATCGCGGTCGGCAATCCGTTCGGCCTCGGCGGCACGGTCACGGCGGGCATCGTCTCGGCTCGCGGCCGCGATATCGGCGCCGGCCCCTATGACGACTTCCTGCAGATCGACGCGCCGGTGAACCACGGCAACTCGGGCGGCCCGGCCTTCAACGCGCAGGGCGAAGTGGTCGGCGTCAACACCGCGATCTTCTCGCCGTCGGGCGGCAGCGTTGGCATAGGCTTCGCCATCGCGAGCGACGTCGCCCGCAACGTGGTCGATCAGCTCAAGGATCACGGCAAGGTGGCGCGCGGCTGGCTCGGCGTGCAGATCCAGCCGGTGTCGCAGGACATCGCCGACAGCCTTGGGATCAAGGACGCCAAGGGCGCGCTGGTCGACAAGACCGAAAAGGACTCGCCGGCCGCGGCCGCCGGCCTGAAGGACGGCGACGTGATCACGCAGGTGAACGGCGAGTCGGTGTCCGATTCGCACGACCTCGCCCGCAGGATCGCGGCGCTCGGCCCGAAGAAGGACGCCGAGCTCACCATCCTGCGCAACGGCGCGTCGCAGACGGTCAAGGTTCAGCTCGGGTCGCTGTCGGACGACCGGCAGGCCAAGGGCGATTCCGGCGACCGCGAGCCCAAGGACGCGCTGGCCAAACTCGGCCTTGCGCTCGAGCCGGCGACCGCGGTCGACGGCGCCGGCAAGACCGGGGTGGTCGTCTCGCAGATCGATCCGGACGGCGTCGCGGCCCAGAAGGGCCTCCAGACCGGCGACGTGATCCTCTCGGTCGCGGGCAAGACCGTGTCGCGTCCGTCCGAGGTCGCGGCTGCGCTCGACTCGGCCAAGGCTGACGGCAAGAAGTCCGTGCTGATGCAGGTCAAGACCGAGAACGGCACGCACTTCGTCGCGCTCTCGACCCAGGTGTCGTAAGCCCGGGCGCACAGGTCCGGCGGAGGGGCGCTCCCCTTTCGCGCCTCTGCCGGTTCAGCGGCAGGCCGGCTCCCGCATGGCCGGCCTGCCGTTTTTTGTGCCTGGCGCTCAGGTCCCGGCGGCTTCCGCCGCGATGTTGCGCATATGGTTGGCGAAGGCCGCGAGCTTGGCGCCGAACTCGACCTGGGTCGCCCGGTCGCCGATCGTCGCTTCGATCGCCGCGGCGGCGCATTTCAGCCACATGTCGCGCTCTTCCACCCCGATGGGCAGGTGCAGGTGGCGCGCGCGCATGAACGGCGGCCCGTAGCGTTGCGGATAGAGCGGCGGCCCGCCGACGAAGCCGCTGAGAAACGCGACCAGCTTGTCCTTGAGCTCGTCAAGGT
>CAMFKX010000213.1 GCA_945957375.1 uncultured Roseiarcus sp.
GGCCGCTCGAGCCCTTGGCTTGGGCGGCGGCGACCGGCGGGCCGCCCGGGATCGTCGGAACCGGGACGCCGGCCGGGACGGACGGCGCCGGAACCGAGGCGGGCGGGGCGGCCGTCACGGCGCGCGACTCCGTCGGCGGCGCGGCGGCGGAACTGTCGGCCATAAAACTGTTCCCCTGAAAAGACACAACCGAACCGAACGGTTCGGTCATTTTCCGTTGACTTAGCCCAAATCGCAGGCTATCGCAACCAAATTCGAACCGAACGGTTCGGTCCGAAATGGGACGGGCTAGCCCCGGAACAAGGGTCTATGGACGCGGAAACACTGGACCATGCGGTCGGCGCCCGCGGCGACGGCGGCGCGAAGCGGCGGCAGATCATGGAAGGCGCGCGCGCGGCGTTTCTCGCCGCGGGCTTCGACGGGGCGAGCATGAACGACATCGCCCGCTCCGCCGGCGTCTCGAAGGGGACGCTCTACGCCTATTTTCAGTCCAAGGACGAATTGTTCGAGGCGATCATCCGCGCCGAGTTCACCCAGGCGGCCGAGCGCATGTGCGCCTTCCGCAGGGAGGGCGACGTCCGCGCCATGCTGACCGACTTCGGCGTGCGGCTGATCAGCCGGATGACCGAGCCCGGCGTGCTGGCGCTGGCGCGCGTCGTGATCGCCGCGGTGGAGAAATTCCCCAAGATCGGGGTGGCGTTCTACCAGTCCGGCCCGCTGTTCGGCGCCTCGCGGCTTGCCGGCGAGCTGATCGCGCTCGAGCGCGCCGGCGCCCTCAGGGTTCCCGATCCCGAGCGCGCCGCCTGGCAGTTCCTCGATCTGTGCCAGAGCTACGTCTACAAGCGCGTCCTGTTCGGCGTGGTCGACCGGGTCACGCGCGAGGAGATCGAGGCGGCGGTCGACGCCGCGGTCGACGTGTTCCTCAGGGCCTACGGAGCCCTGTAGACGCGGCCGCCGGCCGCGTCCGCCCGGGCTCGGCCGCGTCCAACCGGGCTCGGCCGCGTCCGCCGCGCTCGGCGAGCGCGGCTACAGTCAGCGCCTCCTCGAGCCGCGCGCGCACCGACGCCGGCGCCTTCAGTTCGCATTCGTAGACCGCCACCGACCGCCAGCCCATCGCGGTCAAAGCGGCGACGGCTGCCTCGTCGCGCGCCCGATTGCGGGCGATTTTCGCGACCCAGTAATCGGCGTTGGTCTTCGGCATGCGCGCCCCGCGAGCGCAGTCGTGGCCATGCCAGAAGCAGCCGTGGACGAAGATCGCGAGCTTTTTCCGGCCGTAGGCGATGTCCGGCTTGCCCGGCAGATCGGCGCGGTGGAGGCGGTAGCCCGGCGCGATCGTCCGCAGCATCGCCCGCACCGTCATCTCGGGCGCGGTGTCGCGGCCTTTCACCGCCCGCATGACCGCGGAACGGTCATAGGTCATGCGAACTCCGATCCCGTTCAGGCCTATTCCTCGCCGGCATCGCCTTCGATCTCCTCGGCGCGCCCAAGCAACTCGCGATGGTACTTCTGCAGCCGCTGAAAGTGCGCCCGGATCGCGAGCGCGATTTCCCTGGAATTCTTGACGGCGAGGAAGTGGCCGACAATCTGACTGTAGTGCTCCGCCTGTCGCGGAAGACGCAGCGCAGGATCCTTCTTCTCCTCGATCTCCTCGTCCGCCATCACCTGGATCTTCTGCGAAGGTTCCGGGATCGTGGAGCCCCGCGGCGCCGCCTTCGGAATTTTTCCGTTCATGAGCGCCGAGCGCGCGTGAAAGGCGTGAAACAGGGCCTCCTCCAGCGGCCCGATCTCCACCCTCGACTTCACCGGATAGGCCCAGACCCAGGCGATCTCCCACACGTCGACCTGGCGATTGGCGATGATGTCGCTGCGCGCCGACGTCAGGTGACGATTGACGCGCGACCTGATGCCGTCGACCGACTGCCCGACATAGATCGGCACTTGGTCGAGGTCGCAAAGCACATAGCAGCCGATCTCGTTGGTCAGGCTGCGGACGGCCTTGCGGCGAAACCCCAGATCGATCGCCATGGCTCATTCCGCCGCGAGCAGCGCCTCGTCGCCCTTGCTCTTGAGCACCGGTTCGAGAACCTTGCGGGCGATGTGGCGAACGGCCGGCACGCAGACGCCGTCGCCGCAGACATGATAGGCGTCGTTATAGCGCGCCGGAAGGCGATAGCGGTCGCTCAGGCCCATCAGCCTCGCCGCCTCCCGGGCCGAGAGCAACCGGGTTCGGACCGTCTGTCCCTCGACGGCGATGATCGTCTGTCGCGACGACCCTCCGGCCGGGGTCCGGAGGCATCCCGCGACGTCGTCGAACCGGACCTCGGCCCTCTGCCGCTTGATCCCCGCTTCGTCCGGGCGCGTCCGGCGATAGAGCGTTCCGACCACTCTCCGCCCGGCGGACATGGCGTCGGCGACCTTCATGCGGTGAACCGGCGCCATCAATCCGAGGAGATGACGGGTCTGCTCCGGCGTGTGCCAGCTGACGTCGGACGGCGCGTCCTCGATAACGTCGGCGAAACCCTTTCGCCGCTTCGCCGGGCGCGGGATCGCCCACCAGCGCCAGTTGCGCTTCGTCGCGGCGTCGAGCCCTTCCTGGGCCCGGACCAGCGCCGCCGGATGCCAATCCGGCTGCGGTCCGGTTGCGGCCAGGTTCGCCGGTATCGTCTCGCCGGCGCGAACCGCGATGAAGAACACGCGCGGCCGGGATTGCGGCACGAAGTGCGACGCGTCGACCACGACCGCGCCGAAGATATAGGCCTCCGTCGCGAGGGCGGCCGCGATCGCCGCGAAATCCTTGCCGCCGTGCGAGGTCAGGCAGCCGTAGACGTTCTCGAGAACGATGGTTCTGGGCGAACGCCCGTCGGAAACAAGGCCCCGCATCAGCTTCCAGAAGGGCCAGAACGTGCCCGAGCGCGTGGAGATATTGTCCAGCTCCCGGCCGAGCCCGCGGTAGCCCCCGGCCAGCGAAAGATCCTGGCACGGAAACGACGCCCAGGCGAGGTCGACGGTTCCCGCAGGCAGGTCGCTCAGGGTCAGTCGGGCGACGTCGCCGCTCTTAATATGGTCCGACCCCCAGTTGGCTTGATAGGCCGCGACCTTCATGGGATCGAAGTCGTTGGCGAACAGGCATCGCCACGACGCGCCGAGTCCGGCGCGCGCCATCCCGCCCCCGGCGAAGAACTCTGTGAACGTGTAGGGCATGTGCGGGCGGCCGATTCGGATCCAGGCAGTTAGCCATAACACCTGAACAAATTCACCTCGCGGGCGAGACGTCCCTGTGGATCGCGCGCGGCGCTGCCTATGTTCGCTATATGTTCCATCCTGTCAATCGCCATGAGACCGGCTCGCTTGACCGGCGCCCCTGCGATGCGTCCTTATGCGCGGTCATGAGCGCTTTCGCCTTTCCCTTCCCCGTCGTCGTCTGCGACACCGGCGGCACCAACGTCCGGTTCGCGCTGTCATCCGAGCCGGGCGCGCCGCTCGGGCCGATCACCCACCTGATCACCGACGATTACCCCGGCCTGCCCGAGGCGATCGAGGCGGCGGCGCCGAAGCTCGGGGCGCGGCCGCGCTCGATGATCGTCTGCGGCGCCGGCCCCGTGGTCGGGCGCAAGCTCAAGCTCACCAACGCCCCCTGGGTGATGGACGGGCCGGAGACGGCGCGCCGGGCCGGCCTTGCCCAGGGGCTGCTGCTCAACGACTTCGAGGCGCAGGCCCTGTCGTTGCCGGCGATCCAGGCGGACTGGACGCGAAAGATCGGCCCGCTCGCCTTCGCCGGGCACGGGCCGCAGGTCATTCTCGGGCCGGGCACCGGCCTCGGCATCGCCGCGCTGGTCGAGGCCGACGGCCGCTTCACCCCGGTCTCGTCCGAGGCGTGCCACATCGACTTCGGCCCGGTGACGGACGAGGAATTCGCGCTCTGGCCGCATCTCGAGCGGGCGCACGGCCGCATCACCAGCGAGAGCGTCATCTCCGGCGCCGGCCTCGCCCGGGTGCACCGGGCGCGGATGATGGCCAAGGGCGAGCCCGATCCGAAACTCGAGCCGCAACAGGTGACGGCGGCCGCCGCCGCCGATCCGAACGGCGACGCGGCCGCGAGCCTGAGGCTCTACTGGCGCATCGTCGCGCGCTTCGCCGGCGACATGGCGGTGACCTTCGTCGCGACCGGCGGCGTGACGCTCGCCGGCGGCGTCCTGCCGCGGGTCATCGACTTTCTCGACGATTCGGCGTTTCGCGCGGCGTTCGAGGCCAAGGCGCCGGTCGACGCGCTCGCGCGCAGCATTCCGACCCGGCTGATCACCCGCTCTGACGCGGTCCTTGCCGGCATGGCGGCGATCGCGGCGGCGCCGGACCGATACGGCGTCGACTATTCGTCGCGCGGATGGGTCTGAGGACCCTCCCGTTCCGCGGCCGTGCTTTCGCCTTTTTCTTCGGGCTTCTCCGCGATAGACTGGCGGCTGCTGGCGCCTGCGCCTTCCCCAATCGACGGAGTGTTTCGAGAGTGACTCGGATACGGCTTGCCCTGGGCCTGGCCCTGGCCGCGGCGTGGACCGCGCCGGCCTTGGCCGACTGCGGTCAGGACATGCAGAAGCTCGCGCAGGCGCGCAATGTCGAGATGCAGAGGGTCAACGACTACGCCAAGGCGTTCAAGGGCAAGCCGATGGACCCGGCCGGCTTCTGCGCCAAGACCGCGGGCCTGCTGCAGGCGGAAAACGCCCTGATCGCCTACATGACCAAGAACAAAGACTGGTGCTCGTTTCCCGACGAGGCGATCAACAATCTGAAGGCCGGCCACGTCAAGAACGCCGGCTTCAACGCCAAGGCCTGCCAGGTCGCCGCCCAGATCAAGAAGATGAAGGAGCAGGCGGCCAAGGGCGAAGGCGCCGCCGGGCCTCGCGCGCAGCCGTTGCCGGCCGGCCCGCTTTGAGCGCTCAGCCGCAGAGCGCGGTCCTGCCGGACGCCCGGCCGGAGAGCCTCGTCCTCCGCCTCACCCCCGATTTCGCCCTGCCGTTCGTCCAGCTGGCGCGGCTCGACCGTCCCGCCGGCTGGCAATTGCTGCTCGCGCCGTGCTGGCAGGGGACCGCGCTCGCCGGGATGGCGCTCCACCGCGGCCCGAATCTCTGGCATCTCGTGCTGTTCCTGGTCGGCGCGATCGTCATGCGCGGCGCCGGCTGCACCTACAACGACATCCTCGACCGTAGGCTCGACGCCGGGGTCGAGCGCACCCGCAACCGGCCGCTGCCGTCGGGCCGGGCGACCCCGAAGGCGGCGGCGGTCTTCATGGTCGTGCTGTCCTTCGTCGGGCTCGCCGTTCTCGTGCAGTTCAACGCCTTTTCGATTGCGCTCGGGATCGCCTCGCTCGGGATCGTGGCGGTCTATCCGCTGATGAAGCGCGTCACGTCCTGGCCGCAGGCGGTGCTCGGCCTCGCCTTTTCCTGGGGCGCGCTGATGGGCTGGGCGGGGACGTTCGGCAGCCTCGCGCTCGCGCCCGTCCTGCTCTATTTCTCGGCGTTCTGCTGGACGATCGGCTACGACACGATCTACGCGATGCAGGATTCCCGCGACGACGCCATCGTCGGCATCCGTTCGACCGCGCGCCTGTTCGCCGGCCATACAAGGCTCGGGGTCGGGATCTTCTACGCCGCCGCCGCGCTGCTGGCGCTCGCCGCGATCCTGCTCGTCGGCGGCGGCTGGATCGCGCTGATCGGCTGGGGCGCCTATGTCGCTCACCTCGGCTGGCAGCTGTCGCGCGTCGAAGGCGCCGACGCCCCGACCGCGCTGATGCTGTTCCGCTCGAACTGGCGCGCCGGTCTGCTGCTGTTCGCCGGCCTCGCCCTGCAAGGGCTGGCGGGTTAGCGGCGCCGCTGTTCGAAAACGGCGTTTTGGTATCAGGGCGTTGGGCGCGAACCGGTTTCGCCGAAAACTCGCAACCGGACGGAATTGGCGGGCGGCGTTGCACGGCGAGGTCGTCGACCCCGCCGGCGCGCTCGGCGAGCGCGCCTACAGTCGCCCGCTATGCGGAGGCGGGCGCGTGACAGACGGCCTCGACGTTGTTGCCGTCGGGGTCGAACGCAAACGCCCCGTAATAATTGGGATGGTAGTGCGGCCGGAGGCCGGGCGCGCCGTTGTCGCGCCCGCCGGCGGCCAGTGCGGCGCGGTGGAAGGCGTCGACCTCGGCCCGGGTCGCCGCGGCGAACGCGACATGCGCGCCGCCCTTCGGCTTGTCGCCGGTCCCGATCCAGAAGAACGGCTTGCCGGAGGCGCCGAATCCGGCGTGGGCGTCCGCGCCGGTCTCGGCCGCCGTGACCTCCATGACCAGCGAAACGCCGAGCGGTTGCAGCGCCGCCTGGTAGAACGCCTTCGCGCGCGCAAAGTCGGAAACCGCGATTCCAATGTGGTCGAGCATGGGCCGCTCCTTGATCTGGATGTGCCGCGCGAGCATAGGATCGCCGTTGCGGGAACGCCAAGTCCAGGGGCCAGATCATGAAACCATCCGTCGTCGCCGGCGTCCTGTGCGCGCTCGGGGTCGTCTCCGGCACCTCGGCCTCGTCGCCCGCCGCATGGGATTCGTTTCGCGCCGAGGTGCGCGCCCGGTGTCTCGCGGCGGCGAAGGGCAGCGTGGACAAGATCCGCATCCGCGTCGATCCGCACGGCAGCGAGTCTTACGGCGTCGCCCTGGTCAAGGGCGTCGACCGCGTCGCCAGGACCCCGGTGACCTATGTCTGCGTGACGCCGAAGGGAAAAGCCGGCGCCGAGCTCAGCGGCGAGACGGGCGACTTCACCTCCCGGTAGCGCACGCCGGCGCAGGGCGCCGGGCTGCGGCCGTCACACCACCGGGATTGCGAGCCCCAGCCGGCGATCGTCGGCCGACTTGACGATGTCGCACGGCCGAAGGGGCGGGGGCGTCTTCAACGTCACGGTGCAGACGCAGCTTTCCAGCACGTCGAATTCCGCGACAATGGCGTTGCCGACGAGCGTGGTCTTGCCTTCCACGCCTTCCACGCTGAGCGAGCACCGTTTGGCGAAGCCGCCTGACACTTCCCTGAAGAACGGCACCGCGATCCGGTTCAAGCCGTCCTTCAAGGCGACGTTCGGCCATTGCACCTGATCGACGGCGCTCCATCGAAAGGGACCAGCCCCGGATTTCTCGAACTTGTGCCAGTGGGTCGCCGCCGCCTCCGCCGGAGCGCCCAAGAGGTGGCTCGTCGCGAGAGGTAAGACCTCAGGGAAATACGCGCGATAATAGTCTCTGAACGACCTCAGGAAGAGCCGGCTGGTGTCCTTGTCCATCTCGGTCGCATAGCGATTCCGAAATCCCCTGTTGAAGGGAATGACGCTTCCCTTCTTGTCGCCGAGGACATCGTCGACGCGAACGTCGACCTCCAACCTCGCGGCGATTTGCGCAATCGTCTTCCCGATATCGAACGACGCCGAATCGTAAGAGATCATCAGCGGGTCGCAACCGTCGACCCAGCTTTGCAGGCGTCGAACCGCGTCCTGGAGCATTTCGATCGAATCGCGCGCGTCGCGAGTTTCGCCGTCATCGTCGCCGCCCGTCGCTCGCCGTTTCTCGTCGGGCTCAATCAGCGACAGCGCAACGTTTCTCAAGTCGCGACAGGAGACGAAGACTTGCGCGCGACCCTGATCGACCAGCGCCTTCGCGTAGGGGGTCATCCCGCCGTGCGTCCTGACGACGGCGCAGCGATCCCCGATCGCCTCCTCGATCAACTTCAGCCGATCTTCCGAGACCGGGTCGACAGTGTCTTCCGGCGTATCCTTGCCCTTGACTTCATCACTCAGTGTCGCGACGCTTAAACCCCCGAGGATTGCAATCCTCTTGACCAACTGCCATGTAAAAATGCTGGCGCTACCGGGCATTCCGTAGCAGATAAGGATTGGTCCCAACTTGGCCTCACGCAGGAATGCAGGGAGAAGTCGCTCCGACTCTGTCACTGCACATGGAATTGACGTCGCAACGCACGGAAAGTGCGGCGGCTGCTCTTCCGCATTTTCTTGGTACGATCTAAAGCAGGCGACGCGAGGCCGCAAGGCCCGCGTGCCGGCGGCGCGCTCGGGCGCCGCGTCAGTTTACGAGCGACCTCGACCGACGCGCACTTTTGTCGACCATGTCCGCGGGCTCTTGGCCGACCGCGATACCTTCCGCGCCACGTCCAGGCGCGCAACGGCGCCCCGCCCCGAGCTTCGTCAATCCTGCCAACCTCTCTGCCTGCGACACGCAACCCGGCCCGCCGCCGGCGAGTGACCGCGGCCGCCTCTTCCCTGCCGCAATCGTCTTGTCGTCGCCACGGCGTCAGCTTATGAATTGGCGCTGGCCGCAGTGGATTTCACTGCAAACCGTGTGTCGCTGATGAGCGTCGGCTGGACGTCGGTCGGCTGCATCGGGGCCTTGGAGGACGGTCTGACCGCGATGTGCGCGATGCTGCGATCGCAGGGCGAAAAAATTGAGGGCGTAAGTGAGCGAATCGAAGACCGAGCCCGACGCCGCCTCGCCCAGTGAGCAGTTGCGCGACGACCACATCCGCCGACTCTACCGGGAAATCCTGCGTCGCGACGCCGACGCCGGCGGCCTTGAGCATTACCGGCAGGTGGCCGACGTCAGTCGCGTCGAAACGGCCATGCTCGCCAGCCGCGAGCTGGCGACGCTGGTGCTGTCGGGCGCATATTTCGACCCCCGATGGCCGGCGCCGCCGCGCGTGCTGGTGTTCTCGGCCTATGGGAACGGCAATCTCGGGGACGCCTTGCAGGCGATCACGCTGCAGCGTCTGATCAACGAGGTTTCGCCATCCGCCGAAGTCTGGGCGTGCTCGGATATGCCGGCGCCCTTTCCGTTCATGCACGATCGCGTCCTGAAGCCGAACTACTTGAGGCTGAGCCAGATCGTCAATCAGTTTGACCTTGTCGTCCTCGGCGGCGGCGGCCTGCTGGCGCATCCCCACCAGCCCATCAGCGATCCGAAATGGCAGCAGATGGTGCAGGCGCCGGTGGCGATCTTCGCGGTCGGCGCGGAACGCAACGTGCTCAGGAGCAGCGCGGATCTGGTCAAGAAAGCCTGCTTCGTCTCGGGGCGCGATAAGGAGTCGCTCGCCTGCCTCAAGGAACTGCGGCCGGACGTTGCGTTCGTGCCGGACCCGGTGTTCTGGGACAAGAGCTATGCGCCGGACGGCGCCGTCCAGCCCGTCCTGAATGGTGAAGAAAAGGCGAAATTAAAATCCGGCCGACGATTGTGGATCCTGAATCTCAAAGTTTATGGGCCGGACAAGCAGGCTTTCCAGGAGCTTTACGACCCGGCCAGGGACAAGGTGTGCTTTTTTGAGCCGCACGTCGATTATCCGATCGCCGCAGACGTCGCCGAGGCGCTGCCGATCTACAGCACGCAGCAATTGTTCACTCTGATGGACGACGCCGACATCGTCGTCTCGGCGCGATACCATGGTTGCATCTTTGCGATGCTGCGAAACAAGCCCGTCATCGGCATTCGCGAGAGCAAGATCATGTCCTTGTTCCACCGATTTGGGGCGAGAGGCGCGTTCTACAATACGTTGGCGGAATTAACGCAATTCGACTGGGATGCGGCGTCGCCGGGTCCGGCTTTCCTCGAGGAGAACCGCAGCCTCATCCGGGCCGGGATGCACGAGGCGATGCAGCACGTTCGCTCAGGCAAGTAGGC
>CAMFKX010000214.1 GCA_945957375.1 uncultured Roseiarcus sp.
GGCGCCGGCAAGTCGACGCTGATGAAAATCATCGCCGGCGTCGAGCGGCCGACCGCCGGTCGGATCCTGCTCGACGGCAAGCCGGTGCAATTCCGCGACACCGCCGACGCGATGGCGCACGGCATCGGCATGGTGTTCCAGGAGCTGAACCTGTTCGGCAACCTCACCGTCGCCGAGAACATCTTCGCCAATCGCGAGATATTTCGCCGCGGCCGGATCGACCACGCCGAGCAGGAGCGCCAGGCGGGCGCGCTGCTCGAGCGCCTGCAGACCGCCGTCGATCCGCGCGCCCGGATCGAGGATCTGATGATCGGCCAGCAGCAGCTGGTCGAGATCGCCAAGGCGGTGGCGCGCAACGCCCGCATCCTGATCATGGACGAGCCGACCTCGGCGCTCAGCGCGCCCGAGGTCGAGATCCTGTTCCGCGTCATCGCCGACCTCAAGGGCAAGGGCGTCGCCATCGTCTATATCTCCCACCGGCTTGAGGAGCTGATCCGCATCGGCGACTACATCACGGTGCTGCGCGACGGCCGCGTCGCCGGCCGCCACGCCATGGACGGCGTCGACGTCCACTGGATCGTCCGTCAGATGATCGGCTCCGACGCCAAGGATTTCTCCACGCCCGGCGAGCATGCGTTCGGCGCCGAGGCGCTGCGCACCGAGGATGTCTGCCTGCCGCGGATCACCGGCGGCTACGCCGTCGACCACGTGTCGCTCACCGTCCGCGGCGGCGAGATCCTCGGCGTCTATGGCCTCATGGGCGCGGGCCGCAGCGAATTCCTCGAATGCGTGATGGGCCGGCATCCGCTCGCCTCCGGCCGGATCTTCGTCGGCGGCAAGCCGGTGCGCGAGCGCGACGTCGGCGGCCGCATCGCCCGCGGTCTCGCGCTCATCCCCGAGGATCGCCAGCGCGACGGGCTGGTGCCCGTGCTCTCGGTCGCCGAGAACCTGACGATGGCGAGCCTCAGCAAGCTGACCAAGGGCTTCCACATCCAGGCGCGCGCCGAGGCCGAGGCCGTTCGGCGCGAGGTGAAAGCGCTGTCGATCAAGGTCGCCAACCCGGCGCTGCCGGTCTCGTCGCTGTCCGGCGGCAATCAGCAGAAGGTGGTGATCGGCAAGGCGCTGATGACCGCGCCCAAGGTTCTGCTGATGGACGAGCCAAGCCGCGGCATCGACATCGGCGCCAAGGCGGACGTGTTCCGCATCATGCGCTCGCTGGCCGCGCAGGGGATCGGCATCGTGTTCGTCACCTCCGATCTCGACGAGGTGATGGCGTTGTCCGACCGCATCGCGGTCATGAGCCGGGGCCGCCTGACGGCGCTCATGGAGCGCGCCGAGGCGACCGAAGCCAGCATCGTCGCCGCATCTTCGATCGGGCATGGTCCCGCGACCGCCGAGCCAAGGGGAACGCTGTCATGAGCGCCGCAACGCAAGCCCGCGCAGCCAAGGCCTCCGGCGGCTCGCTGACGCTGAACCTGATGCGCCTGCGCACCTTCATCGCGCTGATCGCGGTGGTGCTGTTCTTTTCGTTCGCCGCGCCGAATTTCCTCTCGGCCGCCAATCTCGTGTTGATGTCGAAGCACGTCGCGCTCAACGCGTTCCTCGCCATCGGCATGACCTTCGTCATCATCACCGGCGGCATCGACCTTTCGGTCGGCGCGATCGTGGGCCTTTGCGGGATGGTCGCGGGCGGGCTCATCCTGCACGGCGTCGACCTCCGGTTCGGCTACACCCTGTTCTTCAACATCCCGGAAATCATCCTGATCACGCTCGCGCTCGGCGTCGTGATCGGGCTGATCAACGGACTGCTCATCACGCGCCTCAACGTCGCGCCGTTCATCGCGACGCTCGGCACGCTCTATGTCGCCCGCGGCGCCGCGCTGCTGCTCTCGGACGGCGCGACCTTCCCGAATCTCGAGGGCAACCCCGCCTTCGGCACCACCGGCTACGCCTTCCTCGGCGCCGGAACCATCCTGCATCTGCCGGTGTCGATCTGGATTCTCGTCGTGGTCGCGCTCGGAGCGGCCTATCTCGCGCGCTGGACTCCGCTCGGGCGGCACATCTTCGCGGTCGGCGGCAACGAGCGCGCCGCGGCGCTCTCGGGCATCCGGGTCGATCGGGTGAAGCTGTTCGTCTACATGTTCTCCGGCTTCTGCGCGGCGATCGTCGGCCTGATCATCTCCTCGGAGCTGATGGCCTCCCACCCCGCCACCGGCGAAACCTTCGAGCTCAACGCCATCGCCGCGGCGGTTCTGGGGGGCACCTCGATGTCCGGAGGCCGCGGCACGATCGGCGGCACGATCATCGGCGCCTTCGTCATCGGCATCCTGTCCGACGGCCTCGTGATGATGGGCGTCAGCGCCTTCTGGCAGATGGTGATCAAGGGCGTGGTGATCATCACGGCGGTGGTGGTCGATCAGGCGCAGCGCAAGCTGCAGCAGCGGGTCGCTCTGCAGCAGATGGCTCAATTGGCTTGAGAATTGCTACCGAGTCGGTCAAGCTCCGGACGCGCGAGCGGGACGGCGCCGAAATCAATCGAACAGATTCGCAACTCGTTTCAGGAAGGCTGCAAATGCGACAACGCGTCGAGTTGGCGTCGCCGAAGCGCCGGACAAGGACTCGAGAACAGCGGATCGGGCTCGTTACGCCGCCGGTCTCGGATCTCAACGGCCTCTTGGCCGAGCCGCGGCGCATGAAGATCCTGGACTGGCTGCAGGAGGAGGGAAGCGCCCGGGTCCGCGATCTGAGCGCCGCCTTCGGCGTCTCGGAAGCGACCATCCGCCAGGATCTCGAGAAGCTCGAGTCCGACGGACACATTCAACGCCAGCATGGCGGCGCGTTCTTGCGCGCGATGCCGAAGCAGGTCGAGACGCTGTCGCTCCAGCACATGGAGAATATCGAAAGGAAACGGAAAATCGGGGCCAAGGCGGCGAGCCTGGTCGGCGACGACGAGACGATCATTCTCGACGCCGGCTCGACCACGACCGAAGTCGCCCACAACCTGCTCGGCCGCGGTTCGCTCACGGTCATCACCAACGCGCTCAACATCGCCCTGATGCTCGGCGCCGTCCCGGGCTACGCCGTCCACATGCCCGGCGGCCAGTTCAAGGCGCCGACCCTGTCGCTCAGCGGCGACAAGGCCGCCGATTATTTCCAGGACGTGCTCGCCGGCAAGCTGTTCCTCGCGACCGCCGGCGTCGCCCTGGACGCCGGCCTCACCTATCCGAGCTTCGCCGACCTGCAGCTCAAGCAGGCGATGATCCGCGCCGCCTCGCACGTGTACCTCGTCGCCGACTCGACCAAGATCGGCCGCTCGTCCTTCACCAGGCTCGGCACGCTCGACGTCATCCATTCTTTCATCACCGATGACGGGATCAGCGACGAAGACAGGCGCGCGTTCGAAAGCCGCGGAATCAAGGTGATCATCGCCGACTGAGCCTGGCTAGGGGACGCGGCTGCGGCGACCAAACGCAAACGATCGAAAAAATAGCGCTCTTCACGAGCGCCGGCCAAGCTGCCGGCCGTCCTGGCCCAACGGGCCCCTTCCGGCGTGCGGGAAGTCCGCCGCGAAGGCGTGTTCCCGAACGCAATACTGCGAAAATCCTCGCCATTCGCGGCGCTCTCTCGTCTTCGCGAGCGGCCGGAGCGGCGCAATTTCGCTGGCCCGCGAACGCCGCCGGGTCGAAAATCCTCAGGGTGCGCCGCCGCGACCGTTCGCGACTGTTGACCGATGATCGAAAAAATGCTCTAAAACTCGATAGCAAACGATAACCATGCTTCCTTTTCGGGCGTGGGTTCGGCGGCAAGCGGGAGGAATTCACATGAGCGTTCGCAAACAATGGCTGCGCATCGCCTCGGCGGCGGCGCTTTTGCTGGGTGGCGCGGCGGTCGCCGAGGCGCAGGAAATCAAGTTCTGGACGCTGAGCTTCGACAATCCCGGCGTCGCCAAAGCGTTCGACAAGATCACCAAGGATTTCGAGGCCGCCAATCCCGGCGTGACCGTCAAGATCGAAAACCGTGGGACGGACGAGCACAAGTCGGCCCTGCGCGTCGCGAGCGGCTCCGACCAGGCTCCCGACATCTTTTTCATGTGGGCGGGCCTCGGCCTCGGCGGCGAGTTCATCAAGTCCGGCCTCGCCCTGCCGATGGACAAGTATTATACCGAATACAAATGGGACGACGAGTTCATCGGCCCGGCCCTGTCGTTCTCCAAGCAATATACCGGCGGCCGCTACGGCGTCCCGTTCACCTTCCGCGGCGAAGCGCTGTATTACAACAAGGCGCTGTTCGAAAAGGCGGGGATCTCCACGCTGCCCAAGACCTACGACGAGCTTGTGGCGGACGCCGACAAGCTCGCCAAGGCGGGCATTCCGGCGATCACCTTCGGCGGAACGGTGAACTGGCATCTGATGCGGCTCATGGACGAGATCCTCGAGGTCCAGTGCGGCCCGGAGAAGCACGACGCCCTCATGGCGATGAAGGTCAGCTGGGCCGACGAGCCCTGCGCCACGAAGTCCTTCGAAGAGCTGCACAAATGGACGTCGAAATACATGCTGAAGCCGTTCATGGGCATCGACAACAACCAGGCCTTCAACCTGTTCCTGGCCGGCAAGGCGGCGATGATGCTGGAGGGCAACTGGCTGGTCGGACAGCTCCGCAACGCCAACAAGCTGGCCGACTACGGCGTGTTCACATTCCCGGGGGCTGATCGCCTCTATGGCTTCGGCGAGTACAATTACATCAGCACGAAGAGCAAGCACCCCGACGCAGCGGCGAAGTTCCTCGACTACCTGGAGTCGGCGCCGGTGCAGCAGGCCAACGTCGCGGTGTTCGGCGGGTCGGTCAACAAGAACGTCAAGTCCGACAGCAAGGAGCCGCTGGACCTCGCCTGGCAGGCGATCTTCGCCGACCACGACAAGGTCTTCGTGAACGGCGACCAGGCGTTCCCGCTGGACGTGACGACGGAGTATTTCCGGGTGATCAACGAGGTGGCGAGCGACCATCTCGACCCCGGCAAGGCGGCAGGCGAACTGCAGAAGTTCATTTCCGCCCGCAAGTAGGCGCAGCCAAACCGGGCCGGCCCGAAGCCACGGGCCGGCCCGCGTCATTTCGACAGGGATCCGTCCGGAACGCGCGCCAGGGGAGCCATGAACATCCGACTATCGGCCCCCGCGCAGGGCTTCCTCCTTCTGGCGCCGGCCTTCCTCGTCTATTCCGTCTTCGCCGTCTATCCGATGCTCGACGTCGCCGGGCTCAGTTTCATGAAGTGGAACGGGCTGACCGCCGACAAGCAGTTCGTCGGCTTCGGCAACTACCTCTACGTGTTCACCCAGGACACGGTGTTCTGGCAGGCGGTGCGCAACACCATCCTGTGGACGCTGATGTCGGTGATCTTTCCGCCCGCGATCGGCTTCGCCCTGGCGCTCGCGCTCAACCAGAACATCCCCGGCCGCAGCCCGCTGAGAGCGCTGTTCTACCTTCCGGTGGTGATCGCCCCGATCGCCGTCGCGACCATCTGGCGCTGGATGTACGATCCGTTTTTCGGCCTGTTCAACGCGACGCTGACCGCGCTCGGCCTCGAGCGGCTCATTCAGGACTGGCTCGGCGACCGCAACGTCGCGCTCTACGCGATGTTCGTCGCTTCGGTCTGGCAGACCGTCGGCTTCTCGCTCGTCCTGTTTCTCGCCGGGTTGCAGAACGTCTCCCAGACCCTGGTCGAGGCCTCGCGGATCGACGGCGCCGGACGCTTCCAGACCTTCCGGTACGTCACGCTGCCGGCGTTGAGGCCCTCCATCGCCATTGTCCTCGTCCTGTCGGTCATCAATTCGCTGAAGGCCTTCGACATCGTCTACGGCATGACCGGCGGCGGCCCGGCGCAATCGACGCAGATGCTGGCGCTCTGGGCCTTCACCCAGGCGATGCAACTCGGCGACTTCGGGCGCGGCGCGGCGATCTCGGTCGTTCTGCTCCTCATCACCATCGCCATCGTCATCCCCTACCTCCGCTGGACCCGTTCGCACGAGGGCGCGAGATGAACGCGTTCGCCAGCGCGTTCCGGCAGCCCGGACTCGATCGCATCGATCCGATCCTGGTGATCCTGTGGGCCGCGCTGATCGCCATCGCGGCGGTCTGGATCGCGCCTTTCGTGTTCATCGTCTTCACCTCGCTCAAGGCGAATTCGACGGTGATGGGGTCGAGCGCCTTCTCGCCCCCGACCAGCCTCGAGTGGGCGAACTATTCGGGCGCCTGGGCGCGCGGGCGTTTCAGCACGACCGTGCTCAACAGCGCCGTCATCACCACCGTCAAGGTGCCGCTCGGCCTGCTCATCTCCGCGATGGCGGCCTACGCGCTGAGCCGCATCCGGCTGCCGGGAGGCCGCGCGCTCTTCCTCCTCGTCCTGTTCGGGACGATGCTGCCGTTCCAGGTGATGCTCGCGCCGTTGTTCACCCTGGTGAACGGGTTCGGGCTCATCAACACCAAGCTCGGCATCATCCTGCCCTACCTCGCCTTTGGCGTGCCGTATCAGGTCTTCATCCTGCACGGCTTCTTCAGCGAGGTGCCGAAGGAGTTGAGCGAGGCGGCGCTCGTCGACGGCGCCTCCCACTTCACGATCTTCCGCCGCATCTTCCTGCCGATCTCGCTTCCTGTCCTGGCGGCGCTGCTGATCCTCGACTTCGTCGCGACCTGGAACGAGTTCGCCATGGCGCTGGTCATCCTGCAGGACAACGGCGCCTGGACGTTGCCGCTCGGGCTCATGTCGTTTCAGAGCCAGTTCCAGAGCGACTACGGCCAGCTGAACGCGGCGATCGTCATGACCGTGCTGCCGGCGACGATCGTCTACCTGATTTTCCAGCGCTACTTCGTCTCGGGGCTGACGAGCGGCGCGATCAAGGAGTAGGACATGGCCGACGCGGTCCAGAAGTGGGGCATGTTCGAGGCCGCCTTCGCCGGCCCGAAAGGCGGCAATCCGTTCGTCGACGTGACGCTCGACGTCGATTTCACGTTCGGGGCTCGCAGCGCGCCCGCGCCCGGCTTCTACGACGGCGACGGCGTCTACCGCGTCCGCTTCATGCCCGACACGGAGGGCGACTGGACCTTCCGGACCCGCTCGAACGTGCCCGCGCTCGACGGCCTGACCGGCGCCTTCCGCTGCGGCCCGCCGGGCGAAGGCAATCACGGCCCGGTCCGCGTGCGCGACCGCGTCCACTTCGCCCACGCTGACGGCAAGCCCTTTTTCCCTTTCGGAACGACCTGCTACGCCTGGACCCACCAGCCGCTCGCCATGCAGCGCGAGACGCTGGCGACAATGCGCGCTTCCGGCTTCAACAAGCTGCGCATGGCGGTGTTCCCCAAGCACTACGTCTTCAACGAGAACGAGCCGCTGCACGACGTCTACGAGCGCCGCGACGACGGCGAACTCGATTTCGACCGGCCGAACGTCGCCGCCTTCCGCCACTTCGAGACCCAGGTGGCGGCGTTGCGCGACATCGGCGTCGAGGCCGACGTCATCGTCTTCCATCCTTACGACCGGTGGGGCTACTGCGACATGCTCCCGGACCAGGACGATCGCTACGTCCGCTACCTCGTCGCGCGGCTCGGCGCCCATCGCAACGTCTGGTGGTCGCTCGCCAACGAGTACGACTTCCTGATCGACGTGAAGCCGATCGAGCGCTGGGACCGCTTCTTCCACATCATCGAGGAGAACGATCCGGCGCGCCATCTGAAGTCGATCCACAACGGCGAGGAGACGATGAACTTCGATCATCGCAAGCCGTGGGTCGATCACGTCTGCATTCAGAACTGGAACGTGAAGCGCACCGCAGACTGGCGGCGCGAGTGGGGCAAGCCGATCGTCAACGACGAGTGCGAATACGAAGGCGACATCTCTCTCGCCTGGGGAAACCTGACGGCGGCGGAGCTGACGCATCGCTTCTGGGTCACCGTGACCCGAGGCGGCTACGCTGGCCACGGCGAATGCTACGCGCACCCGCAGGATCTGCTCTGGTGGGCGAAGGGCGGCGTTCTGCGCGGCGAGAGCTGGAGGCGCATCGCCTTCCTGCGTTCGATCGTCGAGGAGGACGTGGCGCGCGGCCTGACGCCCGCGCCGCCCGACGAGTGGCCGTGGCAGCGCGTCTCCTGCGCGAGCGAGGGCGACTATCGGCTGATCTATTTCGGCGAACATCAGCCGGCGCTGTGGGCCGCGGGCCTGCCGGCGGACGACCGAACGGTCGACGTCGACGTGATCGACGCCTGGGCGATGACGGTCGCCCCGGCGCGGCGCGTCCCGTGCCCGATCTACCCGCGGCTACGGCAGCGCGGCGGCGCGTGGACGGAGCCGAAGCCGGCCGCGGCCTTCGCGGTCGCGCTCGACCCCAAGCCTTATCAGGCGATCCGCATCCGCCCGGCGCGTTGAAGCAGCAGGAACTGGGTCCATGGCTTCCGTTCAGATCCGAGACGTCCGCAAGGCTTTCGGTCCGGTGTCGATCATCCAGGGCGTCACCGTCGACATCGCCGACGGCGAGTTCGTGGTGCTGGTCGGCCCGTCCGGCTGCGGCAAGTCCACGCTGCTCCGCATGGTCGCCGGACTCGAGACGATCAGCGGCGGAGAAATCGCGATCGACGGCCGGGTGGTCAACAAGCTCGAACCGAAAGAACGTGACGTCGCGATGGTGTTCCAGAACTATGCGCTCTATCCGCAGATGACGGTGGCGCAGAACCTCGGCTTCGCGCTCGAACTCGCCAAGGTCGGCAAGGACGAGATCAAGCGCAAGGTCGACACGGCCGCCGCCTCGCTCGGCCTCGAACCGCTGCTCGGCCGTTACCCGCGCCAGTTGTCCGGCGGCCAGCGTCAGCGCGTGGCCATGGGCCGCGCGATCGTGCGCGACCCGAAAGTGTTCCTGTTTGACGAGCCGCTTTCGAACCTCGACGCCAAGCTGCGCGTCCAGGTCCGCGGCGAGATCAAGGAACTGCAGCGGCGGCTGAAGACGACCACGATCTACGTCACCCACGACCAGGTCGAGGCGATGACGATGGGCGACAAGATCGTGGTGCTGAACGGCGGCCGCGTCGAGCAGATCGGCGCGCCGCTCGACCTCTACGACCGTCCGGCGAACAGTTTCGTCGCGACCTTCCTCGGCTCGCCGGCGATGAACCTGATCGAAGGCGAGCCCGACGGCGCCGGCCGCCTCGTCCTGCCGGGCGGGCAATCGGCCGCCGTCGGCCGGACGCCCGCGGGCTGGGCCGGTCGAAAGATCCTCTTCGGCGTCCGCCCCGAAGCCGTTCGCCTCGATCCGGAAGCGGGCCTCCCCTGCATCGTCTCGCTTGTCGAACCGACGGGCTCGGAGACGCATCTCATCGCCAGCGCCGGCGAAACCGAGATCGTCGCCGTGCTCAAGGAACGCATGCACATCCGCGAAGGCGACGCCGTGAGGCTCGCCTTCGACGCGGCCCACGGGCACTTCTTTGATCCAAGCTCCGGCGCCCGCCTGTCGGCCTGAAAATTGAATCACGGAGGTCCGCCGCGAGCGGTTCCAGCGGACGTTCAAACGCCTGCCGTCGAGACGCGATGCTTTTTCGATTGCTCCGCTCCGACGCCCGGGCAATACACAAGATCGCCACAAATCGCCGCTTAGAAAATCGGAACGAGCTGTGGGGG
>CAMFKX010000215.1 GCA_945957375.1 uncultured Roseiarcus sp.
CGCCGGACGCGCCCGCTCACGACCCGTCGGGCGCGGACGTCATCCCGTTTCCG
This sequence comes from uncultured Roseiarcus sp., assembly GCA_945957375.1. GTDB lineage: Bacteria > Pseudomonadota > Alphaproteobacteria > Rhizobiales > Beijerinckiaceae > Roseiarcus. Next base: position 54 of record CAMFKX010000215.1, read on the forward strand.
GATCCGGCCGAGCGACGCCGGAGCGCCGAGCCGGACCCGCGGCTCGGCCCGGATCCGTCGCTCCTGCAGCGCCTCGGCGTCCGGGTTTCGGAACGCTGGCAGGCGCGCCGCGCCGCCGGCTGGCGCTGACGCGCGGCGGACCGACGATCGAGCGTGGCCGGCGATCCGCGGCGAGGCCGTTGCGCGGCTCGACTTGACCGGCCGATCCCCCGGCCAATAATCCGCCGTACGAGTCCTCGCCGCGAAAGCCCCCATGCCGCCCCTCCCATCCGCCGACGGCTTCGCCGCCGGCGCTCGAGACGTTCTGCCGCTCGCGTTCGGCACCGCGGTCTACGGCCTCGCCTTCGGCCTGCTCGCGGCCCAGGCGGGGTTCTCGCCGCTCCAGATCGGGGTGATGGGCGTCGTCGTCTACGCCGGCAGCTCGCAGATCATCGCAGTCCAGCAAGCCGGCGCCGGGGCCGGGATCGCCGCCTCGGTCTTCGCCGGGCTCGCGCTCAACCTCCGGCTCCTGCTGATCACCGCCTCGATTCATGACGTCTACGCGCGCCAGCCGTGGTGGAAGGCGGCGCTCGGCGCCCATCTGACCGCCGACGAAAACTGGGCGCTGCTGCTCGCGGCGCGGGCGCGCGGGCGCCCGGTCGGCTGGGGCTATCTCGTCGGCGGCGGCGCGCTGCAGATGGCGACCTGGTGCGGCGCGACGGTGCTCGGCGTCGTGTTCGCCGCGGCGATGCCGGAGCCCCGGGCGCTCGGCATGGACTTCGCCTTCACCGCGGCTTTCCTCGCCATCGCGGTCTCGCTGTGGCGCGGGCGCTCCGATCTCCTGCCCTGGGCGGTTTCGGCGGCGGTCGTTTTCGGTGGAGTCCGGCTTCTGGGCGCGCCGCCGCACTGGATGCTCGCCGTCGGCGGCGTTCTGGGCGCGGCGGTCGCGGGCCTGCGTCGCGATGGATGAGCGCTGGGCGATGATCGCGGCGCTCGCCGCCGGCACGTTCGCGATCCGCTTCGCCGGGGCGCGGCTCGGTCAGGCGATCCCGACCGAGGGCCCGATGGCGCGAGCCCTGACCGCCCTGCCGGGCTGTCTGATCGTGGCGCTGGTCGCGACCTCGATGCTGAACGCAGGCTGGCGCGAGGCGACCGCAGGCGCGCTCGCGCTTGCCGTCGCGGTCGCGACCCGCAACCTTCCCGCCACCATGATTGTCGGAATCGCCGCGATCTGGGCGCTGCGGCAGGGATTGTGACGCCTATTCCGCCGCCGCGGCCCGGTCGCCGCTCCGGTTGCGCTCGAAAGCCGACGAAAGGGCGATCGCCTGGGCGCGGCTGCGGACCTGAAGCTTGCGCAGCACCGCGCTGACATGGGCCTTGACCGTCGCCTCCGAGACGCCGATCTCGTAGGCGATCAGCTTGTTGGGCAGGCCGGTCACCAAGAGCTCGAACACCCGTTGCTGCGCCTCGGTGAAGGAGGCGGCGCGCTGGGGAAAGGCATGGAAAGTCCCGCCGCCGCCGCAGGCGCTCTTGGCCGCGACGAAAGACCGGGGCTCGGTGATCTGCATCACCGCGGTCAACAGCTTCCCGGCCTGCTCGAAATACCGGCCGACCTGTTCTTCGAAGCAGGAGTTGCAGCGATTCCAGTCGCCCAGATGCAGACAGGTGACGTCGCGCGGACAGGTCGCGTCGCCGAGCGCTTCAGCGATCGCGAGCGTCGCCTCTGCGCTTTCGCGAAGTGAAGCGATCGTCCGGAGCTGTAACTCCACAATATCGGCGCGCGGCGTTGGCGCTCCAGTCCCGACGCTGCGCGCGTATTTATCGAGCGTCGCGGCGAGGCGCGCGTATTTCGGCGCGAGGGCTGCGAATGAAGTGCGTGACTTTGGCGGCATCGACATGGCTGTCTCGCCTCGTTGTTCATTTCCGCCCCGGTCACCGGCCGTTCATTTCCACGGACCCGGACCATGTTGCAATGCAGCAAACTTCCCCGTTTGGCTATAGGATAAAACGTCGCACCGCCGTCATGCGCCCGGCCGGTCGCGCCCGACGGTGATGGTGAACATCCGTCCGGCGATCGCCGCGCCGAGCGCCGGCGAGACCGCGACAGGCAGACACGAATCGACCGCGCGCTCGGCGGTTTCGAGGAACCGGCTCTGCGCCTCGGCGTCGCCTTCGAGATGGGCGTAGCGGATCCGCGGCTTGCCGAGCACCGTGCCGTCGCGCCGGAGCATGAACGCGATCGTCACGCGCGAGCCGGCGGCCACCGGCGTCTTGGCGAGGCAGGCGCCGACCGCGCGGCGCATCTCCATCAGCGTGTCGGCGGGGGCCGGCTCCTGCGCCGCGAGCGGCGACGCCAGCAGGCTCACGAGCGCCGCGGCGATCGGGCGGCGCTTCACCCGAGGATCGCCCGGCGGCGATCCAGGCTTTCGGCCGGCCAGAGTTCGCGCGAGTCGTAATAGGCTTCGAACGCCGGCGCGCCCGCCGGCAGAGCCACCCACGGCAGCTTCGAACGCACGTAGATGTGGACGTCGGGCGGCAGCGACGCCGGTTCGTCGAGCGCGCCGACCCGGACGAAACTGAGCGCCAGCCGCCCGCCGTAGCAGCTCCAGAGCGCGACCTTGCAGGTCGGGCAGCGATGAATGATCTGCGGTCGCCCGCTCTCGCCCGGAACCGGGATCGCCTCCGTCGCGCCTGCGAGCGTCTCCACCCGGTCGGTCTCGATCAGGGCGTTGATCACGAACGCGCTGCCGGTCTGGCGCTGGCACTCCCGGCAATGGCAGCAATGGACGAACATCGGCCCGGAGCGCATCCGATAGCGCACCTGACCGCAGGCGCAACCGCCTTCGGGCATGGTCATGGGCGTCGTTCTCCCTCCGCGCCGGGGTCCTCGGCCGGCGCCGCGGGCGCCGACGGCGTCTCGGTCTCCCTGGCGGACGAGATCGTCCCGGCCGCCGGTCCGAAACTTGCCGCGTGGGCCTCGGCCAGGACCTCGCCGAGCGCGCGGCCTTCGCGATAGCCGGCCAGCCGTTCCGGCCGCGAAACGCCGGGCGCGAGGCGGCTGCAAGGCTCGGGCGCCCCGAGGACGGTGAGCACCGGGATGCGCTCGGCCCAGATCGGCAGGGCGTAGTCCTCCTCATCGTCGCCGATCCCCTTGGCGCGGACCTTGGCGGACGCCTGCTCGATCGTCATGCCGATCACCCGCGTCGCCTTGATCTCCTGCCGGGTGGCCGGGCGCAGCGACGCCCAGCGCTGCGGATAGAAGCGATCGACCATCGTGGCGAGGGCGCGCTCCTTTTCCTCCGGGTCGTCGACGATCCGCGCGTGGCCGAACGCCATCGCCGAGCGATAATCGACCGAGTGGTTGAAGGCGGAGCGGGCGAGCACGAGGCTGTCGAGATGGCTCGCCGTCAGACACACCGGCTCGCCGTCGCCCTGGTTGCGCAGCATCCGGCTGGCGCTGCTGCCGTGCCAGTAGAGCCGTTCGCCGTCGCGCCAGAACAGGGTCGGCGTGCAGAACGGCCGGCCGTCGACGACATAGGCGATATGGGCGAGCGCCGACGCGTCGAGGATCGCATGCACCGCGGCGCGATCGTAGGTTCCTCGCTCGTGCAGGCGTCGGACGCGGTTGATGTCGTTGACCGGATAGGCGGTCGTGTCGGTCATGGGGGACTCCAGGCGTTGCTGGAGACCTCAATGGCGGCAAGCGCGCGCGGCGCCAAGCTCTCGCCCGCCGGCGCCGCGCGCTTTTTCACGCTCCGATGAAGGCGAGCAGGTCGGCGTTGATCGTGTCGGCGTGGGTCGTGATCATCCCGTGCGGAAGGCCGGAATAGGTCTTCAGCGTCCCGTTGCGCAGCAGCTTCGCCGACAGCGGCGCCGAATCGGCGTAGGGCACGATCTGGTCGTCGTCGCTGTGCATGACGAGCACAGGGATCTCGATCGCCTTCAGGTCCTCGGTGAAATCGGTCTGCGAGAAGGCGTCGACCCCGTCGTGATGCGCCTTGGCGCTGCCCATCATGCCCTGCCGCCACCAATTTTGGATCAGGCCCTCGAGCGGCGTCGCGCCCGGACGGTTGAAGCCGTAGAACGGACCCGCCGGAACGTCGCGGTAGAACTGGGCCCGGTTGGTCGCCACCTGCGTCTTGAAGCTGTCGAACACCTCCTGCGGCAGGCCGCCGGGGTTGGCGGGCGACTTGACCATCAGCGGCGGCACGGCGGCGATGATCGCGGCCTTCGCCACGCGGCCGGCGCCATGCCGGGCGACATAGCGGACGACCTCGCCGCCGCCGGTCGAATGGCCGACATGGACGGCCCCCTTCAGGTCGAGGCGCTCGGTCAACGTCGCGAGATCGGCGGCGTAGTGATCCATGTCGTGGCCGGTCGCGATTTGCGAGGAGCGGCCGTGGCCGCGCCGGTCGTGCGCGATCACCCGGAAGCCGCGCGCGAGAAAGAACAGCATCTGCGGGTCCCAGTCGTCGGCGGACAGCGGCCAGCCGTGGCTGAAGACGATGGGGCGGCCCTGGCCCCAATCCTTGTAGAAGATTTCCGTTCCATCCAGCGTCGAGATCGTCGGCATACGGTCGCCCTCCGGGGGTGTAGAATGGACCTCGGAACGGGGCGCGCGTGACGCGCCTTGGCCGAGGCCCGGGCAAGATGAGGCGGGCGCGGGGCGCGAAAATGGCGACGGCCGAGGCGGCCGCGAAAATTTCGTGGAGGAAACATGCCGGACCGATCGGAGACGCTGCGCAAGGCCTACGCCGCCAAGATCCTGCGCCTCGCCGGCGTCGCGGACGCGAGGCTCGAGGCGGCCTTCGCCGCCGCGCCGCGCGAGGTCTTCTCCGGGCCGCCGCCGTGGCGGGTGTCGAACGGCATGGGCCTTTCGGATGGCGAAAGCGACGTCGCCTGCCTCTACGACGACGTGCTGGTGGCGATCGACGCCGGGCGCGGAATCAACAATGGCCAGCCGTCGCTGCACGCCCAATCGCTCGCGGCGCTCGCGCTCCAGGAGGGCGAGACGGTCGTGCAGGTCGGCGCCGGCGCAGGCTATTACACGGCGATCCTCGCCCGCCTCGTCGGCCCGTCGGGCAAGGTGTTCGCCTACGAGATCGACGCCGGCCTCGCCGAACGGGCGCGCGTCGCGCTCGCCGATTGCTCGCAGGTCGAGGTGCGCGCGGCCTCGGGCGTCGCGGCGAACCTGCCGAAAGCCGACGCGATCTACGTCAGCGCCGCCGCCACCCATCCCGTGCGCGCCTGGCTCGACGCGCTCAACCCGGGCGGACGGCTGCTCTTCCCGTTGCAGGCGGCGGGATCGTCGGGCGCCATGCTGCTCGTCGCCCGACCGGCCGAAGGCGACGGCGCCTGGCCGGCGCGGCTATTCAGCGGCGTCGTCTTCATCGCCTGCGAGGGCGCGCAGGACGCCGAGACCGGGCGCAGGCTGGACGCGGCCTTCCGGCGCGGCGGCGGCGAGCGCGTGCGCTGGCTGAGATTCGGCCCGCCGACCGCGGAGGCGTGGCTTCACGGCGACGGATGGTCGCTGACGCCGTGAGGGCGGCGTGACGGCGGACGCGCGCCCGCTGCGCCGCGCGGGGCGATGGATTTCCGGTCGGACCGGCGATATATGTGCGTCCTGCACAGATATTCGAGGATCCGGTGTCCGCGAAAGGGATGTCCCGCGACCAGCTCCGTAGCCTTCACGGCGCCATGGTCGAAATCGTCGGTTTCATGAACCGGCCCCAGGTCGACGGGGCGATGATCGAGGAAGCGGACATTCCGCTCGACCGGGCGCTGTTTCCGCTGCTCGTCGGCATCGAGCGGCTAGGGCCGATCGGAGTCGTCGATCTGGCCGACCGCGCCGGGCGCGACCACACCACCGTCAGCCGTCAAGTCGCCCGGCTCGAGAGTCTCGGCCTGGTGGAGCGCCGGAGCAGCGCGGTCGACGGCCGCGTGCGCCACGCCGCCGTCACGGCGAAAGGCAAGGCGATGACCGATCGCGTCGACGCCGCGCGCGACCGGATCGGCCAGACCCTCTTCGATAGCTGGGAGGCGCGCGACGTCGACGAACTGGTGCGACTGATGCTGAAATTTGTCGACACGCTGAAGTCGGGGACGACCCCAATGCTTGCGCGCAAGGCCAGGTCGCGCCGGAGGCTGCAAGGGGATCGCCCGGCCGGGCAGGATCGGCCCTGAGCGGGCCCGTCGCGGCCGGCGAGGCCGTTCGATCGCCGCGCCCGCTTCGAACGGCGGGCTAGCGAAGCCCGTGCGTCGCCGCGACCAGCAACACGAAGGACACGATGGCGATCGCGGCGACGGCCTCGTGGCTCAGCGCCGAGCGGGCGACGGCGCCTCCGAACAGGTGGTTCATGAGCGCCCGGCGATTGAAGGTGGCGTGGACGACGACCGCGGCCAGAAACAGCACGCCGAGCGCGACGTGGATCGCCATCCAGCTGTGTCTCGGGGCCGACAGGATCGAGTCGAGTTGGTGCAGATGCACCTGAAGACCGGAGAACGGCAGGCAGAGTCCTGAGAGAGCCGCGGTCAGGGCGACGAATCGCCTTCCGTTGAACCGCGTCCCGCTGCCGATGGCGCCGATCGTGGGCGATGATCCGCCGAGTGTCGCTTTCATGACCCGTTCCTTGGGTTCGTGATTATGCGTGCATAATACACATATATCGCCGCGTCAGTCAATGGAGAATGGGGGAGGCAGGGCAATCGCTCGAAGCGCCGCCACGCCCTCCCCTCATCCGGCCGCGCCTCCGGCGCGTCCACCTTCCCCCCGAGGGGGAAGGAAGGGGGCGACGGCGCCTTTGCGCCCCCTCTCCCCCGGGAGAGCGACGGCCGCGAAGCGGCCCGGCCCCGCGGCGCCGCCGTGGGGGACGCTCGCCGCCGGCGTGTCAAGCGACATCCGGAACTGGACCCTTTTCGACACGAAGAACTGGACCGCCTTTCGGTTTGCGTTCCCTGCGGCGAGGTTTGTCCACGGGTCCACGGGAGGGACCCGCGCGCGCTCCCCTGAAGCCCTCCCCTCATCCGGCCGCGCCTCCGGCGCGTCCACCTTCCCCCGAGGGGGGAAGGAAGGGGGGCGACGGCGCCTTTGCGCCCCCTCTCCCCCCGGGAGAGGGACGGCCGCGAAGCGGCCCGGGTGAGGGCCCGCGGCGCCGTGGGGGGCGCTCGCCGCCGGCGTGTCAAACGACATCCGGAACTGGACCCTTTTCGACACGAAGAACTGGACCGCCTTTCGGTTTGCGTTCCCTGCGGCGAGGTTTGTCCAGGGAGTCCCTGGGAGGAACCCGCGCGCGCTCCCCCTGAAGCCCGGCGCGCGCGAGCCATGGCTGGCGTCGTCTGCAGCACCGGGTCTCGCCGCAGAGGCGGGAAATTATCGGCCCGCTAGAACGATTTAGAGCGCAAGGCGACGAAGTGTCGCATTGCCGAGGGCCGAGAGGCGGTCGCACAGTGGCGGCTTGAAGGGGAACGCAGCCGCCTCTTAGAGCGGCCCAGACACGTTTCCCCTGACGGGCGGCCCACAACCCAAGACAAACGGCGCGCCCGGAAGCGTTCGCGACCGGGGACGGGGGCGAACCGGGAGGACCGCGGCTTATGATCGATAATCATGTCACGCACGCGCGCTACGGAGCGACCTGCACGCTGTGCGAATTCGTCACCGGCCTCGCTTATGCGATGGAGGCCAGCGGCGGCCTGAACGACGGCCTCAGCGACCGTATGGACGAAGTGGTCGAGCCCGTCCGCAGCGCGCGCGACTGGCTGTGGCACGTCGGCCAACTGATGAGCCAGACCCGGACGCTGCCGTCCGATTTCGACCGCAATCTCGACGTCGCCGAGGAGCGCGCGCTCGACGCCCTGCCGAAACTCAAGGCGTTGATCGGCGAGGTGTGCGATTCGCTCACGGTCACCAAGGCGCCGCCCATGGCCGCCGAGCCGGAGCCGGCGCTGAACTGAGCCGGCGCACAGGGGCGGCGCGCAGGCGAGGCTTGCGCGCGCGCCGTCAATCGACGTCGCAGAGGATACGAGCGGGTCGGCGCGACAGACGGTGAACGCCCGCGTCGCCCGAACGGGTCCATTCTGGAACGTTGGCCGGGATCGGCTGCGGCGCCGTCTTGGCCGGCGGCGCGGACGAACATAGCAGCGCACATCCGAAGACCAAGCCCGCGACTCCGATCGCGGCCGCGCGGCGAAGCGCGCCCAGGTGAGACGGACTGGCGAGGGTGGAGGGCTCGCGGGCGGCGGAGGGAAGGGTCATCGAAGCAAGTCCCGTGGGGATCAGGTCTGTCCTCAGTACGTGGGAAAAATTCCCACGTCAACAGGAAAGCCGAATTTGTGGGATTTTCTCCCACGACAAGGCGCGCTAGGATGCGGCGATGACGGAAGCCGCGCCTCCCCCCGACGCCGCGCGCCTGCAGACGCCGGTCGCGCGCCTGCTGCGCCCGCTGGTGCGCCTGTTTATCCGCTGCGGCCTGACGTTTCCTGCGCTCAGCGACCTGCTGCGCGAACTCTACGTCAACGTCGCCGAGTACGATTTCGCCCTGAGCGGCAAGGAGCAGACCGACAGCCGGGTGAGTCTGCTCACCGGCATCCATCGCAAGGAGGTGCGCCGCCTGCGCGGGGCAGGGGCGCCGGTGCGCCTGGTCCCCGCGAGCGTCTCCCGGTCGAGCATGATCGTCGCGCGCTGGCTCGCGTCGCCGGCGTTCACCGATCCCGCCGGCGCGCCGTTGCGCCTGCGCCGCGCCGGCGACCCCGGCGACGGTCCGACCTTCGAGGACCTTGTCGAATCGGTGACGCGCGACGTGCGCCCGCGCGCCGTGCTGGACGAGTGGCTCGACCGCGGCATGGCCGCCGTCGACGCCGACGGCCGCGTCCGGCTCGAGGAGGCCGCCACCGCGCCGCATTCGGGCGATGACCGCCAGCTCTATTATTTCGGCCGCAACCTGCACGATCACGTCGCCGCCGCGGTCGAGAACATCCTGTCCGCCGAGCCGCCGTTCGTCGAGCGCGCCGTGCATTACGAGGGCCTGTCGCGCGAGATGGCCGAGGCGATGCTGGCGCTCTCGCGCCGCAAGGCGGCCGATGCGCTTCTCTCGGTCAACCGCGAGGCCCAGACGGCCTACGCGCAGGACCCGGGCGGAACGTGGCGCTGGAATTTCGGCGTCTATCTTTACGCCGAGGACGAGGGCGGGCGGGCGCACGAGGCGCCGGCGGCGCGCTCCGAGCGCGGGGACGCCCCGTGAGCGCTGGAAAAACCCCGAGCCGCCGTCAGGTTCTGCATCTCGTCATGGCCTTGGCCGGCGGGCGGGCCGTCGCCGCCGAGAAGCCGAAGGCCGGCGACAACGGCATCGGCGGGACCGGGTTCAAGCCGACCGACAACGGCATCGGCGGAACCGGGTTCATCGGCACGATCCGCAAGTTCGGCAGCGTCTGGGTCAACGGCGAGCGCATCGCCTATCCCGCCGACGTCCTGATCCGCATCGACGGCGAACCGGCGGCCGCGGGCCGGCTGCGCATCGGACAGGTCGCGCATCTCATCGCCGACCGGCGCGATGGGGTCTGGACGACCAACGGAATCCATGTC
>CAMFKX010000216.1 GCA_945957375.1 uncultured Roseiarcus sp.
ATCGATTCCTCTTCCGCCGCCGCGTCCGTTCGACCTCGGCCAGTCCCATGACGCGCCGGCGAAGATGGCGGAGGCCGCGAAGCCCGGGCCGGCGACCGTATCCGCGCTGCCGCCGCGCCGGCCCGATCTGTCCGGGAATGGGGAGAAGGCGCTCTATTTCGCCGATCCGTCGTCGGACCGGGTGAAGCGCCTCGCCCGCGCCGCCTTCGGCCACGTGACGGGACCGCATGCGGCGAACGACGGCGACTAGGGCGACCTGGGCTTGTCGCGGCAAGGCTGATGGTGTTGTTCGCGCCGGCGGCCGCGCGTGCTCCCGAGCGTTCGCAAGCGGGGGACGCGGGGGCGCCGACGCCGGTCGATACGGAATGGCGAACATGAACGCAGCTTCGAGGGTCGCCGGCCGGGCGCGGTCGCGCCGATGACGGCTGCGCCGCCCAGAGGCCGCTTCATCACGCTCGAAGGCGGCGAGGGCGCCGGGAAATCGGTGCAGGCGCGGCGGCTCGAGGCGCGGCTGCGCGAAGCGGGACTGGACGTCGCGCGGACCCGCGAACCTGGCGGATCGCCGCACGCCGAGGCTCTGCGCGAAGCGATCCTGTCCGGGTTCGCCAGACCCCTCGGGCCCGAGGCCGAGGCGCTGCTGTTCGCCGCGGCGCGGATCGACCATGTCGACGCCATGATCGCGCCGGCGCTTGCGAGCGGCCGATGGGTGGTGTGCGACCGCTTCGCCGATTCGACCCGCGCCTACCAGGGCGCCGCGGGCAACCTGCCGACCGACTTCATCCTGCGGCTCGAGGCGGTCGCCGTGGGGGACGTCCGGCCCGACCTGACGCTGATTCTCGACCTGCCGCCGGAGGCGGGGCTCAAACGCGCCGGCCTGCGTCGCGCGGGCGCCGGCGCCGACCGTTACGAGGCCGAGGGGATCGCATTTCACCGCATCCTGCGCCGCGCCTTCCTCGACATCGCCGCGGCCGAGCCGGGACGGTGCGCGGTGATCGACGCGCTCGCCTCCGAGGATGCGGTCGAGGCGGCGATCTGGGCCGAGGTCGCAGCCCGGCTCGATCCGGCCCGAGCCGCGGGAGCGTCGTCGTGAGGAGGCCCGAATCGGACGAGGCGCCGGAAAGCGACGCCTTCCCGGGCGCGCCGCATCCGCGCCACGCCACGGTCCTGATCGGCCACGCGGCCGCCGAAGCGGAAATGCTGTCCGCCTATCGCGAGGGACGGCTGGCGCACGCCTGGCTGATCGGCGGACCGGAAGGGTCGGGGAAGGCCACGCTGGCGTGGCGCTTCGCCCGGTTTCTGTTCGCCAACCCCGATCCCGCCGCGCGGGCGGTGCGCGAAGCCCGGGATCTCTCGGTCGACCCGAGCTCTCCCGCCGCGCGTCATCTCACCTCGATGGCGCACCCGGATTTCGCGCTCGTCCGCCGCGTCTGGCAGACGAAAGAGAAGAAGTTCACCAGCGAGATCCGGGTCGACGACGTCCGCGCCGCGCTTCAGGTGTTCCAGATGTCGGCGGCGTTCGGCGGCTGGCGGATCTGTCTCGTCGACTGCGCCGAGGATCTCAACGCCAGCAGCGCCAACGCGCTGCTCAAGATGATCGAGGAGCCGCCGGCGCGCGCGCTGATCCTGATCGTCGCCCATCGTCCGGGGCAGGTGCTGCCGACGATTCGCTCGCGCTGCCGCCGCTTGCGCGTCGACCCGCTTTCGCCGCGAGACATCGTCGACGTGGTCGAGACGCTCGGCGAGCCGTGGACCGACGCCGACCCGGCGGTGATCGCCGCGGCGGCGGGGCGCGCCAGCGGCTCGGTGCGCGAGGCGCTGGCCCGCCTCGCGCCGGCGTCGGAGGGCGTCGGCGCGCTGATCGATTCCACGCTCGCGGCGCTGCCGCATCCCGATCCGCGGGCGGTCGCCAAGCTCGCCGAGGCGCTGTCGAGCCGCGCCTCGAACGAGGCCTTCGAGGCTTTCCACCGCGCCCTTTACGACTGGCTCGCCGCCCATGCGGCGAACACGGTCGCGTCGCCGCTCGGCGCCTGGGAGGCGGGGGCGCTATGGGATCGGGTGCGCGACGCCACGCGCGAGACGGAGGCGCTCAACCTCGACCGCCGCCTGCACGTGCTCGCGCTGTTCGCCGAGATCGCGGCGGCGGCGAAGCGCGGGCGGTAGGCTTATCGCCGCCCAGATCGACGGCGTCGCGATCTTCCGGGAAGGGGAGGGCGATCTCGCCGCAGGTCAGTCGAGAGCGGGAATGTTGCGCAAGCTGATGATCCTTTCCGCAATCGCCATGACGTAATCGCGGGCCTTGCCCTGTGTGTCGATGCGCTTGAAAGCTTCGATCGCGGCGATCCGGCCCTCTTCCGAAGGGATCAATTCGAGTTCCGATTTCAACAGGATATACAAAAATCCGACGGTGTTTCCGGTCTTGGCGAGGGGCTGGTCCGCAAACTTCGCGCTTTCCGCCTGCGCCGCCTCGGCTGACCGCGGGGCCGGTCTTCGCGCGGGCGCCGGCGAGGCGAGGATGAGGGGACAATCAGTGCGAGGTTTCTTTTCCGTGAGGAGGTGCAGAACGTCGTTTGCGCACGCGTCGCGCCGGGTCAGAGGTTGCAGGCCCAGCAATCTCTCAAGGGTCGCAAGGACCGAAGCGTGGTCATACTTCGTAGGGTCGACGGCGCCCTTGGGTATCAGCGGAGACACGACGACCGCGGGAACCCGCGCGCCATAGTGGCCGAAATCGAATCCGCTCTTGTTGAGGACGGTTTGGTCGGGCGGCGGTTGATCGCCGGGCGGAACGGCCGTTCCCGGTCTGACGCTATCGTAGAAACCGCCGTGCTCGTCGTAGAGGATCAGGAGCAGGCTCGTGTCCCACAGCGGGGACCGGCGAATCGCCTCGTAGACCGCCTTGATCAGGCCTTCTCCGCCTGACGGATCGTCCTCCGGGTGCTGCGCGGACCCGCCCTTGTAGGTCGGTCCGGCGAGGTCCTTGGCCGGTATTCCCTTCTGCGCCGGCTGCGGAGCAAAGAAGCTCTTGCCGTAGTTGGGTTCAATAAAAGTGTACGCAATGTCTTTATAGTCGGCCTTTTCGAGATCGGAAGACAAGTGATCGAGCGACCGGATATCCGCCAGGCTGATCCCCTTTAGCGCCGCAACCTGCGCGATCCAGCCTCCGAACTCAAAACCAGACGGATCGTCGCTGAACCGATTGTGAAAGTCGTTATAGATCCGATAACGAATTCCCTTGGCCCGCATCGAGTCGAAAATTGAGCCATTCTCATATTGAAAGCCATGAAACACATAGAGCGGGATTTCGGTCTTCATCTCGGGCGAGTCCGACCAGTCGGCGGAAGACGCGCCGTGAACGAAAAAGCGATTGGGCCAGGTCGGACCTGGAAGCGACGAGAACCATTGGTCGCAGATCGCAAATTCACAGGCGAGCTGGCGGATGACCGGCAATTGGGTCCGGGTGTCGTAACAAGCCATGATGTCCCCGATCTGATGTTCGTCGGGGAGGCCTGTCAGTTCCGTTGTCGATGACGCGTAGCTGCTGGCGAATCCGGAATTGTCGACCTGAGGATAGGCGCCCCCACGGTATTCCCGCGCGGCGACTGAGCCACAGAGTTGCTCGAGAACATCTTCGAACTCATGCCCCGGGTCGGTCGGCATCGACCACGGCGCGCCGTCTCGCACATGATAGTTCTTGCCGTTCGCGACATTGAAATCGCTGACGTTGGCCGCGCGAATTCCCGGAATGCCCGACATGGCGAAGATGTTGTCGAATGAATGGTTTTCCAACATCAAAACAAATACATTTGTGATTTTCGGAGGAGTGTCGGTCATCGTCTCTCCACGGGGTCCGTTATCGCAAGAACGTTCCGCGCCGCCGCGGGGGGCTGAATTCCCGCGGATGTCACTGTTCCTTATCGCAACTCAAGCCGCGGCCGAAGTCGAACGCCAACAAGATCGCGGCGTCGATAACCGACATCGACGCCGCCTCGAGCGCCCGAGTTCGGGCGGGAGGTCGCCCGAAGAAGAGAGCGCGATCAGGAAATCGCACGAAACGACCGTTGTCCCCGAGGCCGGGCAACGCCGCGTTGCAAGCGCGGCGGCGACGCGCCGGCGCGGGTAGGACTTACGCCCGCTTCGCCCTTCGCGGCCTTCGGCCGGGAAGGGGGCGATATGCGCTATTGCGCGCCCTGCTGCTGCATCCGCTTGACGTAGGCGTCGACCGCGTCGACCACCTTATCGTCGGGATGCGACTTGCAATAGACGATCACCTCGTGAATGCCTTCGCGGGTGCGCTTGATGTTGATCGAGTGGCGCTTGGCGTGGCCGTTCCACCAGCCGCTGTACCAGGTGCCCATGAAGTCGGCGTCCTCCTGGAAGGTGTTGGCGAGCTGGCCGCAGGTGAGCGCCCGGACGTTGATATATCCCTTTGCGTCGGTGTAGGTTTTCAGTTCGACCTGGGCTGACGCGGACGACGCGGTCAGGGTCGCGGCGCCGAAGACGGCGAGAAGGGCGCCGGAGCGCGCATTGAAGGACATCATGGCTTTCCTCTGATTCTGTTGGAATGGGCTCGGAATGGACGGACGCGGCTGCGACGAAGACTATTTCTCGTCGACGACCTTGATGCCCGCTTCCTTGCGCATCGCCTTGATGTTGATGTCCATCGCCTTGATGACCTTCACCTTGGGGTTGGCCTTGCAATAGACGATCACCCGGTGCTCGAGCTCCTTGGCGCGGTCGAGCTTCATCTTGCTGTAGTCGGCGAGGCCGTTGTACCAGCCGCTGTACCAGACGGTCAGGAAGTCGGCGTCCTCCTGCCAGGTGCCGGCGAGTTGCGCGCAGGTCAGCGCCTGAACGTCGAGATTGCCGTTGGCGTCGGCGTAGGTGCTGAGGTCGACCTGCGCCTGGGCGGCGCCGACGCCGAGCATCGTGACGGCGCAAAGCGATATTGCGAGTTTCAAGAGATCCTCCCGGTCTTGTGGCTCCAGCGTCGAGCCTAGTGAAAGCGCGCAGGGTGGACAATCCGACGTCCGGACGCGTTTGAATGACCGATTCGCCAGCGTCGCCGGCCGCTCGCCGGTTCCGCGAATCGATGATTTTCCTGCGCGTCAGGCGTCATAATCCGGATATGCAGGGTCTCCAAACCGCCCGGGACGCCTGAGACGATGCTGCGCCGATTGCCTCTGAAACAGGTCGTCCTCCTGGTCGCCGCGGCGAATCTCGCCTATTTCTTCGTCGAAGTCGGCGTGGCGCTCGCGATCGGGTCGGTCTCCCTGTTCGCCGACAGCGTCGACTTTCTCGAGGACGCCTCGGTCAATCTCCTGATCGCGGTCGCGCTCGCGTGGGACGCCCGCCGCCGGGCTCGGCTGGGGATGGCCCTTGCCGGCGTCTTGCTCGTTCCCGCCCTGGCGACGGTCTGGATGGCCTGGGCGAAACTCCGTGCCCCGATCGCGCCGGAGCCCTTGCTGCTGTCGTTGACCGGGTTGGGGGCGCTGGTCGTCAACGGCGCCTGCGCGCTGACGCTCGCGCGGGTGCGGCGGGAGGCCGGCAGCCTGACGCGGGCGGCGTTTCTCTCGGCGCGCAACGACGCCTTCGCCAATATCGCGATCATCGCCGCCGGCGCCGTGACCGCATTCCTGTGGCGAACCGCCTGGCCGGACCTGATCGTCGGCCTGGCGATCGCCGCGATCAACGCCGACGCCGCGCGCGAAGTGTGGTCGGCGGCGCGCGACGAACATCGCGCCGCCGCCTGAGAACCCGGCCCGCTTCGAGGCCGCCCGCGTTCCCATCCCCGCCAAAATGCTCTAGGACCGTGGGGCCATGAGCCGCTTCTACATCACCACCGCGATCCCCTACGCGAACGGCGCGCCGCACATCGGCCACGCCTACGAGCGCATCGCCACCGACGCGATCCAGCGGTTCATGCGCCTCGACGGACGCGACACGCTGTTCGTCACCGGCATGGACGAATACGGCCTCAAGGTTCAGCAGACGGCGGCGCGCCAGGGCGTGAGCCCGCAGGAATTCGTCGACTCGGTCGCGGCCGAGTTCGAGGCGATGGGCGAGCTGCTCAACGCCCGCGCCGACGACATCGTGCGCACCACGCAGCCGCGCCACGCCCGCGCGGTGCAGGCGATCTGGGAGCGGATGGCGGCGAACGGCGACATCTACCTGTCGAAATACGCCGGCTGGTACTCGGTCCGCGACGAGGCCTATTTCGACGAGAGCGAACTGTCCGAGGCCCGCGACGGGACGAAGCGCGCGCCTTCCGGCGCCCCGGTCGAGTGGGTCGAGGAGGAGAGCTGGTTTTTCCGCCTGTCCGCCTACGCCGACCGGCTCCTGGCCCACTACGCGGCGAACCCGGATTTCGTCACCCCGGAGAAATATCTCAACGAGATCGTCGCCTTCGTGAAGCGCGGCTTGTCCGACCTCTCGATCAGCCGCACCGCGTTCTCGTGGGGCGTGCCGGTGCCGGGCGATCCGAAGCACGTGATGTATGTCTGGGTCGACGCGCTGACCAACTACATCACCGCGACCGGCTTCCCCGACGTCGACGCGCCGCGGGCCAGGTTCTGGCCGGCCGACGCGCATGTGATCGGCAAGGACATCACCCGCTTCCACGCCATCTACTGGCCGGCCTTCCTGATGTCGGCGGGGCTGCCGGTTCCGCGCCAGGTCGTGGTGCACGGCTTCCTGTTCAACCGCGGGGAGAAGATGTCGAAGTCGGTCGGCAACGTCATCGACCCCTTCACGCTGGCCGACCACTACGGCGTGGACCAGCTGCGCTACTTCTTCCTGCGCGAGGTGCCGTTCGGCCAGGACGGCAACTATTCGCACGAGGCGATCGTGGCGCGCATCAACGCGGACCTCGCCAACGACCTCGGCAACCTGGCGCAGCGCTCGCTGTCGATGGTGGCCAAGAACCTGGAGGGCAGGGTGCCCGCCCCGGGCGCCCTGAGCGAGGCCGACGCGACGATCCTGGCGGCGGCCGACGCGCTTCCGCAGAAGGCGCGGGCGGCGATGGAGGGCCTCGCCCTCCACACCATGCTGGCCGAGGTCTGGAAGGTGGTGGCGGACGCCAACCGCTATTTCGCGGGCGAGGAGCCGTGGGTGAAGCGCAAGACCGATCCGGAGCGGTTCGGCACGGTGCTCTACGTCACGGCCGAGGTCATCCGCGCGGTCGCCATCGTGGCGCAGGCCGTGATGCCGACGTCGGCGGGCAAGTTCCTCGACCTCCTCGGCGTGCCGGCGGACCAGCGCATGCTGGAGCATGTCGGCGCGGCACACCGGCTTGCCGCCGGCGCGATGCTGCCGGCGCCCCAGCCCGTCTTCCCGCGCTACGTGGAAGCGGAAAAGTCGGAAGCAACCGCCTGAACGCCCTGGAATTCATGCCGACCGCCAGCCCCTTCGTCGTCGACAGCCACTGCCATCTCGACTTTCCCGATTTCGCGGCCGAGCGCGACGCGATCGTGGCCCGGGCGCTCGAGGCGGGCGTCGGCACGATGGTCACCATCTCGACCCGGGTCCGCCGCTTCGACGAGATCCGGGCCATCGCGGAGGCCTATCCGCAGGTGTTCTGCACGGTCGGCACCCATCCCCACAGCGCCGGCGAAGAGCCCGACGTGAGCGTGGCGGATCTCGTCGGCCTGGCGCGCCATCCGCGCTGCGTGGGCATCGGGGAGGCGGGTCTCGACTACCACTACGACCGCGCCCCGCGCGACGTGGCCGAGGCCGTGTTCCGCCGGCACATCGCGGCCGCGCGCGAGACGGGCCTGCCGCTCGTCATCCACAGCCGCGACTGCGACGACGACATGATCCGCATCCTCGAGGACGAGACCCGGCAGGGCCGGTTCAAGGCGGTGCTCCACTGCTTCAGCTCGGGCCGGGCCCTGGCCGAGGCCGGGGTTGCCCTGGGGCTCATGATCTCGTTTTCCGGGATCCTCACGTTCAAGCGGTCGGACGAGCTGCGGGCCATCGCCGCGGACGTGCCGGCGGACCGGCTCCTGGTGGAGACCGACGCTCCCTACCTGGCGCCGCAGGCCTTCAGGGGCAAGCGCAACGAGCCGTCCTATGTGGTTCACACCAATGCGGTTCTCGCCGAGGTGAAGGGGGTGTCCGCCGCCGAGATGGCGCGCCTCACGACCGACAATTTCTTCCGCACCTTCGACAAGGCCGTCAGGCCGACGGCGCCGGGAGCTGCGACGGCATGACGGTCTCGATCACGATCCTGGGGTGCGGTTCCTCCGGCGGCGTACCGCGGGTGGGCAGCGGCTGGGGCGCCTGCAATCCCTCCGATCCGCGCAACCGGCGCCGGCGTTGCTCGATCCTGGTCGAGCGCGAGGGGGAGGGCGGCCGCACGCGGGCCCTCATCGACACCTCTCCGGACCTGCGCGACCAGTTGCTCGATGCGGCCGTCGATCGCCTGGACGCCGTGCTCTACACCCACGACCACGCCGACCACACCCATGGCATCGACGACCTGCGGCCCCTCGCGATCCACATGCGGCGCGTGCTTCCGGTCTACATGGACGCGGCGACTGCGGAATTCCTGACGAGCCGGTTCTCGTACTGCTTCGTGTCACCGCCCGGCAGCGACTATCCGCCGATCGTCCGGGAGTTCCGGATCACGCTGGGGCATTCGGTGCATGTCGAGGGTCCGGGCGGCGCCATCGCGGCCATGCCCATCCGGCTCGTGCACGGCAACCGCGACGCGCTCGGATTCCGCTTCGGCGACATCGCCTATACCCCTGATCTGAATGCGATTCCCGACGAGAGCGTGGCCGCTCTCGAGAACCTCGATTTGTGGATCATCGACGCGCTGCGGCCCACGCCGCATCCGACCCACCTGTCGCTGCCGGAGGCGCTGGCCTGGATCGAGCGGCTGAAGCCGCGGCGCGCGGTCCTCACCAACATGCACACGGACCTGGACTACGAGACCCTGCGCCAGGCCTTGCCGCCCAACGTCATCCCGGCCTTCGACGGGCTGAAGCTGACGGCGCAGGGCGCTGGGGGAGGGTGAGGCGCAGCCCTGCCCGCACGAGGCTCGACCCTGTCCGGCGGGGGCGTCGAACGGAAGCGGCGAACGCCCCGGCGGATGCGTCCGGGCCAAGGGCCTGCGGCGCGCTCAGCGCGTCAGGCGCGCGCTCGCCAGGATGGCGTCGAACATCGTGTTGATCGCCTGCTTGATGCTGCCCGGAGCGCCGGCGTTGAAGGTCAGGTTGGCGGCGCTGGCGCAGGCGTTCATGTTCTGGTTGATCGAGCCCTTGAGCTTGTCGCGGATGGTCTGGAAGCGCCAGTCGGGATTGGGCGGGATCACGTAGTCGATGTTCAGGGTCAGGACGGTGACCTTCTTGTTCTTGATGGGGCTGCAGAGCGAGGCGTCGAGGCCCTGGAGGTTCTCGCCATCGGCCAGGAACGACGGCTGGAACGGAACCCATCGCGGGTCTGGCACCCAGTTGCCCCATTCGTAGCTGCTGGCGTCCGCCGTCTCCATCACGTCGTCCGCGATGCCGTCCGTCAGCAGCATGAAATAGGCCTTCCGGCTCGCCGAGGAGCTGCCGTCGCCGCCGGCGCTCACCTGGGG
>CAMFKX010000217.1 GCA_945957375.1 uncultured Roseiarcus sp.
CGGCGAGGACGGAGCGCGCAGGATCGCCGCGGCCCACCGCTGCGAGCCGACGCTCGACCTCAGCGTCAAGAGCGACCCCGCCGGCTGGGCGGAGCGGCTTGGCGGACTCGTCCTGCCGACGGGATCGGTGCGCCTCGACAGCCATCGCCCGATCGCCGAGCTCGATGGCTATGCGGACGGAGAGTGGTGGGTGCAGGACGCGGCCGCCGCGCTCCCCGCGCGCCTGCTCGGCGCGCATCCGGGCCAGCGAGTCGTCGATCTTTGCGCCGCCCCGGGCGGCAAGACCGCCGAACTCGCGGCGGCCGGCGCCTCCGTCACCGCGGTCGACCGGTCGGCGGAGCGGCTCAAGGTGCTCGCGGCGAACTTCGAGCGGCTGAAGCTCCACGCCGACGTCGTCGTCGCCGACGCTCTCGCCTATGACGGCGGACCATTCGACGCGACCCTGGTCGACGCGCCCTGCTCGGCGACCGGCACCATCCGGCGGCATCCCGACGTCGCCTGGATGAAGCGCGCCGGCGAAATGCCCGCCCTCGTCAGGCTGCAGGCGCAGCTGCTCGACAAGGCGGTCGCGCTCACTCGACCCGGCGGCCCGATCGTCTATTGCACCTGTTCGCTCGAGCCCGAGGAGGGCGAGGCCCAGGTCGTGGCCCTGCTGCGCCGCAATCCCGACGTCCGGCGGTCGCCGATCGCCGCCAGCGAAATCGGCGACCTGGCCGAATGTTTGACGCCGGCTGGCGAACTGCGCACCTTGCCCTTCCAACTCTGGGGCGACGACCCCCGACGTTCGGGTCTCGACGGCTTCTTCGCCGCCCGGCTCGTGAGGGCGGGCTGACGCTCCGTCCGGATCAGGGAGGGAGCGACGATGCCGAAATTCTCCGCCAATCTCAGCTTTCTGTTCACCGGTCTGCCGTTCCTCGACCGGTTCGCCGCCGCGGCCCGGGCGGGCTTCCGCGCGGTCGAATATGTCGGGCCCTATCAGCATCCGCCGGGCGAGATCGCGACGCGACTCACGGACCTCGGCCTGACCCAGGCGCTGTTCAACTTGCCGGTCGGCGACTGGGAGGCGGGCGAGCGCGGCGTGGCGATCCTTCCGGACCGGGTTCAGGAGTTCCGCGACGGCGTCGCGCGGGCGCTCGATTACGCTGAAGCGCTCGGCTGCAGGCGTCTCAACTGCCTTGCCGGAATCGTCCCGACCGGCGCCGACCGGCGCGCGCTTGAGGCGACATTCGCGGCCAACCTCGCCTTCGCCGCGGAGACCGCGGCCGGGCGCGGCGTGAAGCTGCTGATCGAGCCGATCAACACCCGCGACATGCCGGGGTTCTTCCTCAATCGAACCGACGAGGCGCTGCGGCTGATCGAGACGATCGGCTCCGCCAACCTCTGGCTTCAGGCGGACATCTATCACATGCAGGTCATGGAAGGTGATCTGGCGCACCGCCTCCAGGCGGCCGCGCCGCGCATCGCGCACATCCAGATCGCCGACAACCCCGGCCGGCGCGAGCCCGGCACGGGAGAAATCGCCTATGGCTTCCTTCTCCCGCTGATCGACCGGCTCGGTTACGACGGCTGGATCGGCTGCGAGTACCACCCGACGACCACCGTGGAGGCCGGATTGGGCTGGATGCGGCCCTTTCTATAGCGCTGGCGCACTTTCAACCGATACAGATCGTATCTAAAGTGTGACGGCTGTCACAGCGTGCACCTCGCGGGCATGGTTTTTTCTGTTCGCGGGTGCAACGAAACGGGGGTTTCCCAATCAAGGATGCGTCATAGGGCGAGGCAACCGGACCCAGTCCGATTGCAGGCGCACCGCGGTCCGCGGCGTACCTTTTCGGGACGTCCTTGATTTGGAAACACCGGTTCGGAGTTCCCGCGCTATTGAAGGCTCGGCCGCTTGAGGAACGAGGCGCGGTCGGCCGAGCGGACCTTCAGTCCAAGCGCCCGGCCGTCGCGGATGATCTCGATCGGAATCTCCACGCCGGCTTCGCCCACCCGCCACACCTTGCGATAGAAGTCGCCGAGATCGGCGACCTCCTCTCCGGCCACGGATGCAAGCACGTCGCCGCGACGGATTCCGGCGCTCGCGGCCGGGCCGCGCTCCGAGACCGCCGCCACCACGATGCCGCCGTCGTTCTCGGCCGAATAGATGCCGAGCCAGGGCCGCGCAGGCCGCACCGCCCGACCGTAGCTCAGCATGTCGTCCAGAATCGGCGCAAGCAGCCCGATCGGCACGATCATGTTGACGTCGCGCGAGCCGGCGCGGCCGGACGATTGTTCGACATGGAGCGAGCCGACGCCGATCAGCCGGCCGTCGGCGCCGATGGCTGCGGCCCCGCCCCAGAACGGGTGAGCGGGCGCGGTGAAGATCGCCTCGTCGAGATAATATTCCCAATAGCCGGCGAATTCCTGTTTCCCGACGATCTCGGCATGGACCGGTTTCTTGCCGCCGCCCGCGGCGACCACGACCGGATCGCCGACCTGGGCGAGATCGGACCGTCCGATCTCGAGCGCGGGGCAATCGAGCCGTCCGAGCGCCTGCACGAGGCCGAAGCCGGTCTCCTGATCGATCGCGAGCGCGTGGCCTTGCGTGACCCGCCCGTCGGCGCGGGAGATCCAAACCGACTCGGCTTCGGTGATCAGGTAGCCGATCGTCAGCACCAGTCCGCTCTCGCGGATCACAACCCCGCTCCCGGTGCGCTGTTCTCCGAGCGTCTGCGCGGTGAAGGCGTCCTCCGGGATCGAAGACTGGATCGTCACGACCGACTTCAGCGCGCGGCCGAGATCGAAACTCGCGACATCGCGCTGGTGCTCCCGACGCAGCTCGTCGGTCATCAACCGAACCCTTCCGTTCTGAAAAAGCTCCCGAATTTACTTCGAAGACGTCGCTCCCGCAATCGCCGCCATCAAAGAACGCCGGCGCTCGCGCCGGGGCCCGGAGCGCGTTGGGCGACGTCGGCCGGAACCGGCCGCTCGCCGGTCTTCTCGCGATGCAAAAGGAAGATCGCCTGCTCGCCGACCAGGTTCCACGTCCATTTCGGCCACAGCGCCGACAGCTCGGCGCCGCGCTGGTCGAGCGTCACGGCGCGGTCGATCACGGCGCCGACTTCTCCGGCGAGATCAATGAAGTCGGTGATGGTGCAGAAGTGGATGTTCGGCGTGTCGTACCAGGAATATCGCAGCTTCTCGGTGACCGGCATCCGTCCGCGCAGCGCCAGTTGCACCCGCACGCTCCAGTGGCCGAAGTTCGGCACCGAGACGATTGCGCGCCGCCCGATACGCAGCAGGTTCTCCAGAACCCGGCGGGGGTGGCGCGTCGCCTGAAGCGTCTGGGACAGGATTACGAAATCGAAGCCGTCGTCGGGATAGTCGTTGAGATCGGCGTCGGCGTCGCCCTGGATCACCGAGAGGCCCTTGGCCACGCAGTCGTTGACGCCCTGCTGCGACAGTTCGATTCCGCGGCCGTCGACGTTCCGCTCCTCGGCGAGGAGGTGCAGCAGCTCGCCGTCGCCGCAGCCGACGTCCAGCACCCGCGAGCCGGGCGCGACCATCTCCATGACCCGAAGGAGATCGACGCGCCGAGCGTCGAGCACGCGCGCCAGGGTCATGCGATCCCCCGCGCCCGGGCCGCCGAATCGACGAAGCCGCGGGTGGTTGCGATCAGCTCGGGCACGTCGAGCAGGAAGGCGTCATGGCCGCGGTCGGTCTCGATCTCGACGAACGACACCGAGGCTGCGCCTGCGTTCAGCGCGCGCACGATCGCGCGCGAATCGCTGGTCGGAAACAGCCAATCGGAGGTGAACGAAACCACGCAGAACCGCGTCGGCGACCCCTTGAACGCATTGACCAGCGACCCGCCGAAATCGGCGGCGAGGTCGAAATAGTCCATCGCCCGGGTCAGGTAGAGATAGGAATTGGGGTCGAACCGGTCGACGAAGATCCGGCCCTGGTGACGCAGGTAGGATTCGACCTGAAAGTCGGCGTCGAACGAGAAGGTGCGCGCGGCGCGGTCCTGAAGGTTGCGCCCGAAGCGCCGGTGCAGAGCGCTGTCCGAGAGATAGGTGATGTGGGCGGCCATGCGGGCGACGGCGAGACCCTTGGAGGGACGGACGCCCTCGATCAGGTAGCGGCCGCCGCGCCAGTCCGGGTCGGCCATGACGGCCTGGCGGCCGACCTCGTGGAAGGCGATGTTCTGCGAAGAATGGCGCGCAGCGGTGGCGATCGGCAGGGCGGCGAACACCCGCTCGGGATAGGCCGCCGCCCATTGCAGCACTTGCATCCCGCCCATCGAGCCGCCGGCGACGCAGAACAGGGTGTCGATGCCGAGGTGGTCGATCAGCAGCGCCTGGGCGCGCACCATGTCGGCGATCGTGACGACCGGGAAGTCGAGGCCGTAAGGTTCGCCGCTCGCGGGATCGAGCGACACCGGCCCGGTGCTGCCCATGCAGCCGCCGAGCACGTTGGCGCAGATGATGAAGAAGCGGTCGGTGTCGAACGGCCGGCCCGGCCCGACCATGGTTTCCCACCAGCCCGGCCGGCCGGTGACGGGATGGAGATTGGCGACGTGCTGGTCGCCGGTGAGGGCGTGACAGATCAGGAGCGCATTGGACTTCGCGGCGTTCAGCGCGCCGTAGGTCTGATAGGCGATCGTCAACGGGGACAGGGCCGCGCCCGAATCCATCGTCAGCGCCGTGGGCGCGTCGATGCGGAGCGTGAGGCTGTCGGGATAGACAGCCTGGAGGGCGGCGCCGTTGGACGGCGGCGCGCGATCATCCACGGGTCGGCCCCCCTGGGTGGGTTGTGTTCGATTTGGCGAACGTAGCGTTTGATATGCCGGAACGCCGCCCGGCGCAAGCCCGTCGCGAGGCAGGCGACGGCGATCCGTCGCTCGCCCTCGCGATTCGATCAGCCGGCGGTCCGTTCGAGCGCC
This sequence comes from uncultured Roseiarcus sp., assembly GCA_945957375.1. Classification (GTDB taxonomy): domain Bacteria; phylum Pseudomonadota; class Alphaproteobacteria; order Rhizobiales; family Beijerinckiaceae; genus Roseiarcus. Next base: position 4,928 of record CAMFKX010000217.1, read on the forward strand.
GCGACGATGGCGTCGCCCATCGCGGCGGTCGACACCAGGGTGCAGCCCTCGCTCTTGATGTCGGCGGTGCGGACGCCGTCGGCGAGCACGGCGGCGATGGCCGCGTCCAGCCGGTCCGCGGCTGCCCCGTCGCCGAGCGAATAGCGCAAGGCCATGCCGAACGAGGCGATCATCGCGATCGGATTGGCGAGGCCCTTGCCGGCGATGTCGGGCGCCGAGCCATGCACCGGCTCGTACATCGCCCGGCGCTTGCCGGTGCTCGGGTTCAGGTCGCCGAGCGACGCGGACGGCAGCATGCCGAGCGAGCCGGTGAGCATCGCGGCGACGTCGGACAGCATGTCGCCGAACAGGTTGTCGGTGACGATCACGTCGAACTGCTTGGGCCAGCGCACGAGCTGCATGCCGAGGGCGTCGGCAAGCTGATGATCGAGCTGCACGTCGGGGAACTCCCGCTTGTGCAGCGCCGTGATCACCTCTTTCCACAGCACCCCCGACTTCATCACATTGTGCTTCTCCGACGAGGTGACTCGGTTGCCGCGCTTGCGCGCGAGGTCGAAGGCGACGCGGCCGATGCGCTCGATCTCGAACGTGTCGTAGACCTGGGTGTCGATGCCCCGCTTCTGGCCGTTGCCGAGGTCGATGATCTCCTTCGGCTCGCCGAAATAGACGCCGCCGGTGAGCTCGCGCACGATCATGATGTCGAGCCCTTCGACCACCTCGGGCTTGAGCGACGAGGCTGCGGCGAGCGCCGGATAGCACACCGCCGGACGCAGATTGGCGTAGAGGCCGAGGTCCTTGCGCAGGCGCAGGAGCCCCGCCTCGGGGCGCACTTCGTAGGGAACGGAGGCCCATTTCGGCCCGCCGACGGCGGCAAGCATCACCGCGTCGGCGGCCTCGGCGCGCGCCATGTCGGCGTCGCTGATCGCCGCCCCGTGCGCGTCATAGGCGCAGCCGCCGACGAGACCCTTCTCGATCTCGAACCTGGCGAGGCCCTCGTCTTCGAAGCGCTGGATCACCTTCTCGACTTCGGCCATCACCTCGGGGCCGATTCCGTCGCCGGGAAGAAGGAAGAGATGATAGGTGTTCATGGGGCGTCTTCGACCGATTGCACAAGGTGGGGGAGACGCACTGCTAGACGATTTCGGGGAACGATGAAAGCATCGATGTCGAAGCCGGGCGCTGACGCCGGATCTCCCAGGACCGGGGCGGCGGCGCGCTGATGACGGCGATCAAGTCCTATGCGGCCGACAGCTTCATCGAGCGCCTGCCGGCGGGGGCGCAGTTCTTTCTGGTGCACGGCGCCGACGAGGGGCTGGCGCATGAGCGCGCCCGCGCGATCCTGCGCAAGCTCGTCGGTCCCGACCCGGATCCACTTCGCCTCGTGCGCCTCGACGGCGACGCGCTCGCGCGCCGGCCCGAGCTCCTCGCCGACGAGGCCTACGCCGTGTCGATGTTCGGCGGCAGCCGGGCGATCTGGATCGACGCCCAGGGCCGCGACCTCAGCCCGGCGCTCGCGCCCGCCTTCGCCCGCCCGCCTACCGAATGCGCGATCGTAATCAAGGCCGGCCTGCTCAAGAAGGGACACGCCCTGCGCGCCGCCTTCGAGAAATCGGCGACGGCGGTGGCGATCGAGTGCTACGGCGACGACGAAAGGGCGATCGGAGCGCTGGTCGACGCCGAGGTCCGCGCCGCCGGGATGGCGATCGCGCCGGAAGCCCGCGAAGCGCTGGTCGACGAGCTCGGCGCCGACCGGCAGACGACCCGCGGCGAGATCGACAAGCTCATCCTGTTCGCTAAGGGCAAGGCGCGGATCGAACTCGAGGACGTGCGCGCGATCGTGTCGGGCGCGGCGCCGTCCCAGCTCGACGATCTGGTCGACCGGGCGCTGCTCGGCGAGCTGCCGGGCGCGGTCGAGAGCGCGGTGCGCTACTTCGCCGAAGGCGGCGACGCCAACGAGCTGATCGGACGCCTGGTCGCGCGGCTGACCCTGCTGCATCGGCTCCGGCTGGAGATCGAGGCGGGGCGCGATTTCGATTCGGCCTTTCAGGCGCTCGGCCTGCGGATGCCGCCCGAGGCGCGCAGGGCCGTGGCCAGGGCGGCGCAGCGCTGGAGCTCGGAGGCGATCGCCCAGCGTCTGCCCGCGATCCGCGCGTTGAGCGGAAAGGTGCGCGTCGCGACCGATCTCGGCGAAGCGCTGGCGAGCCGGGCGCTGTGGGCGCTGGCCTCGCTCCGTCGACCGGGTTGAGGCGGCGCTTTCGAACTCAGCGGGCAGGCTGGCACAGCCGGCGGCAGAAATCGTCGAGCTGGTCGAAATTGCGGAAGGCGATGCGCATCTCGCCGGCCTCGCCGGCGTGGCGGATCACCACCTTGGCGCCGAGCGCGAGGCTGAGCTTTTCTTCGAGCGCCAGCGTATCGGCGTCGACCTTCGCCTGGGGCTTGCGCGGCCGGGCGGTCTTGCCGGCGTTCTCGCCGAGTCGTTCGATGTCGCGCACGGTGAGGCCTTCCGACACGATCCGGTCCGCCGTGGCGTCGGGATTCGCGACCGCGAGCAGGGCGCGGGCGTGGCCGGCCGAGATGGCGCCGTCGGCGAGCAGGCTGCGGGTGTGCTCCGGCAAACCGGTCAGGCGCAGGGTGTTGGCGATGTGGCTGCGGCTCTTGCCGACGATGCGGGCGATGTCGGCGTGGGAATAGCCATAGTCGGCGCCGAGCTGGGCGTAACCGGACGCTTCTTCGAGCGCGTTCAGATCGGCGCGCTGCACGTTCTCGATGATGGCGATCTCGAGCGCCTCGCGGTCGCCGGCCTCGATCACGACGATCGGGATCTCGTGCAATCCGGCGCGCTGCGCCGCGCGCCAGCGGCGCTCACCGGCGACGATCTCGTAGGCGTCGGCGACGCGGGCGATGGCGCGCACCAGCACCGGCTGGATCACGCCGCGCTCGCGGATCGACGCAGCGAGCTCGTCGAGATCCGTGTCGTCGAACCGCTTGCGTGGATTGCGCGGGCTCGGCTTCAGGAACTCGATCGGGGCCTTGCGCACGCCGCGGGATGGGCCGGAATCGGCGTCGTCCTGGGACGCGCCGAGCAGCGCGGCAAGCCCGCGTCCCAGCCGCGGCCTGTGCTCCGGTCGGCCAATGTCTTCGGCCATGTCTTGCGTGCTCCCGTTTCCCGCGTTCACGCGGACCGCCAGCGCCCTTCGCGCTGGATGATTTCCGAAGCGAGCTTCAGGTAGGCCTGACTGCCGGCGCAGCGCAGGTCGTAGAGAAGAGCCGGCTTTCCGTGCGACGGCGCCTCGGAGATGCGGACGTTGCGCGGAATGACGGTGTCGTAGACCTTGTCGCCCATATGCGCGCGCACGTCGGCGACCACCTGGCCGGCGAGGCTGTTGCGCGGATCGTACATGGTCAGCACCACGCCATGGATGGTCAGGGCGGGATTGAGCGTACGCCGCACCTGATCCACCGTGGTCAGGAGCTGCGACAGGCCCTCGAGGGCGAAGAACTCGCATTGCAGCGGCACGACCACGGCGTCCGCGGCGGCGAGCGCGTTGATCGTCAGCAGATTCAGCGACGGCGGGCAGTCGACCAGCACGTAGCTGATCGGGTCGGGTCGGCTCTCGTCCCCGGCGAAGAAGGTCTGAAGCGCCTTGCGCAGCTTGTAGGAGCGGTCGCTGTCGCCGGCGATTTCGAGTTCGACGCCGAGCAGATCCATCGTCGAGGGCGCGATGCTGAGCCGCGGCACCGCCGTAGGCGTCACCACGTCGCGCAGCGGGCGCTCGCCGATCAGGGCGTCGTAGGAGGACAGCACGCGGCTCTTCCGGTCGATTCCGAGGCCGGTCGAGGCGTTGCCTTGCGGATCGAGGTCGATGATCAGCACCCGCTCGCCGATCGCCGCCAGCGCGGTGCCGAGATTGATAGCGGTGGTAGTCTTGCCGACGCCGCCCTTCTGGTTCGCCATGACGAGCACGCGCGGCTTCGCCGGGGAGACCCGCACGACGTCTTCGGTGAGTGTGGTGGACATGTGCTAGCTCACCCGGACCCGGAGGATCGCGGCGTCGGGATCGACGACGCTGCGGATCGCCTCCACCGCAAAGGGCGTCGGAGGAGGATCCAGCTCAAGCTCCCGGACCGCCGACCGTCCGCGGGGAAACAATCCGAGCGCTCCGCTCTCCAGCCATGGTTTGGCGAATTGCAGCGTCTTGGACAAGGGCGCAAAGGCGCGCGCGGTGACGCAGTCCACAGGTCCGAGGTCCGCTCTGGCGATCGTCTCGACCCGCACGGCGTGCACGACCGCCGGAGCGCCGGTCGCGCGCGCCGCCTCGCGCAGGAAGGCGCAGCGGCGCTGATCGCTGTCGACGCAATGGACCACCGCGCCGGGCATATCGACGGCCAGGATCGCGATCACCAGTCCGGGAAAGCCGGCGCCGGAGCCCATGTCGAGCCAGCGGGTCGCGCCGCCCGCGAGCGGCGCCAATTGCGCGCTGTCGGCGATGTGGCGCGTCCACACCGTCGGAAACGTCGTCTCGCCGATCAGATTGGTGACCTTGCGCCAGCGGGCGAGCAGGTCAACGAACACCGCGAGGCGCTCCTCTGTTTCACGTGAAACAGGGACGAGACGCAGCGCAGCGCGGCGGTCGGC
>CAMFKX010000218.1 GCA_945957375.1 uncultured Roseiarcus sp.
GCTTGAGCGTCGAATGGACCGCCTTCGATCCCTGGCTGCTCGAGGTCTGCCTCGACCCGAAGATGCGCCGCAGCGCCCGCGCGTCGTCGTTTTCCGCCTCGCTCGAACTCGTGCGCGAGGGAAAGATGGAGTTGCGGCAAGACAAGGCGTTCGCCCCGATCTGGCTGCGGCCCGCCGCGCCCGCAGCCGAAGGCGCGTCGGCGTGACCGCCGCCGCCCACAGGAGAGGATCGTCATGGCCCGCGTAAGAGGCGGCGGCAACGTCGCGCAATTGTTCGACGCGATCGTCCCGCGCGCGACCGCGGAGGATCTGCGGATCGCCGAGGCGCTGGTGTTCGCCTCCGCCGAGCCTCTGGACGAATCGGCGATCGCCGCGCGGCTGTCGAACGGCGCCGACGTCGGCGAGGTGATGGCCGAGCTGCAACGCCTTTATGCGGGCCGCGGCGTGAACCTCGTCCGGGTGGCGCGGCGCTGGACGTTTCGCACCGCCGAAGACCTTGGCTGGCTGCTCGCGCGCGAGCCCGAGGACAAGCGCAAGCTCTCCCGCGCCGCGCTCGAGACCCTGGCGATCGTCGCCTATCACCAGCCGGTCACCCGCGCCGACATCGAGGAGATCCGCGGCGTCGCCGTCTCGAAGGGCGCGCTCGACGTCCTGATGGAGGCCGGCTGGGTACGCATGCGCGGGCGGCGGAAGGCGCCCGGGCGCCCGATCACCTACGGCACCACGACCGAATTCCTGGTCCAGTTCGGGCTCGATGCGGTCAGCGACCTTCCCGGCCTCGACGAGCTCCAGGCGGCGGGCCTGTTCGAAGGCAAACTTCCGGCCGGCTACGGCGTGCCGCAGCCGAGCGACGAGCCCGCGCTGCGCGCCGACGAGGAGCCGCTCGGCGAGGCCGGGCCGCTCGACGAAGTCTGGGGCGCCCTTCCGGCCGAGGAGCAGGCTTGAGCGGGCCTCGCTCCGCGGGCGTCACGAAAGCGCCGGAAACAAGGCAAACCCTGCGGCGACGCTCTTTCAGGTGACATCATGGCTTCGAGACTGATTTCCGGGTTCGCCCTCTGCCTCGCTCTGCTGGGCCCCGCCGCGGCGAACGCCGCGCCGCTCGCGGCCCATCGGGCCGCCTATTCCCTGTCGCTCGTCGATCCCGATTCGTCGGTTTTCGGGTCGGTCCAGGCGCCGGTGGCGGCGACGGGCCTGATCGCCTACGAATTCCGCGGCTCGGCCTGCGACGGCTACACCTCGAGCTTTCGCCAGATGACCGAAATGGAGCGCAGCGAGGGGGCGTCGGTGTCGATGGACGTCAACGCCACGTCTTTCGAGGCCGGAGACGGCGCCTCCCTGCGCTTCAAGATCGACGCCAAGGGCGCCCAGGATGCGCCCCCGGTCGCCGGCACGGCGACGCGCGAGGCCGACGACGACTTGAAGGTGGTGTTGACCCAGCCGGCCGCGCAGAGCCTCGACTTCGGCCACGACGTGCTGTTTCCGACCCAGCATGTCGAACGACTGATCGCGGCGGCGAAAGACGGCCGAGGCGTGGTTCAGGCGCGCGTCTACGACGGCTCCGACACCGGCGCGAAGATCTTCGCCACCATGGCGGTGATCGGCAAGGAGGCGACGAAGCCGAGCGAGGACGCCGCCAACGCCGCCGAGCTCCAGAATGTCCGTCGGTGGCCGGTCGTGGTGTCCTATTTCAACGAGGCGTCGAAGGACACGGCGCCCGAATACACGCTCAGCTACGACCTCTACGAGAACGGGGTGTCGGGCAGCCTCAAGCTGGATTACGGGACCTTTGCGCTGCGCGCCCAGCTGCGCAAGCTCGAGATCCTGCCGGCGGCCGCCTGCGGAAAGTAGCCGAGACTTCTGGGATTCGATGGAGACGCGGTCGATGACCGCGTCGGCCGCGCTCGGCGAGCGCGGCTACAGTCCCGCCGCTCACCGTTTCGGCGGCGCGGCGCGAAAGGCGAGGCCTCGTTCGACCGCGTGCGTCCCGAACTTGTCCCTGAGCGCGGCGATGGCGGCTTCGCGCGACCGCTCGCGGCCGGCGCCGCGATCGAGAAGGTCGCCCTCGTCGGCCTCGGAGGCCGGGCCGAGATCGCTCGCCGCGACGCCGATGAGTCGGTAGGCCTGTCCGGCCGGCTGCGCGTCGAGAAGCGCGCGGGCGGCGGCGAAAAGACGCGGCGCGAGTTGGGTTGGCGCGAACCCGCCCCGGCTTCGCGTTCTCAGGCTGAAATCGGGCAGGCGCAGTTTCAGCGTCACGCCGCCCGCGGCGAGGCCGGCCTTGCGCAGGCGGGCGGCGACGCGGTCGCAGTGTCCGAGCAGCACGCGCGTCAACTCCTCCCGGTCGGCGACGTCGACGTCGAAGGTCGTCTCGCTCGACACGCTCTTCGTCTCGCGATCGGGGGTCACCCGCCGATCGTCGACGCCCTGGGCGAGCCGCCACAGACGACGCCCGTCCTCGCCGAGGCGCGCCAGCGCCGTCGCCTCGTCGAGGCGCTGCAGATCGCCGATCCGGCGGATCCCCAGCCGTTCGAGCTTCTGCTCGCCGGCCTTGCCCACGCCCCACAGCCGACCGACGCCCTGCGGCGCAAGCCAGGCCTTCGCCTCCGCCCGGCCGATCAGGGCGAAGCCGCGCGGCTTGTCGAGGTCGGACGCCATCTTCGCGAGGAACTTGCAGTGGCTGAGGCCGACCGAGACCGTCACGCCGATGTCGCGCTCGACGCGCCGGGCGAAGCGGGCCAGGGTCTCGGCGGCTCCGGCGCCGTGCGCGCCCTCGCAGCCGGCCAGGTCGAGGAACGCCTCGTCGATCGACAGCGGTTCGACAAGCGGCGTCAACCCCTGCATGAGGGCGCGGATCTCCCGTCCCACCCGGGCGTATTTCGCCATGTCGGGAGGAACGACGACCGCCTCCGGGCAAAGCGATCGCGCCCGCGACATGGGCATCGCCGAGCGCACGCCGTAGGTGCGCGCGAGATAGCAACAGGTCGAGACGACGCCGCGCGGCCCGGTTCCGCCGACGATCAGCGGCTTGTCGCGCAAGTCGGGATCGTCGCGCTTCTCGACGGTCGCGTAGAACGCGTCACAATCCACATGGGCGATGGCGAGCCCGGCCGCCGCATCGAGATCGACGAGCCGCGGCGAGCCGCAGGAGGGGCAGCGCGCGGCTTCGCGGCCGCGGCGGGCGAGGCAGTCCCGGCACAGGATGGGGGAATCGCCCGCGCTCACGGGTCGGCTGCGGGCGGCGGGCCGCCGAGCGCCCGGATCGCTTGCCCGACCTGCTCCGGCTTGCGGCCGGCATGGGCGGCGAACGCGAGCAGAAGCGCCTCGTCGGCGGCGACATAGTCGAGAACGGAGCGCAGGAAGCCCGGGCCGGCCGCGGCGCGGCGCAGGTTGCCCGGGCCGAGCCCGGTCACCGCGAGGAACCGCTCGAGCCGCGTTTCGTCCGCCGCCAGGAAGCCGAGCGCCTCGACCGCAAGATCCTCATGCGCGCCGACGCCTGTGGATGACTGGTCTTTCGCGGGCGCGCGCATGGCTCGGTTCTCCATTTGGCAAGGTCTGTGGGATAGTGTCGCCGGTCAAGCCCCAGCGTCCCCCCGGAACCGCGCCGATGACGAAGACCGTTCTCATCGTTGAAGACAACGAACTGAACATGAAGCTTTTCAATGATCTCGTCGAGACGCGGGGGCACCGGATCGTTCAGACCCGCAGCGGCGTCGAAGCCGTCGACATCGCCCGGCGGCACATGCCCGACCTGATTCTCATGGATATCCAGTTGCCCGAGGTCTCCGGCCTCGAAGTCACGCAACGGCTCAAGGAGGACGAGAGCCTGAAGCATATCCCGGTGATCGCGATCACCGCCTTCGCTATGAAGGGCGACGAACAGAAGATCCTTCGGGGGGGCTGCGAAGCCTACCTGTCGAAGCCGATCTCGGTCGCGAAATTCTTCGAGACGATCGATCACTTTCTGGGCGGCCCGACCAAGGCTTAGGTCCGGTCGCGTCTCACGCCTCCGCTTCGGCGCGCACGAACGGCGCGAGCGCCGCGACCAACTCCCGGAGCCGGAAAGGCTTGCTGACAAAGCCGTTCATGCCGGCGTCCATCGCCTGCTGGCGCTGGCTCGCCATCGCGCCCGCGGTCAGCGCGATCACCGGCAGATCGAGGCCGAGTTCGCCTCGGATCGCCCGGGTCGCCGCCAGACCGTCCAGTTCGGGCATCTGGATGTCCATCAGCACCGCGTCGAAGTCGTCGGGGCCGGCGCGCAGCCGTTCGACCGCGACGCGGCCGTTCGCCCCGGCCTGGCATATCGCCCCCTCGACCGCCAGGAGCCGCATCGCCACCTCGCGATTGGTCTCGGCGTCGTCGACCACCAGAATCCGCATGCCCGCGAGCCGCTTCTCCCCGTTCTGGAGCGAGGGCTCGGCGGCGCTCGGCTCGGCCGCCGGCCCCGTCCGGAACGGCGCGACGAACCAGAATTCGCTGCCCCGGCCGGGCTCGCTGTCGACCCCGATTTCGCCGCCCATGAGCGTCACCAGCCGCTTGCTGATCGCAAGGCCGAGACCGGTGCCGCCGAACGTCTTGTAGGTCGTCCGGTCGGCCTGGACGAAGGGCTCGAACAGCTTGCCGACCTGCTCGGGCGCGATCCCGATGCCGGTGTCGCGCACCACGACGCGAAGGCGAATCGAGTCCGGCGAACGTTCGAGCGCCTCGACGGAAAGGGTCACTCCGCCCGCCGGCGTGAACTTGAGCGCATTGCCGACCAGATTGATCAGGACCTGACGCAGCCTCGCCGCGTCGCCGACGAGCGCGGGCAAAGGCTCGGGGAGAGGCTCGAGCACGAGGCTCAGACCCTTGGCTTTCGCGGACACCGCAAACGTGTCCATCACCCCGCCGAGCACGTCGGCGAGGACGAAGGGCGAATCGTCGAGTTCGAACTGCCCCGCCTCGATCTTGGAAAGGTCGAGGACGTCGCTGAGCAGGACCAGCATGCTCTCCCCCGCCGAATCGAGCATGCGGACAAGTCCCGCCTGTTCGTCGTCGAGCTTGCCGCGGCCGAGAAGCTGGGTGGTTCCCAGAATGGCGTTGAGCGGCGTGCGGATTTCGTGGCTCATGTTGGCGAGGAACTCGGACTTCGCCACGTTGGCCGTCTCCGCCTGATCCTTGGCCTGGGCGAGCGCCAGAAGGGCCTCCGTCAGCCGGGTTTCGATCGCCTTGTAGGGCGTGACGTCGAAGGCGGTCACCAGCAGGTAGCCGAAATCCAGCGGGATGAACCGCAGCTCGACCCACGAGCCGTTGGCGAGGCGGCGTTCCTCCTGGCGCGCGACGCGGACCTCGCCCTGGACGCAAAAGCGGTCGGCGAGCTCCTCCTTGGGAATGGCGTCGCCATAGTCGCCGCGGTCGTAGCAGAACGAGAATTGGTCGACCATGCGGAACGGCTTGCGCTCCAGGAGATCCGCGGGCAGACCGTAGATCCGGGCGTAGTTCTTGTTCCAGATGACGCAGTCGAGGTTTCGGTCGAACAAGGCCTTGCCGTAGGGCGAGGCGTCGAGGACGGACTGGAGCAGCGTTCGGCTCTCCTCCAGCGCCAGTTCGATGCGCTTGCGCGACGTGATCAGCACGCTGGCGCAGCGCCACCCGGCCAGGGCTCCCTTGTCGTCGATCAGGGGGACGCCGCTCGCGGCGAGCCACTGCAAGGCGCCGCTTTTGTCGCGATAGGCCCACTCGAAGTCCCGGAACGGCCTCCTCGCCGCGAGCAGCGCGAGGCCCTGGGCCTTGCGGTCTTCCGAATTCACATGATCGTGGGCGAAGAAGTCCGACATCGACATGCCGAGGATGTGTCGAACCGAAAGTCCGCTGATCGATACGAAGGAATCCGACAGGTAGGTGTAGCGCAGGGAGCTGTCGAGCTCCCAGAACCAGTCGGAGGCGGCGCTGGAGAAGTCGCGCAGCCGCGCTCTTTCGACGGCGAGCTCCCGCGTGCGATCCGCGACGCGCGTCTCGAGCAGCCGCTTCTCTTCGCCCAGCATGTGGGCGGCCTTGTAGGTCCGGCGGGCCAAGGCGACGCCGGCGAGGGTCACCACCGCCGTCAACAGGCCGAGACCGATCGACAGCCGCCGCCAGGTCTGGTCGAGCGCAGCCGTCGGCTGCCCGACGGTGACGAAGAACGGCGCGCGCCTCAGTTTTTGCAGGGCGAACAACCGTTCGACATGATCGACGGGCGAAGCCGCGACATACACGGCGTGGACAAGGTCCGGATCGCGCAGCAGCGCCCTGGCGGTTGCGGAAAGGCTCGTCGTGTCGCCGGTCCGAGCGGGTTGCTCAGGCAGGATGGCGCTGGCGTTGTGCGCGATGATGAAAACCCCGGCGTCCGTCCAGAACGCGGCGATTCCGTGATCGACCGTTTCGAGCGATCCGAGAAGATTGCCGAACGAGGCGACCCGCACGGCGGCGGCGGCGACTCCGAGAAAGCGGCCGTCACGATCCTCGATCCGCCTGGCGAGCACGATCACCCACGCGTCGGCGAAGCGCGCCGGCATCGGTCCCTGGTAGATCAGCGTCCGATCGCCGGCGGCGGCGCGTTGGAAATACTCGCGATCGCGAACCGTCTGCCCAAGGCGATCGGGATCAATCGCACCGGTCACCAGCACGAGGCGTCCGTCGGCGTCGGCGATGAAGAAGCGACTGACGAACGGATCGTCGGCGATCTCCTCCTTCATGCGCGTGGCGAGCGCGGCCTGATTGTCCGGGGCGCTCTCGAGGCCCGCGACGTATTGGCGCCCGATCGAGCGCAGCAGCGTGTCCGCGCGGTCGAACTTCTCCTGGAAGTTGAAGGCGAGGAGTCTTGCGCTGTTGAGCGTCGCGCGGCTCGCCGCGTCGTAGTCCGTCTCCCTCACCTGCCGGGTCACATAGGCCGAGACGAGGGCGAACAGCAGCGCTACGGCCAAGGCGGCGCCGTAGAACGGCCATGACGAGGGGCCTTCTCGCGGAGCCCTGTTCCTGGACAAAGACGACCTAAATCTCGAACCCGCGATGAAGAAGCGACGATATATCAAAGTAAACCCGGGCATCGCGACCAACGCCCGAAGCGGATTCTTAAGATAACATCATCAACCTCACCGCGGAAAGTCGTCTTTGTAATAATGACGCCGGCAATTTCCGCAGGAATGGAAGCGACTCGCCGTTACACAGCGGCCGGCGGGCGCCAAATGGCCACATGCCGATTCTGATCGACGCGGCGGTCCGTCGTTTCGTCCCATCCGGGCGACGTCAGGCCGCCGCCAGCCGGGCGTTGATCGCGGCCAGATCGGCTTGCGCCCGCTCCACGTCGAACGGCTCCGGCGGGCGGATTGCGGCGAGCGCCCGCGCGGCGCGGCGAAGCGCGGCGCCTGCAAGCTGCGGCGCCGCGGAAGCGACGGCCCGCGCTTCCTCCGGATCGCCGTTGCAATGGAGCGCCATGTCGAGGCCGGCGGCGAAAACCGCGCGCGCGCGCTCCTCGAACGGGCCGTTCAGCGCCTTCATCGACAAATCGTCGCTCATGATCAGCCCGTCGAAGCCGATCGCGCCGCGCATGACCGTCTCGACGACGATCGGCGACGTCGTCGCCGGACGATCCGGGTCGAGCGCCCGGTACACGACATGGGCGGTCATCGCCATCGGCAGGTCGGCGAGCGCCCGGAACGGGGCGAAGTCGCGCGTCAGATCGTCGCGCGAGGCCTCGACCACCGGGAGCGAGAGGTGGCTGTCGGCGCGCGCCCGGCCATGCCCCGGCATGTGCTTGATCACCGGCGCGACGCCGCCCGCGAGCAAGCCTTCGGCGAAGGCGCGACCGAGCGCGGCGACGCGGGCGGGATCTTCGCTCCAGGCGCGCGCGCCGATCACCGCGTGGGTCCCGGGTTCGGCGACGTCGAGGACGGGGGCGCAGTCGACGGTGACGCCGACCTCGCGAAGATCGTGGGCGATCAGGCGGCCGGTCAACCGCGCGGTCGCTTCCGCGATCTCGGGCGCGAATCCGGAGCCGATCGCGCCGGCGGCCGGATAGGTCGGCCATTCCGGCGCCGCCAGACGCTGGACCCGGCCGCCTTCCTGATCGATCAGGACCGGGGCGTCGGCGCGCCCGACGCAGGCGCGGAAGTCCGCGGTCAGCGCCCGAAGCTGGTCCCGTTCGGCGACGTTGCGCTTGAACAGGATCAGTCCCCATGGATCGGCGTCGCGGAAGAACGCGCGCTCCGAGGCGCTCAGCTCGAGGCCGGCGCAACCGGCTATGAAGGCCTTCGGCATGGCAGCTTCCCTGCGCGGACCAAGCGGTCGCGCGTCGACCGGCTCGCCGGCCCATTGCGCCTGCGGCCGGCGCTGCGCCGGTCGGCGGCTTGCGGCCTCACTTGGCGACGAAGCACTGTCCGCCGTCGCCCTTCACCCGCGCGCAAAGCGCGGCCGCGTCGGCCTTCGAAAGACCCGTCACCCGGACGCGATAGACGGTCTCGCCATCGCTCGAGGTTCCCTTGTGAACCCCGAGCGCCGAACCGCCGAGGGCGGTGGCGTATTTCGAACTGAGCTTGGCCACGACGCTCTTGGCCTCCGCCTCGGATCGAGGCGCTGCGAGCTGCACCGCCCAGCCGCCCGAGGACGCCGCCGCAGGCTCCCCCTCCGCCGCCGCCGGAGGCTGCGCCGCGGCGTCCTGGGTCTTGGCCTTGGCGGGCTTCGCCGGGGCGGCCGGTTCGCCGCCCGCTTCCGCCGCGCCGGCCGGCGCGGTCGTGTCGGTCTTGGCGACCGCGACGCGCGCCGCCGATTTCGGCGGCAGCTTGGTCGGCAATTCGATCTTCGGCGTCGACGCCTGCGCGCTCGCCGCGTCGGCGGGCGACGGCTTGGCGGCGGCTTTCGCCGGCTTCGCCGGCTCCGGCGTCGGCTGGGGCTGGGCGGCGGGCGCCTGGGCATCGGCGACGGACGCCGAGATGGGCGTCCCGTCGGGCCGCAGCGAGACCGTCCGCACGGGCTTCGGCTCGGGGAAAGCCGAGCCCGCGGCCGGGGCCGACGGGAGCTGCGGGACGACTACAGGGGTGTCGACCGTGCCCCGGACCTGCGGCTGACCGCCGTCTGCGGCGGCGCGGGCGGCAGGGGGCTGCGCCGTCTGGGCGTTCAGGTCGACCGGCCGCTCTTCATTGTTGACGACCTTGACCTTGCTCGCCTGGGTATTGTCCTTGAGCAGGTTGGTTCCCGCGTCGTTCGACGTCGCGACGGTGGCGTCGCTCGGCGGCTGCACCTTGGTCGGACCGACCGCGGCGGAGATGAACGGCGGCGACTTCGGCAGCCCGGGCAGCCCGCCCTTGAGCGCGAACACCGCGCCGATCATGGCGACGCCGGCGAGGGCGAGCCCGGAGACCGTCAAGAGCCAGCGGCTGGACCGGCGCGGCTCGGGCGGCGGCGGCGCCGCTCGCGCAAGGCTCGCGGGATAGGGTTCATAGGGCTGCTCGGGCGCCTCGTCGGCCTGGACCCCCTCGAGATCGGGGCGCGCCTCCTCGATTTCGTCCGGGAC
>CAMFKX010000219.1 GCA_945957375.1 uncultured Roseiarcus sp.
ATCATATTCAGCGGACTCGCCGACCATCTCGGCGCTGATTGTCTGACCGTGGGAAAAATCGCCGACGAAGGCGGTCCCGGCGCCGCGAAAGGTCCAGCAGGTCTGCCCGAGCATCCGGACGTGGACGATCATCGGCCGGTCGCAGGCGCTCGCCAGCGCCGCCGCAGGGAGCGCGGCCAGCGCGGCGGCCGAAGCAAGTCTCGCCGCCCCTCTCGATCGCATTCCTAATCCCATCGCGGCGACGCTACCCCGAGACGGCCGCCGCAGCCAGCGGCGCGAGACCTGAATTCGATATATAGAAAGTCATGGCAATCTTATTGCCAATAATCGGAATCCGCGATAAGGTCATCATCGAGGCGCTTTCGCCCCGGAGACGCGCGCCGACCTCGTCTTGAGGAGCGCCGCACGCAGCGCGTCTCGAAGAGCCTGCCCCGAGCTTGTCGAGGGGACGCTCTTCGAGACGCCCGCTTCGCGGGCTGCTCTGGACGAGGGCGCGAGCAAAGGGTCCGCGGCCTGGGAGTCGCATTCGCCCGGAAATCCCGTGCAACGCCTTGAAAAGGCTCAATTCGCGCCCGGGATTTTCACCCCGCCCCCGGCATTCGCGTCGGCCGGGATCGCGGCGGCCCGATTGTCAAAGCCGCGCCCGCCGTGACAGGATGCGGCAACCCCAAATCACCCCCATGGGAGGAACCATGACCCGACCGCCGTTCCGCGCCGACCACGTCGGCAGCTTTCTGCGACCCGAGCGCCTGAGGGCGGCGCGGGACAAATTCGCCGCCGGCGAAATGCCGGCTGCGGAGCTGCACGGGATCGAGGACGAATGCATCCGCGAGGTCGTCCACGCTCAGGAGAACGTCGGCCTGAAGGGCATCACCGACGGCGAGTTCCGCCGCACCTTCTTCCATGTCGATTTCCTGGAGCGGCTCGAGGGCGTCGAGACGCATTACGGCGAATATGTCGCGAGCTTCCGCAAGACCGACGGCACCCAAGTCGGCTTCAAGCCGCCGACCATGCATGTCGGCAGCCCGGTCAAGTGGGTCAAGCCGATTCAGGGCCCCGACTTCGACTTCCTCAAGTCGGTCGTCACCCGGACGCCAAAAGTCTGCGTTCCGGCGCCGTCGATGCTGCATTTCCGCGGCGGGCGCGAGGCGATCAGCGAGGCGGTCTATCCGAACCTCGAGAATTTCTACGACGACCTGACCGCGGCCTATCGCGCCGAGGTGGCGGATCTCGCGGCGCGAGGCTGCCGCTACCTCCAGTTCGACGACACCAACCTCGCCTATCTGTGCGACCCCGACATCCGCGCCCGCACCAAGGCGCGCGGCGACGATCCGGACGCGCTGACCCGGCTCTATTGCCGGCTGATCAACGATTCGATCCGCGACCGGCCGGCCGACATGACCGTCTGCGTCCATCTCTGCCGCGGCAACTTCAAGAGCGCCTGGGTGGCGCAGGGCGGCTACGAGCCGGTCGCCGAGATCCTGCTCAACGAGATGAAGATCGACGGATTCTTCCTCGAATACGACGACGAGCGGTCGGGCGACTTCGCGCCGCTGCGCTTCACGCCGAAGACCGCGACTATCGTGCTAGGGCTGATGAGCTCGAAGACCGCCGCCGCCGAGCCGAAGGACGAGGTCAAGCGGCGCATCGACGAGGCGGCCAAATACGTGCCGCTCGACCAGTGCGCGCTGTCGCACCAGTGCGGCTTCTCCTCCACCGCCCACGGCAACGACCTGAGCGAGGCCGATCAGTGGATCAAGCTCGCGCGGCTGGTCGAGATCGCCGACGAGGTCTGGGGCGGGGCTTGAGCCCCGCCGCGCGCCCGCGCCGGCTACTTCTTCGCGATCGTGTAGGCGTAATCCGCCACCAGCCGCCAGTCGCGCGCCTCCGCCAACGCGCAGAATGCCGCGCTCAGTTCGCGCAGGCCGGGCAGCTTGCGGAAATAGACGCAGCCCCAGAACGGCGCGCACAGCACTTCGCTGAAGCCCGCGTCCTTCAGCGCCGGCTCGACCAGCGAGGCCTTGGCCCGGCACAGATCGTAATAGGCCGGGAACTTCGGCGAATCCTCGTCATGCCGATACGGCATGAAGAAGCGCAGCAGCGGCGCGCTGAGCGATTCGGGCAACATCCGGTTGAGCACGAACACCGGCGAATAGAGCGCCGGGTGGAAGGCCAGCGCGAACCCGCCGGGCGCGAGCAGCATGGCGGTGTTCCGCCAGGCCTGCCGCGCGTCGCGCACGTGCTCGAGCACCATCTTCGAGAAGACGAGGTCGTAGCCGCCGGCCTCGGCGGAGCCGATGTCGCCCGCGACGTCGAACCGGGCCTTGGCGAATTCCGCCGGCGCGAGGGCGAGTTCGCGGTCGGAAATGTCGTTGACGGTGTAGGCGACGCCGGCGGCGCGCGCTTCGTCCGCGGTCAGGAGCGGGGTGCGGCCGCCGCCGATCTCGAGCGCGCGCACGAGGCCGTCGGCGCCGGTCCGGCCCGCCTCGCGGCAGTGCTCGACCAGCGCCAGCACGCTCGCCTTGTAATTGTCCCAGGCCCAGTCCGTGTCGCTGTCATAGCCGAGCCGGCGGAGCGGCTCGGCGACGGAGGTCGACTCGGCGAGCCGGCGCTCCGACCGCGCCATGCGATCGGCGCCTCGTGGTCCGGCGTCCTTCGACGCCGAAGCGCTATAGGCCATTCGTTCCCTCTTCCGGTGAAAGCCAGAACGTCTGTTCTCGACGGATATGGACATCGCGCCGCGATGTCAAACGACGGCAATCCGTTGATCCCGCAAGCTTGCGCGAGCCTGGTCGCCGGACCCTCAGGCCCTGGCGCCGGTCACCGGCGCGCTGCCGAACATGCCGAGCTTGGCGCTGCCGGTCATCGCGTCGCCGTCGACGGTCACGGCGAAGTCGAGGGTCAGCGGCATCGGGTTGGTGATGTCGGTCTGCCAGGTCAAGGTCTGGCCGTCGATCGCGCCTTCGAACGCTTGCTCGCCGGCCTGGCCGCTCATCACGCCGTCGAAGGCGGAAGCGGATTTCGCTTTCACCGTAAGGCGCGCTTCCTGCGGCCCCATCGGGGTCTCGAGGACAAGCGTCCAGTCGCCATCCATGCTCATCGGTCTGCTCCGTGGGGTTGGGCGACCCGGCCGCGCGCCGGCGGTTCGATCCGCCCGGCGGACTTGCCTGGGATCGGTCGCTCGAAGTTCATGCGCCACCATCGCACGCCGCGCAGGGCCGGGCAACGCCGTCCGGCGCGGTCGCCGTCGCGCGCATCTTCGCTCATCCGCCATAAGTCCAAACATTTTGCGCGCTGCACCATCTGGCGGCGCAGCAATCTTGTCTTTAAATGCACGAACGACCGTCAGGAGATCGTCATGCATGCTCGCCCGCGCCGCAGCGTCCTCTACATGCCCGGTTCGAACGCCAAGGCGCTGGCGAAGGCGGCGACGCTTCCCGCGGACGCGCTGATCCTCGACCTCGAGGATTCCGTCGCGCCCGACGCCAAGGAGGCGGCGCGCGGGCAGGTGATGGCCGCGGCCAGAGGCGATTTCGGCGGGCGCGAGGTCGTCATCCGGGTCAATGGCCAGCACACGCCCTGGGGGCCGGACGACCTGATCGCCGCCGCCGCCGCCGGCCCCGACGCCATTCTCCTGCCCAAGGTCGACGGGCCGGGCGCGATCATGGTGGCGGCGCGGGTGCTGCGCGAGAACGGCGCGCCCGAGAAAACCCGGCTGTGGGCGATGATGGAGACCCCGAACGCGGTCCTCAACGCCGGCCAGATCGCCGCTTGCGCGGCCGATTCCGCCTCGCGCCTGGCGGTGCTGGTGATGGGCCTCAACGACCTCGCCAAGGAGACGCGCGCCCGGCTGACCCCCGGCCGTCCGACCATGACGGCCTGGCTCGCCAACTGCGTCGCCGCTGCCCGCGCCCACGGCGTCGACCTGATCGACGGCGTGTACAACGACATCAAGGACCTCGACGGGTTCCGGGCCGAGTGCGAGCAGGGCCGCGACATGGGCCTCGACGGCAAGACCCTGATCCATCCGAGCCAGATCGACATCTGCAACGAGGTGTTCGCGCCGACCGCCGCCGAAGTCGAGAGCGCGCGCGCGATCATCGACGCCTTCGCCCTGCCGGACAACGCCGGCAAGGGGGTGATCCAGCTCAACGGCAAGATGGTCGAGCTTCTGCACGCGGACATGGCCAGGCGCACCCTGGCCATCGCCGAAGCCATCGCGGCGCTCGGCCGGGCGGCCTGAGCAGCAAGCAAGCGCGTCAAAGGGTTCATGGAGCGGTCGATGGGCGCGGAGCATTCCCTGTTTCAACTCGGGCCGGACACGACCCCTTACCGCAAGCTGACGAGCGAGGGCGTGCGGGTCGAAAAGGCGCTCGGGCGCGAGATCCTGGTGGTCGAGCCGTCGGCGCTGAAGACGCTCGCCGAGGCGGCGATGGTCGACATCAACCACCTGCTGCGCCCCGGCCATCTCGCCCAGCTGGCGAAGATCCTCGACGACCCGGAGGCGACCGGCAACGACAAGTTCGTCGCCTACGACCTCCTGAAGAACGCCAACATCGCCGCCGGCGGCGTGCTGCCGATGTGCCAGGACACCGGCACCGCGATCGTCGTGGGCAAGAAGGGCCGCGCCGTCTGGACCGAAGGCTCGGACGAAGCCGCCCTCGCCGAGGGCGTGCGCGAGGCCTACCGCAAGAAGAACCTGCGCTACAGCCAGGTCGCGGCGCTCTCGACCTTCGAGGAGAAGAACACCGGCGACAACCTGCCGGCGCAGATCGACATCGCCGCCGAAGGCGATGACGCCTACAAGTTCCTGTTCATGGCCAAGGGCGGCGGTTCGGCCAACAAGACCTTCCTGTTCCAGGCGACGCCGTCGATCCTGACCCACGACCGGATGATCGCCTTCCTCAAGGACAAGATCCTGTCGCTCGGCACCGCCGCCTGCCCGCCCTACCATCTGGCGATCGTGATCGGCGGCCTCTCGGCCGAACTCAACCTCAAGACGGTCAAGCTCGCCTCGGCGCGCTACCTCGACGCGCTGCCGACGACCGGCGCTGCCGACGGGCGCGCCTTCCGCGACCTCGAACTCGAGGCCGAGATCCACAAGCTGACCCAGGATCTGGGCGTCGGCGCGCAGTTCGGCGGCAAGTACTTTTGCCACGACGTGCGGGTGATCCGGCTGCCGCGCCACGGGGCGTCGCTGCCGATCGGAATCGGCGTGTCCTGCTCCGCCGATCGCCAGGCGCTCGGCAAGATCACCCGCGACGGCGTGTTCCTCGAGGAGCTCGAGCACGATCCGGCGAAGTTCCTACCGGTGGTCGACGAGGCGGCGCTCGGCGGCAAGGTGGTCGCAATCGACCTCAACCGGCCGATGACGGAGATCCTGGCCGAACTGTCGAAGCACCCGATCCGCACCCGCCTCGCGTTGACCGGCCCGATGATCGTCGCGCGCGACGCGGCGCACGCAAAAATCCGCGAGCGGCTCGACCGCGGCGAGCCGATGCCCGACTATCTCAAGAACCACCCGGTCTATTACGCCGGCCCCGCCAAGACCCCGGAGGGCATGGCGTCGGGCTCGTTCGGGCCGACCACGGCCGGACGCATGGATTCGTTCGTCGACCAGTTCCAGGCGGCGGGCGGGTCGATGGTGATGCTCGCCAAGGGCAACCGCTCGGCGGCGGTGCGCGAGGCCTGCGCCAAATACGGCGGCTTCTACCTCGGCTCGATCGGCGGCCCGGCGGCGCGTCTCGCGCAGGACTGCATCCGCAAGGTCGAGGTCCACGAATATCCGGAGCTCGGCATGGAGGCCGTCTGGCGGATCGAAGTCGAGAACTTCCCGGCGTTCATCGTGGTCGACGACAAGGGCAACGACTTCTTCAAGGAGCTCAACCTCGGCTGAGGCGAGCGGCCGGAGCGCTTCCGCTCCGGCCTGCCGTCGCTCAGCGATGCTTGAACGCCGCCGGGCGCTTCTCGACGAAGGCCTTCATGCCTTCCTTCTGGTCGTGGGTGGCGAACAGCGAGTGGAAGATGCGCCGCTCGAAGCGGATGCCTTCCCACATCGTCGTCTCGTAGGCGCGGTTGACGCTCTCCTTGGCGGCGTAGACCGCAGCGGCCGACATCGACGCGATCGCCTGCGCCGTCTTGATCGCCTCCTCGACCAGCGAAGCGGCGGGGACGATGCGCGAGACGAGGCCCGCGCGCTCGGCCTCGGCCGCGTCCATCATGCGGCCGGTGAGGCACATCTCCATCGCCTTCGACTTGCCGACGAAGCGGGTGAGGCGCTGGGTGCCGCCGGCGCCCGGGATGACGCCGAGCTTGATCTCCGGCTGGCCGAACTTCGCCGTGTCGGCGGCGAGGATGAAATCGCACATCATCGCCAGTTCGCAGCCGCCGCCGAGGGCGAAGCCCGCGACCGCGGCGATCACCGGCTTGCGGGTCTTGGCGACGTTCTCCCAGCGCGAGATGAAGTCCTCGAGGAACACGTCGGCGAACGACTTGTCCTGCATCTCCTTGATGTCGGCGCCGGCGGCGAAGGCCTTTTCCGAGCCGGTCAAGACGATCGCGCCGATGTTCGCGTCGGCCTCGAAGGCGGCGAGGGCGGCGTTGACGTCCTCGATCAGCGGGGTCGAGAGGGCGTTGAGCGCGTTCGGCCGATTGAGGCGGATGAGTCCGACCTTGCCGTGGGTTTCGACGAGGATGTTTTCGTAAGCCATGGGGCGGTTCCTTCCTGCGGCCTTCGGTCAAGGGAGCGACGGCTTTGCTCGCCAAGACGGATAGCGAAGCGATCTCGTGATGGAAAGAGGCGGCCGATGTTCAGCCTTTCCTCGCCGTCCGCTCGAGGGCGCTTTCGATCGCCATTCGGATGAAGCGCTGGTAGGGGACGCCCGCGCGCGCGGCCTCGCCGCGCACCGCGGTCAGCAGGCTCTCCCTCATCCTGAGGCTCACCGCCCTGTCCTTCGGCCGCATCTCGAACCGGACGACCTGGCCGCCCGAGAGATCGTAGTCCGACAGGTCGGCGTTCGCGACGAAGTCTTCCGCCTCAATGTCGCTGCCGAAGGAGGGGATAGGCTTCTTCATAGCTCTCAACGGCTATTTGCTGCCCCCCTCGTCCTGAGGAGCCCGCGAAGCGGGCGTCTCGAAGGACGTTCCAGTTGGCGCCGACGGTTCCGGCGCGTTCTGGAGCGTCCTTCGAGACGCGCCGCCTGCGGCGGCGCTCCTCAGGACGAGGTCGGCGGGTTCAGCGGGCGAGCACTCCTTGGGAGTTAATCGATCCCAGTCAAAGTCCCGAACGGACGGACCATAAGTCAAGACCGCCGCTCCTGTATATACAAACGTCAGAAATTGCGCCTTCGCGAACGGGATCGCCGCTATGGACGCGCGCCGCGCCATGCCCGGCTCGCGCCGCCGTCCGCCCGGCGAGGCCCAGACCGCCGAGTCCGGCGAGCATCAGCGCCCACGTCGCCGGCTCCGGTACGGCGGCGGGGCTGACCGTCAGCGTGCCGAGCGCCGCGGTGGTGGACTGGAACGAGGCGAAGGCGCCGAGCCCGCCGGGTTCGTCGATCTGGACGTAGCCGTTCATGTCGCCGTCGGGGGCGGTATAGGCGAACGGCGTGGTGATCGAGACCGGCATGGCGCCGGCGCCGCCCTTGACGGTGATCTCGACATGCCGGGTCGCGTCGCTCGTGTCGGTCGCGGCGTGGCTCTGTTCGCTCGCGGCGCCGTCCGTGCAGCCGCTGTCGTGACAGGCGACGATCGCGCCATAATAGGCGGGCGCGCCGAACGCGACGCTGACCCCGTTGATCGTCACGGTCGCGGCGAGCGCCGGGCTGTCGTTGCCCAAGAACCCGCCGCCGATGGCGGAGCTCGCCGTCGGTCCGGAGGCGAGGTAGCCCCTGGTGGTGTCGAAGCGCAAGGCGATCATGAACGCGTCGCCGCTCAGCGAGCCGCCCCCGAAAACGCCGGCGGCGTCGACGCCAAAGGCCACCGTTCCGGTATAGACGACGTCCATGATCTCGGCGGACGCCGATGACGCGGCGATAGCTGCAGCGACGGCCATGGCCGCGCCGATCCCGATTCGTTTCATGAGGCTCCCCAGCCCGTCAAGCGAACCGCCGCAGCGGATTCTCCTGATATGTTCCGGACGTCGAGATGGGCTGTCAAGGGCGGTTCGCGAGGCGCCAGGTTTCACCGCGAAGGTCACGAAGGCTGAACTTCGTGACCTTGGTGTCCTTGGTGGTGAATCCCTCCCGACCGCCCGCGCATGTCACACGTGCAGCGGCATGCCGAGCGCCTTCAGCGCCGCCTCGTGAAAGCCCTCGGACTGGGTCGGGTGGGCGTGGATGGTGCCCGCGACGTCCTCCAGCCGCGCGCCCATTTCGAGCGCGAGCGCGAAAGCCGAGCTCAATTCCGACACGCCGGCGCCGACCGCCTGGACGCCGAGCACGAGGTGATTGTCCTTGCGCGCCACGATGCGCACGAAGCCCTCGTCGTCCTGCCGGGTCATCGCCCGGCCGTTGGCGCGGAACGGGAAGTTCCCGACCAGGATCTCGCCGTGCGCGGCGCGCGCCGCCTCCGGCGACTGGCCGACCGAAACGATCTCCGGGTCGGTGAAGCAGACGGCGGCGATCGCGCGCCAGTCGGAGACGCGCTTCTTTCCGGCGATGATCTCGGCGACCATCTCGCCCTGCGCCACGGCGCGATGCGCCAGCATCGGCTCGCCGGTGACGTCGCCGATCGCCCAGACGTTGCGCATCGAGGTGGCGCAGCGCTCGTCCACCCGGACGAACGGCCCCGTCATGGTGAGGTCGAGCCGTTCGAGGCCGAAGCCTTGCGTGCGCGGCCGCCGACCGACCGCGACGAGAACCTTGTCCGCCGAAATCGACGTCTCTTCGCCGTCGGCGTCGGCGACGCGGAGCTTGCCGTCCGCGTAGCCGATCGCCCGGGCGCCGCCCATCACGTCAATCCCGAGGTCGGCGGCGCGGCGTGCGACCGGCTGGGTCAGCTCCTCGTCATAGAGCGGCAGGATGCGCGGCAGCGCCTCGACCACCGTCACCTTCGACCCGAGCTTGGCGAAGGCCATGCCGAGCTCCATGCCGATATAGCCGGCGCCGACCACGGCCAGGCGATCCGGAACCGAGGTCAGCGCCAGCGCTTCCGTCGAAGACAGCACATCGCCGCCGAACGGCAGGGCCGGCAGCGGCATGGGCTCGGAACCGGCAGCGATCACCAGGTGCTCGCAGACGATCCGCTGGTCGCCGGTGTCGGAATGGGCGACGACGCTCTTGCCGTCGACGATCGTCGCCCGTCCGCGGATCGAGCGGGCGTGCGCCCGGTCGAGCAGACGGCCGACGCCGGTCGACAGGCGGGCGACGATCGCGTCCTTCCAGGCGACGGTCCTGGCGTAGTCGAGCGTCGGCGGCGGCGCCGTCACGCCGATCGCGGCGAG
>CAMFKX010000220.1 GCA_945957375.1 uncultured Roseiarcus sp.
GGACGATAGCCCGGAGGCCGGTAGCCGGGCGGCCGCGCTCCCGGCGGACGATATCCGGGCGGGCGATGCACGCCGCCGGGCGGCCGGTAGCCGGGCGGGCGGTGTACCCCGCCGGCCGGACGATGCACCCCTGCCGGCCGGCGCACGCCGGCCGGACGGGCGCCGCCGCCGTGGCGCACGGCGCGAACGTCGGTGAGAAGCCCGTCATGGATCTGTTCCGGATGCGCCCCGTTGACGAACTCCATCGCTTCGACCGGGGGCGCGCTGATTCCGAGCAGCGCGAGCGCAAACCCGACGTTGCGGACGCTTGGAAACCAACGCATGGCGTCGCCCTCTCCCCAAGGGCCGTTCGACCGGCCTCGATCGCCCCGGCGCGCGAAATCGCCCGGCGCCGGCTTCTCCAACAATCGGCGAGGGCGCATCACATTGCAAGCGATCGCGCCGGCTCGCTCGCAAGCCGGCAAACCGGACCCGGATCGTCCGGCGCGAGCCGGCGGAGCCAGCGTTCGACGCCGAAGTCGACGACGACCCGGTTCGCCTCGTGCGCGGGGTCGATCCCGTAGCGGCGCAGGAAGGCGTAGTAGGCGCCGCCCGCCATGTCGACCTTGCGCGCATGGCGCGCGGCGATCGAGCCGATGACGCCGATGCGTTTCGGCCCGAAGGCGGAGCGGACGAGGGGACCGAGCAGGAGGTCGGTTCCCCAGCCGCTGACCGTCTCGGAAAAGGCCGAGCCGGCGACTTCGAGCGCGCGGCGCGACAGGAGGGGGGCCATGATCTCGACCGACGAAACGCGGAACAGGCCCTCGGGCGCCTCCGGGCGTTTCAGGAACGAGAAGGCCGTCTCCGAGTCCTCCGTAAGGGCGGGCTGGGCGAGGTCCAGACCGTCCGCCTCCATCGTGGCGAACAGCGCGTCGATGTCGGAGGCCGTGAGTTCGACGTCGTCGTCGAGGAACAGCGCGGCGTCGTAGCGCAGCAGGCAGGCCGGGCGCTCGGCGAGCAGCCGGCGGATCGCGGTCGTCTTGGTTCCCGCCTGAAACACGACCGCGTCGGCGCGCGGGTTCGGCGCCGAATCCTGAAAGTAGTTGAGCAGCACGTCGAAACCGCGCGGCCCGGCGAGCCAGGGCGCGTCGAACCCCTCGCCGCATTGGACGTAGACGAGCCGCCTGCGGTCGGAAGCGGGCGCCTCGCGCTCGATTCGTAACCGCGCGTCGGCGTAGAAGCGGTCCTGCCGCGCCTTGAGCTCCTCGCGGCAAAGCGGCGGCTTCATGGCGCCGTCGCGCGGCTTGGGATCGAAGATGCGCATCGCGGCCTCCTCGACCGATCGTCCCTTGGCGCGGATCACGTCGCGAACGAAGGCCATGTCGATATCGGCCCGGGGACGACGTCCGCCGGCAAGGCCGACTTCGAGGAAGTGCAGGAACGGGTGCGGATGGGTCGCCGCCCAGTTCGGATTCTGGTCGGCGTACCAGTCGGGATTGAATTCGGCCGAGGGGGCGGCCGCGTCGGGATCGCCGAGGTAGTGGCCCAGCAGGCCCGAGGCGGGCGCGCCGGCGCCCGCGCGCTCGCGGTAGAAGCGCGGATCGAAGAAGCCGTTGGGGCGGAAGCCCATGCGTTCGCCGATGAGGGCGTAGTGCGGCGGCGCGAGGGCGGCCAGCTTCGGGCTGCCGAACCGGCGACGGGCGTATTCCCGGCTCCACAGGGCGCGACGCGCGAGCGACGAGGGACCGAGGCGCATTCGCCGGGCGCCTTAAGCGGGAACGTCCGCCGCGGCGTCGACGTCGACGGCCGGGCCGAACAGCGCCTCGAACGACCGCCTGAGCGCCAGGTCCGCCCCGACCATCGAGGCGTTCGCGCCGAGGTCGGCGAGGCTGGTCACGCCGAAGCGGGCGTCGGCGATGCCGCACGGAACGATTCCGGCGAAGTGCGACAGATCGGGGGCGACGTTCAGCGCGACGCCGTGGAAGGTCGCCCAGCGGCGGACGCGCACGCCGATCGCGGCGATCTTGTCTTCCGCGAGCGCGCCGTCCGCCGCGGTCGGCTTGTCCGGTCGGACGACCCAGACGCCGACCCGGTCCTCGCGCGTGTCGCCCGCGACGCCCAGGGCGGCGAGCGCCCCGATCAGCCAGGCTTCGAGCGCGGCGACATAGGCGCGCACGTCGGGACGCCGGCGTTTGAGGTCGAGCATCACATAGGCCACGCGCTGACCCGGCCCATGGTAGGTGAACTGGCCGCCGCGTCCGACGTGGTGCACGGGAAAACGCGGCGCGAGCAGGTCGGCCTCTTTGGCGCTGGTGCCCGCGGTGTAGAGCGGCGGATGCTCGAGGAGCCAGACCCGCTCGTTCGCCTCGCCCGCGGCGATCGCTTCGGCCCGCGCCTCCATGGCGGCGAGCGCCTCGACGTATCCGGTAAGGCCCGGGGCCACGACCCACTCGACGGCCGGAGCATCGGGGGCGGCGAGAAAAGGCGCGTGGGACGAGCGGGGGCTGGCCATGAGGGAGCCTCCATAGCAGACCCGAGCCTTGCCGCGAAGGTTGCCGACCCGCGACCGCCGGGCGCCGCGGTCGACGCCTCCGCCCGGAATCCGTCGCCGCATTCCCGCCATGATTGACGCTGGGCTCCGCCTCGCCGAACCGGCGCGACCGGGCATGCGGCGCGATGCGCAACCCGTCGCCCCGCGTCGGGGCGAATGCCCACCGCCGCGGTAAACAACGGGCAGAACAGTCGATAACATCGTTTACCGACACGCGTCGGCCACAGACATTCGCCAAAATTGACAAGAGTGTAGACCAATATCACTAAGATAATTACGTGCGACACGATGTCACAAAGATGAAGACTTGTTCACAGTTCGTGTAAACGAGATAGTGAAACAGGATCGCAACCGTCGTTAATCTTGAAATTTTGCGCTCCGACCGAGGCGTCTACCTCGCAGACACGCGGGACTCGGGATCTGCGAGTCGAAACCGCGGGTCGCGAGATGGGCTTTCCCGGTAACCGTCAAAGGAGAAAGCGTTTGTCTACGCCCGTAAACGGATTGTTCGTCTACAATAATATCGACCCCGCGCAAGTTGCCGCCGCGCCGGTCGGCGTGAAGGTCATCCAGCTCAACGACAGCAACGGAAACCCGTTCTCGACGACCCAGGTCGCCCAGATGGAAAGCGGCGGCGCCAGCCTGCTCGGCTACTTCAGCCTCGGCGAAGCCGCGACCTACATGCCCTATTTCTCGTCGATTCCCGGCGCGGCGCTGGGGCCGCAGGATCCGGCGTGGCCGGGGACCTACCAGGTGGCCTACTGGACGCCGCAATGGCTGAGCATCGCCGAAAGCAGCATCCAGACGATGATCAAGCAGGGCTACAGCGGCGTCTTCTTCGACTGCGTCAGCGAGGCCGAGGCGGCCTGGGCGAAGCAGAACGCCCCCGGCGGCGACCCGGAAGGCGCGATGGTGAGCGCCGTCCAGCAGCTCGCGAACTACGCCCACGGCTTGAACCCGAATTTTCAGCTCTGGATCAACGCGGCGGGCGCCGAGCCCTTGCTGAGCAACAGCACACTGATCAAGACGATCAGCGGCGCCGTGGTCGAGAGCATGTACTATCTGAACGGCACGCAGGCGGTCGACTCGTCCACCGTCAACTATGTCGTGTCGGCGTTCGACGCCGTCACGAAGGCCGGCAAGCCGGTGATCGACGTCGAATACGTCTCGGGCGCCGCCGAAGTCGCCAACGTCGAGACGAAGGACAAGGCGAACGGCTTCGGCTGGTACGTCGCCAATCCCAACCAGGCGCTCGACGGCGTCGACACCCAGGGCTTCACGGCGTCCGGGTCGACTTCCGGCGGTTCGTCGTCCGGGGGCTCGTCTTCGGGCGGCTCCTCCTCCGGCTCTTCGGCTTCGGCGCCGACGGTCAAGATCACCAGCGTGGGCGGAACGACGAGCTCGGCCGCGCAGACGGTCAAGGGCACGGTCGACATCGCCGACGCCGGCTCGACGGTGAAGATCCTCGATGGAAAGACCCAGATCGGCTCGGCGACGGTCGCCTCCAACGGCGCCTGGTCGGCCAACGTCACCCTCGCCAGCCAGGGCGCCAACGTCGTGACCGCGACCGACGCCAACGCCGCCGGGACCGGAACGTCCAACGCGGTCACCTACACGCTGCAGTCGGGCTCCGGATCGTCCTCGGGCGGCGCGACCGGATCGTCCGGACCGATGAACGGCGTCTACGTTCTTCAGGGCGTCACGCCTTCGCAGATCGCGTCGGCTCCGGTCGGCGTGAAGGTCGTCGAGATCTATGACGGCGACAATCTGTTCTCGACCACGCAGGTCAGCCAGATGAAGAGCGGCGGCGGCGACGTCCTCGGCTACTTCAGCATCGGCGAGGCGGAAAACTATCGTTCCTACTGGTCGACCCTGCCGAGTTCGACTGTCGGACCGCAGGATCCGTCCTGGCCGGGCGACTACGAGGTGGCCTACTGGACGCCGCAATGGCGGTCCGTCTGCGAGAACTACGTCCAGACGATGATCAACCAGGGCTACAACGGCGCCTTTTTCGACGTGGTCGACGAGGCGGAGACGCCTTGGGCGCAGAAAAACGCGCCGGGCGGCGACGCGGAAGGCGCCATGACGAGCCTGATCCAGCAGATCGCGAGCGACGCCCATGCGCGAGATCCAAACTTCAAGATCTGGATCAACTCCTCCGGCGCGGAGCCGATGCTGGCGAACAACGCCCTCGTCAAGACGATCGACGGCGCCTATGAGGAGCAACTCTATTATCAGAGCCCGACGCAGGCCGCCAAGGCCGCCGACCTCAACTACAACGTCGCGCTGCTGGATAACCTGACCAAGGCGGGCAAGTCCGTGGTCGCCGTCGAATACGTTTCGCAGGCGTCCGAGGTCGCCAGCGTCGAATCCCAGGCGAAAGCGGACGGCTTCGGCTACTACATTGCGAACCCGAATCTTGAACTCGACGGAGTCGACACCCAGGGCTTCGCGGCGACGGGCGGCTCGTCCTCGGGCGGCGGTTCGGCGCCGACGGTCAAGATCACCAGCGCCGGCGGAACGACGAGCTCGGCCGCCCAGACGGTCAAGGGTACGGTCGACGTCGCCGACGCCGGCTCGACGGTGAAGATCCTCGACGGAAAGACCCAGATCGGCTCGGCGACGGTCGCCTCGAACGGCGCCTGGTCAGCCGCCGTCACCCTCGCCAACCCAGGCGCCAACGTCCTGACCGCGACCGACGCCAACGCCGCCGGGATCGGGACGTCCAACGCGGTCACCTATACGTTGCAGTCGACCCCGACCGCGACGGCGCCGACGCTCACCATCGCCCATTCCTATCTCAAGGTGTCGGGCGGCGGCGGAACGGTCGCGCTCGGCGTCAGCGTCGCCGCGCCGGCCTCGTCGACGGCGACGACCGTCGCCATCGCCGGGTTGCCCTGGTACGAGAGCGTCACCGATCATCTCGATGGCCGGACCTTCCGGGGAAGCTCGGTGACGCTGAGCGCGGCGGAGGTCAACAGCGGGCTGACGCTCACGTCGAACTACCGTGGCGACGGTTCGCCGTCCGCCACGCTGACCCTCACGGCGACCGACACGATCGGCGGCGTGACCCACACGTCGGCGGCCAAGACCATTTTCGTCAAGGACCCGCCGCCGGCCTCCTCGTCGGCGACCGCGGCGGCGGCGAGCGGCCATGCCCTCGACCTCGCAGCCTTGCTTGCCGATCGGGGAAGCGCGCCGTTCGGTCATCTGCATGCGGCCTCCAACGACAACGCGCCGCCGTTCGGGGCGACGCTGTTCGCGACCGCCGCGCATCACGCCTAACGATAGCGGAGCCGAGGGCGCCTTGTCCCCCGGCTCCATCGCGCGCCTTTTCTACCTTGACGTTAGGGGGATTGCGATCGATAAAACACCGGGCATTTCTGTCTGAACGCCGGCCGGGCGCGTCCGACAGGCTCGACGCGAGGGGAATGCGGCGTGGTCGGAGTCGCCCGAGCGTGGGGGCGTCTGGGCGCGGCGATCTGCGCGATCCTGGCGCTCGGAGCCGCGCGATCGCCGGCGCGGGCCGGCGCCTGGACCCAGCCCGAGGGGCAGGGCCAATTGATCGCAACCCTGTGGGGCTGGAGCGGCGTCGGCGCGCCGTGGGGCGGCAATCCGGCGGTCCGGCAAAACCGGGTCGAACTGCAAACCTACGCCGAATATGGGCTGAACGACGCCTGGACGCTGTTCGGGCAGGCGGCGATCGAGCGCTACGCCCTGTCGAAGCCCGAATCGAGTCTCTACGCCGGCCTCGACTATTCCCAGCTGGGCCTCAGGGCGAGGCTGTGGGCGGCCGGACCTTTTGTCGTCTCGGGTCAGGCTGCGCTTTTTCTTCCCGGGGCGACGAACCCGGCTTCGCCCGCCCAGGCCGGCAATACCGGGGGCGCGGGGGAGGGGCGGATGCTGGCCGGGATGAGTTTCCTGGTCGGCCGCTACGACGCCTTCGCCGATCTGGAAATCGGCTACCGGCTCCGCTCGGCGGGGCCGCCGAACGAGTGGCATGGGGATGCGACCCTCGGCGTCAAGCCGGCGCCGGGCTGGATCGTGATGATCCAGACCTTCCGCGTCGTGTCGGCGGCGACCGCCAACCCGGCCTTTCCGGCCTGGCGGGAGAGCGTCATCCAGGGCAGTCTGGTCATGCCGGTCGGCAACCGCTGGTCGCTCCAGATCGGCGTTTTCCGGACCACCGTCGCGGTCAAGACCAACACCGAGCGGGGCGGGCTGCTGGCCCTGTGGCGGACGTTCTGAAGGGCCGTGCGCCCGGCCGCTACGCCGTCTTGGCGAACAGCTCGCGGCCGATCAGCATGCGCCGGATCTCGCTGGTGCCGGCGCCGATCTCGTAGAGCTTGGCGTCGCGCAGCAGGCGCCCGAGCGGATACTCATTGGTGTAGCCGTTGCCGCCGAGAATCTGGATCGCGTCGAGGGCGACCTGGGTCGCGCGCTCGGCGGCGTAGAGGATCGCCCCGGCCGCATCCTCGCGCGTCGTCTGCCGGCGATCACAGGCCTTCGCCACGGCGTAGACATAGGCGCGCGCGGCGTTGAGCGTGACATACATGTCGGCGAGCTTGCCCTGAACGAGCTGGAACGTGCCGATCGGCTGGCCGAACTGCTTGCGCTCGTGGACGTAAGGGAGAACGACGTCGAGCGCCGAGGCCATCAGGCCGAGCGGACCCGCCGACAGCACCACCCGCTCGTAGTCGAGCCCGCTCATCAGCACGTTGACGCCCTTGCCGACCGCGCCGAGCACGTTTTCTTCCGGCACCTCGCAGTCGGTGAAGGCGAGTTCCGAGGTGTCGGAGCCGCGCATGCCGAGCTTGTCGAGCTTTTGTCCGCTGGCGAAGCCCTTGAAGCCGCGCTCGACCAGGAACGCGGTGATGCCGCGCGCGCCCGCCGCCGGGTCGGTCTTGGCGTAGACGATCAGGGTGTCGGCGACCGGGCCGTTGGTGATCCACATCTTGGCGCCGTTGAGCACCCAGCGGTCGCCCTTCTTGTCCGCGCGGGTGATCATCGAGACGACGTCGGAGCCGGCGTTCGGCTCCGACATGGCGAGACCGCCGATGTGCTCGCCCGAGACGAGCTTCGGGAGATACCGCGCCTTCTGGCCGGCGTCGCCGTTGCGCACGATCTGGTTCACGCAAAGATTCGAATGCGCGCCGTAGGAGAGGCCGACCGAGCCCGAGGCGCGCGACACCTCCTCCATCGCCACGCAATGCTCGAGATAGCCGAGGCCGAGGCCGCCGTATTCCTCGGGCGCGGTGACGCCATGCAGTCCGAGCGCCCCCATCTTCGGCCAGAGGTCGCGGGGAAACAGATTGTCGCGGTCGATCGCCGCGGCGCGCGGCGCGATTTCCTTCTCGGAGAAGGCGCGCGCGCTGTCGCGGATCATGTCGGCGCTCTCGCCGAGGTCGAAGTCGAAGGGAGGGGCGATATTGGGGATCATGGCGAGGCTTCATCGGTCGTTGCGGCGAGCGGAGATTGGTCGCGGCGAGCCCGGATGTCCAGTGCGCCAGCCGGCGCACATCGGAGCGCGCCGCTTCGTAGCGCGGAGAGATTTCCTCCGGCGATGACGCCGGAGGGGCGCTGCAGTTCTCAGCTTCCGGCGTTGGTCGCCGGCGTCCAGAATCACGTAAAGCCGCCGGCTTAGTGTTGACGTGAGATGGATTATCTATCGAAGAGCCCTGGTAATCATCATAAAGAATCTAAAGTTTACAGTTATGCAAACGTGATTTTGATGCAATTTCGCGACAAGTCAAAGAATATATTTGCCATATCTTAAAAATTGTTGTTTTACATTCGGCGTCGACGATCGATTTGCGGCTCCGACAGACAACGCACGGGCATGAGGTTGGCATGAGGATTGGTCGATCGGCGTCGGCAAGGGGGCGATCCGGCGTGCGGATCGCGGCTTTGCTCGCCGTGCTGGCGGCTTCGGCCGCTCCCGTTGCGGCGGCGACGGTCGTCTACGGCTCCTATGCCGTCGCCGGAGACCAGACCGTGGAGATCACCGCGCCCGGTCCGGCGAGCGGACAGGCCGGCGAATTCCGGCTCGCCGCCGATTCGGGCCTGATCGAGGCCTGGTGCATCGACGTCTTCACCGGTCTCCTGCCCAGCGGCGCTTTCGACATCGTCGCCCTCAACGCAGTCGTTCCCGGCGCGCCGCCGCTGACCACAAGCCAGATCGGAGACATCGGGGCGCTGGCGGCGCAGGGCAGGGCGCTGGTCGCCTCGCCGCCGGCCGGCGTTTCTGCGGACGACGTCGGCGCCGCGATCCAGATCGCGATATGGAAAGTCGAGTATCCGACCTTCGCATACGGATGGGATGCGCCCCATGACGCGATCGACGCGCTCGCCGCGAGCTACTACGCGAATGCGGTCGGCGGCGTCTGGACGCCGAATTTCGGCCTTCGCGCGCTGGTCGCCGCGGGCGACGCCAATCAGACCCTTGTCGCCTTCGTGCCGGAGCCCCCGGTCTGGGTCCTGACCGGGCTCGGATTCGTCGCGCTCGGCTGGATGCTGAAGCGCCGTCGGAGCCCCGGCGCCTGCGTTTCCCGCCGGCTCGGAGACGCGCCATGACACGCCCTGTTGCGTTCGCCATGACCGCGCTGGCGATCGTCGTCGCGATCGGCCCCGCGCTCGCGATCGCCCCCTCGACGGGGTCCGGCGGGTCGGGCTCCGGCTCCGGCGGGTCGAGTTCGGGCTCCGGCGGGTCGGGCTCGAGCTCCGGCGGCTCGGGGACGTCCGCGCCGGCCCCAGCGCCGGCC
>CAMFKX010000221.1 GCA_945957375.1 uncultured Roseiarcus sp.
AGGCGTGGACATTGATCGACCAGCACGCGATCTCGACCGTGTGATAGACCGGCGTTCTTACGCCGAGGACCTCGTCCGAGAAGGCAGCGACGACGTCGGCCGGGATCCACGGGGCGCCGAGTCGCGCGGTGATGTCGGACGGCTTCAAATCCTCGGGCAGGGTCTTTTCGAGCGCGTCGACATTGCGCCGATAGCGCGGATCGAGCGCCGCGGCGGCTCGCGCCGCTGTGAGCTTGTCGCGGACCTTGCCCGAGAGATAGGCGTCGGCCGTCACCCACACGTCGCGGTTCATGGCGACGCTCGGGTCGGGATCGAGGAAGATGCGCTCACCGAGCTCGGCGATGGCCGTCTCGCGCGACCGACCGAGCAGCTCGGCGATGCGGTCAAGGTCGACGAGGGCGGTCTCGTGCAACGCGACGGCGAGCGCGTCCTCGGCCGTCTCGATCAGCGGCGTCGTCTCGGGATGGAGCACGCGCTCGCGGAAGATCGGTCCGTGCTTTGCCGTTCCGCCTTCGAGGTCGTAGTCCTCGATCGAGGCGACGAGCCAGACGTCGGGGTCGTCGAGGAAGGGCTGAAGGTTTGGCCGCCGGAAGGTCTCGCGCTTCTCGCCGTCTGCAGTCACGGTCTGGCTGATCGTCGTCAGGTTGATCGGGCCGAAGTTGCGCACGAAGAGCGCATAGGCCGAGCGCAGCCGGATCTGCGCCGGGCCCCACGGCTCGTCATGGGCTTGCGTGCGCAGGACCTCGCGGACGGCGTCTCGAACGCCGATGAGGCCCCGGATGATGCGGGCGTGTTTCGCGGGAATGCCTTCGGTTCCCCTGCCGTCGCGCACGGCGACCGCCTGCGGCTCGCCGGCGACGATCTGGACGAGCTGGCCTTCATGGACGAGATAGCTGCCTTCCTTGATTGCGGCGCCGTCTGCGGCCGTGCCGACCCGGACCTTCGATTCGAACGACGTTTTCAAGAGGGCCGCGGCCGGTTTGAAGAGGTCGCGCGGCAGGCGATCGAGGGCTTTCGCTAGGAGATCCGAGAGCGCACCTTCCGTCGAAATGACCGGCTTCAGGGTATAGACTGGCCCGTAGGCGCTCGTGGTTCGCGCATGGGTTCCGAGCGCCATTTCGGGGTGCTCGACGAAGTATCGGTTGATCGAGAGCGCCGGGTCGCCGTCCTCGGCCGGCACGGCTTCCATGAGTCCGTCCCACGCCGCGCCAGCAGGCGCTCCTCCCGCATCCCGCCTCTGAAGGAAAAGGATGTCGACGACGACGTCCGTTCCGGCGCGGTCGTGCATTGCGCCTTCGGGCAGCCGCACGGCGCCGACGAAATCGGCCATGGAGGCGATGTGTTCACGCGCCTTTCCATCGACCTTGTCCATCGTCCAGCGCGAGGTGACGAAGGCTGCGAGGCCGCCGGGCCTGAGCCGCTCAACGGAGCGTGCGATGAAATAGTCGTGCAGGGACAGGCGCAGCGCTCCGGCCGGATCGTCGGCGCGGACGGTCCGGTCCGAGAAGGGCGGATTGCCGATCGTGAGATCGTAGAGCTCCGGCAATCTCGCCTTCGTGAAATCCTCGTGGCGGATGCGGGCGTTCGGATAGAGGAGTTTTGCGATCCGTGCGGTCGTTGCGTCCATTTCGACACCCGTCAGCGCGAGCTTGCCCGAAAGCGGCTCCGGCGCGAGGGCGAAGAAGAGGCCCGTCCCGCAGCCGGGTTCGAGGACGCGCCCGCCGGAAAAGCCCATGCGGCGGAGCGCCCGCCAGATGGCCCGGACGATGAACTCGGGCGTGAAATGGGCGTATTGCGTCGCACGCTTGAGGCTTGCGAGGTCGTCGCGCGAGACCGCTTGTTCGAGCTCGAGGCCGATCTCCGCCCAAGCCTGCTCGAAATCCTGGTCGACGCGGCGGAAGACCTTGTCTGCGACATCCGAGGCGCCGAAGGCGACGAACCTCGCGAGGCGCTCCTGCTCGTCCGGACGGGCGTGGCGGGCTTCAGCCTCGATCGCCGTCATGAGCCGGATCGCGGCGAGATTTTCCTCGGCGCGCGCTTTCCAGGTCTCTCCGAGGCGGCGATCGCCGGCGAGCCGGTAATCCTGCGCGGCGACGGCCGGCGTCGGAATCGCGGTCTCGTCGGACGTCGCGGGTTCGAAAACCGGCGGGTCGAACAGCTCCGCGTCCTCGCGCGTCGGGGCGGACTTCGGGGACCGCTTCGGCGCCGACGATCCGCCGTAAAGGCCGAAACCGCCGCCGAGGCTGGTCGTGTCGAGGAAGGGCAGGGAGAACTGGTCGTGGTCCATGGGCGAGCGGCCTTTTCGAAACGAAAAGCGCGCGAATCCTCGCGGGTCCGGAGCGCGGCACGGCGCTTCGGCTCGGCTCGAATTCGCAACGCAGGGTTCGGGAGGGGGAGAGGAGGCGAGGTCGAGGATGCGCGGCTCAGCCGCGATCGGACCGGGGTCTCGTGTCGGCTTCTGTTCGAGGCTTCATCGGGATTCCTTTCCGCTTTCGGTCTCTTCCGAAGAACCCGATCTCCGCGGCCGGCCGCCGGCGGGGCTGGCAAGGGCGCGAAGCGCCCGGCCCGACCCTTGCCCGCCGTGGCGGCGGCTGGCAGTTCCCATTTGCGTCTCTGTCTCGGGTGTCCCTTCTCTTGAAGACGCCGTCAGGTCGTCCTGTCGTCGAGGACCACGATTCCGGGCGCTGTCCGCCTTTCGGTCGTCGTCCTCGATCGGCTCGTCAGCCAGGTAGGCCGGGTCGGTCAGGATCTCCGGCCGGTACGCCGCGAGCTTCTGGTTGATGCAGCGTCGCATACGCGGGCGAGCGGGATGCCGCGGGCGTCGTGCTCCCACCAGCTCGGGAGGCCGGAGCCGCAAGGGCAGGGGCGGATCATGGCGCGCCTCCCTGCGGAGCCGCAAGCGAGAGCTCGACGGTGCAGGGTTCGATCGAGAAGCTCTCCGAGCCGTGGTCAGCCTGCATCTCGAACCATGCGTCGCCGATTTCGTCCGGCGCCGGGCCGTCGCGGACCGCATCCCAGTTGTCGCGGCCGATCGCGTTCTTCCAGTCTCGAGCGAGCGTGGTCGTCGCGAAGACGCGCGTGACAGCTTCGCCGTGGC
This sequence comes from uncultured Roseiarcus sp., assembly GCA_945957375.1. GTDB lineage: Bacteria > Pseudomonadota > Alphaproteobacteria > Rhizobiales > Beijerinckiaceae > Roseiarcus. Next base: position 3,098 of record CAMFKX010000221.1, read on the forward strand.
GATTTTCGTAGCGGGCGACGAACATCGCCATCGTCTCGGCGGCCGCGGGCGAAGTCTCGTCGCCCGGTTCGGTCGCCTGCGACTGTTGCCCCTCGTCCCATTCGTCGGGATCGAACTCGCACAAGGCTTCGGGGCAGGCCTGCCGCTTTGTTCTCGCATGGAACGCGATCGTGAGGCCGTCGATGGAGTCGAACCGCGCGTCCCCGCAGAGGACCCCGAGCCGCTCTGCGAGATCGGCGCCGAGCGCCATCGCGAGGCTCTCGATCGCGCGCATGATCGGCTTCGCCGTCGGGAGCCCTGCGCGGTCGGCGGCTTCGATGAGTTCGTCGAGGGTGAGTTGCTTGGCCATGAAGTGCCTCCAGTCAGGTGCCAGCGACGACGCGCAGGGTGAACCGTTGTCCGTTGTCGAGCGCGACGATCAGGTTGTTCGGATCGGAGGCGTCGATCGAGTCGACCGCGGCGTCGGCGACGGGAACGAGCGTCCCTTCGTCCTCGTTCTCCTGATGGATCGAGAGAAAATCGCGCACGGCAAGGCCGATGTCGCGGGTGTCGGCTTCGACGGGCGCCGAGGCGAAACCGTCGGGTCCGATGTCGCGATCGCAGGCCTCGCAGTGCATGCTGTCGAGCTCGCTCGAGACCTCCCATTTCTGTCCGGGGACGCTCCAGCGCGCGAGCGCGTCGCGGGTGACGTCGTCGCTGCCGCAATAGGGGCAGATCATCTTGATCTTCGGCACGGCTCCGGCCTCCTTCCGGTGGGTGACGACCATGGGCTCGAGCGAGCTCTCATGGGTCTTTTGTCCAAATCAGCGCGCCTCTCTCCAGGCGTCGAACGCCTCGATGAGCGCATGGATCTCGGGCGGCGCCGACGCTCGGGCGCGCGCGTGGTGGACGGCCGCCTCGATGGCGGCTTCCAGCGCCGTGGTCGGCGTTGGTGGAAGAGCGACCTCCTTGGCGGGGTCGGCGAGATAGGCCTCGGGTCCCTCCCAGAGCCCCGTGACGATGTCCGGGCCGCAGGTGTCGTAGTCGAACTTCCGTTCGTATCGATCCGGATCGCGCGCCACCTCCGCAAGCGCCTTTTTCATGGCTTCGTGCGGCGTTTCCGCCTTGACGGTCAGGGTCACATATTCCGGTACGAGCCATGTGACTTCCGCGCTGTACTGTTTCACTGCAAATCTCCTTCCCGTTCGTTGTGGCTCGACGGCGGTCGCGAGATCCGCGTGGCGGTCGAGGCTGGTCTGGTTCCTTTCGGCGCACGGGTAGGAGCCGATCTCGGCATTGCCCCATTGCGGCCGGCGGCTAGCGCGCTTCATCTTCTGATTTTCTCGTGTCCTGCAGCCCTGTCCGCGTCGCCGTCGGCCGCCACGTCGGCGTGGTTGTCGACCAGTGTGTCGATCACTTCGCCGCCCATTCGGCGAGCGATGCCGTGATCGGAGAGGGCGAGGGCGTATGGCCTGCCGTCGGCGCCTTCGTAGGCGACGAGGAAGAGTCTGGTTTTGGGTTTGACCCAGGAGGGAGCGGTCACTGGGCACAGTTAGTCGAGCTGGGAAAGGCCAATGCGCGTGAGGAGCGATGGCCCATGGGTATTGCGGATCTGACGGAGGACGGCCCCTTCCGGCTCTTTCGCGTCGGAGCCATCGATCCAAGCCGCCCAAAGTCGGCGCTTCCAGAATCGGCCGTTGCGCAGCGCGTAGGCCCTGAGCGCCGCCTTCTGCTCGGCTGTCATGTCACTGGCGTTGGATTTGGTCATCCGGGATCGAGCCTCCTGCTCAGGCGTTTCGATGGCGACGCCTCCATCTTCGTCGCCGTGTTCGTTTGGCTTTCAGGAGTTCCTGAAATCGGATGCTCGCCGGCCGGCCGCCGACGGGGCCCGCAAGGGCGCGAAGCGCCCGGCCAGACCCTTGCGGGGCCTGTCGGCGGCTGGCACGTCTGGTTTGGCAGTTGTCTCCGGGCCTCGCAGGAACTCGCCGCGGCCGCCTGCGAGGTTAGGCCCTGCCGGACTCCCGCCGATCGCGGCCCTCGTTGCGTTTCAGGCAGTGACGCCGGCTGGCGACGTCAATGCGACTCTTGCCTTCCAGATGCGGCCGCTGCCCTTGATCGGCATGAGGGCGGACGCGGCGTCGATCGTCGCCTCCATGCCCTCTGCCTTCCCCTCGATCTCGATGCGTGGATGCACGACGAGTTCGGTCGTCACGACGTCGCGTCTCCTCGACCGGCCTCCTGTGCGAGAGCCTCTGCGCGGATCGCGACAACGTGCTCGAGCACCTCGTCCCGGGTCATCGTCCAGCCCTGGTCGATCGCCAGTCGCGCTGTCACCCGCCACTTGAAGCGCATTTGCAGGCGCAAGGCCTCGGCGTCATCGCCGAGCGCGTCGGCGAGGAGCGCGAGCGCCAGTTGTGCCGGGCCGCTGCCGCCATAGCCCCACGCGAAACCGTCGGGGCTGTGGTTGTCGAGGTCGAGGCGCAGCGGCAGCGGCGATCGACGTCCGTCTTCTGCGATGCGCTGAACTCGGGGACCATCCTTCCAGTCGATCCAGCCGCGATAGGTCGTCATCGCGCCGCCTCCTCGATCTTGACGGCGCGCACGACGATCGCGCCGCCGCAAAGCGTCGTCTTGCGTGTCGTCGCGTTTATGGCGGCCTGGCCCCGATCGAGGACGAGCGCGTCGAGGTCGATCTCGATCTCGAAAGTGACGTTGCGACCCGTGACCGGGCCGCCGACCGACGCCGAGCGGGAACGCCCGCCGAAGGCGCAGGTATGCGTGAATTTCTGCTTGGACATTCGGTTCGCTCCTTCTGCTCGGATGCGGCGCGATCCACGGTTGACGATCGCCCCGGGACCGCCGGACCCAAGGCATGGGGACCGGCGCGCCCTCGGCGGTCAGACGCGAGGAAGGGATCGGCGCTCATGCGGCGACTCCCTCGTGTGTCGTCTGGCTGAGATCCTCGTGGACGCGAGGTCGAGGCGCGTTGTCGGGCGGGGGATCGGTCCGCTTCGGATAGTCCAGCGTCGGAAACGCGCCGACGATCTTGCGGCGGAGGGCATGGGCCGGCGGGAGGAGGACGTAGCGGTGATTGCCGCGATGCCGGACACGGCGAAACGGGCCGTCGGCAAGCGCCCGGGCGAGGTAGTGGGCGCCGCTTTCGCCGGGCTGCAGCTGCGGCGCGCCGTGGTCTCTGAGCTGGGCATAGACGTGGCGCGCGTCGGTGTCGTCGGCGCGCAGTTTCGAGAGCGCGCGGTCGGAGATCGCGATCCCGGAGCGTGTGAGGCAGAGGACGCGTGGCCGCGACCGGCCGGTGTAGAGGGCGTTGCTCGCCTGATAGATCGCGCCGACGTGGCCGGGAAAGATGATCCGGTCGACGCCGAGGCGGGGGCAGGGGTCGGAATAGGACGTGCTGAACGGAAAGCGCGGGGTCTTGCCGTCGGCAAGGGTGCGGTCGCGCCGGAGCGCCTTCAAGGCGCGCGCGAGGAACCAGGTCTCCGCGTTGGCGAGCACATGCTCGTTGAGGATGAAGCGGCCGAGGTCCGAGACCGCCTGTCCGGGTTTGAGGAGCGCGCTGAGCTCCCTCGGTGTGTTGACGGGGATCGAGAAGACCGCGACGCCGACCAGAGCAGCGCTTTCGTTCGGCTTCGATTCGAAGAGCCCGTAGGAGGCGATCTCGACAGGAAATGTTCCGCTGTAGTGATGCTCTTCGACGAAGCTGCGCGCGGCGGCCGTTTCGATCGGCTCGACGCCGAAGCGCGAGGGATCGAAGGGCGGACGCGCCGTTTGATAGGTCGTGCGTTTGAAGGTGTGACGCTGGCAGGCGACGGTGAGATCGAGATAGGGCACGTCGAAGGGCATGGGGGATCGAACCTCCGTTCGGGCTGTCGGGAGTCGGGGTTTGTGAGGGCGGTTTGTGGTTCGTCGCGCGGCTCGTGGTTAACGCCGCCCGTCGCGCTCGACCGTCCGCGGCTGCCAGCAAGGGGCGGCGACGGGAGCGGGTATTTCAGCCCGCCGGATCGCTCCGGCGGGGCGTGTCGCCTAATACTCGTTCGGCAATAGGAACGGCGTGGCGCTGGGCGTCAGGTGTGGGCGTAGCCGTCGCGTTCGATGCAGACCCGCATGCCGCACCATTTCACGACGACCGCGCCGTCGCAGCCGAACGTTGGCTGCACCGTCGCTCGGAACTCCCGGTAGGTCGGGGGCAACTCGGGGCGCTCGCCGCGGTTGATCCGCTCCACAAACGTCGAGACGAGCTGCTCGTGTTTGCGCTTGATCGAGACGCGCTGGGGATGGGTGGTCAGGATCATGACGCGCGCTCCCCGAGGCGGGGCTTCGACCTCAACGCTACGAGAGAGACGTTCTCTTGGGTGATGTCGATGGCGACGGTCGTCGCGCCGGCGGCGATCGCCGCGGCGATGTCCTTCGCCCACGGAAGATGCTGGCCGAAGTCGTCGCCGCCGACGAGATCGCGCGCTGTCTCCCACCACGCCGGGTCCTTGCCGGGATCGCAGCCCTCCGCGTAGGCGACGTAGCTCGAGCTCGACCCTTCCCTGGTGAGGTCGCGCGGCTGGCCTGCGCTCATCATGTAGACGCCCTGATCGTGGACGAGGACGACGTCGCCTTTGGCGCCGCCGTAGCCTTCGGAGTGGGTCGGGGCCGCGAGCGCGTGCGCGACGATTCGGCGGAGATCGTCCGCCTTGAACACAAGTCGTGACATCGGTCGTTCCTTGCTGCGAGTTTCGAATGGCGATGTCTTCATCGCCGCTACGTTCGTCGATTCAGGACTGCCTGAAACAGATCCTCAGACGGCCGGCCCGCCGGCGCGCCGCGCAAGGGCGCGAAGCGCCCGGCTGGACCCTTGCGCGGCGCGTCGGCGGCTGGCAGGTCCGCCGCAATCAGGTCCTGCCCGCCCGGCAGGCGCCAGGTCACCCGATCGCGCTTTGCGAAGGTGATGCAGTTCTCGAGCGCGATCTGCGCCGGCACCGTGAAGGGCTCCGATCCGTCCATCAGCGCCCGGAACTCGTCGCTGCACCGCCACGTCCACTCGCCGGGGTTGATCGTGACGGTCGTTCCCTCCGGCAGAGGGGGCGCGGCTTCGAGCGCGGCGCGCAACGCTTCGATCCGTGTCCGGTAAGAGCCCGGCAGAACCTGCTCCTCGGCGCCGAGGCTCCTCACGTAGTCGCCCACGATCGAATAGGCCCAGCCGGCGATCCGCCAGCTGCCGTCGGCGTCGCGCATGAGGATATTGTTCTCGTCCGCCCTGTACGCTTCGACCTGGCGCACAGTGAACGCTCTCGCAGGCGTTGGGTTGTAGCCGAGACCGGGAGCGGTCGTGGAGTCCAGGCAGGGACCGTCCTCGATGATCCGCCACGGGTGCACGATCTTGTCGGCCCATAGACGCGCCAGGGGTCCGGCGTAGGCGTGGAGATCGGGCGAGACGGTGTTTCCCTGTGCGATCTCGTCGGCGATGAAGCCGAAGCCGGCCTGATTGAAGACGTCTGCGCCGCGGGCGCAGGTCTCGCTCGAGAAGGCGTTGGCGAATCCGTCGCCTGTCCTCAGTGTGACGCGGCGATCCGGCATCGCGTGGGGCGCCTTCATGAGCCTGAGCCAGTGGCCGATGTAGGTCTCCGGCAGGATCTTCCGCCTGGCCGGCCCGCAGAGCATTCCGCCTTCGCAAGAGCCGCCGAAGTCGAAGATGCGCTGGATGGCGGAGTCGAGCGTGCCGAAATGGATGCAACTCCAGCGCGGCGTCTTCGGCGACACGTTGCTCTCGTACGTCTTTTCGTAGAGGGCGAAATAGACGAGCCCGTCGGCGGCGCGAAACGCCGCGGCGTGCTTGCCGACCGTGATTGTCGATCCCATTGTCATCTCCGCTCGCAGGGCAGGATCGCCCGCGTCGTCCGGTCGCCTGGGGGGCGGCCGGACCGCGCTGACGCTCACGCTTTCGACGGCAGACGGTTTGAGGCGTGCGGCCCATCGGTCTGCGGCTCGCGCAGGGCCTGCGCACGGGTGACGGTTGAAGCGCCCGACGTGGGCGGGAGGTGGCAGACGCCGACGTCCCGTTCCCGATCAATTCCAGTCGGATTGGGTCATCTGGCCGCTTCCGGCCTCCGTGCAGCGAACGCTTCCGCGACGGTCCGCGGCGCGGTGACCTCCTCGAAGCCGAAGGACGCGACGA
>CAMFKX010000222.1 GCA_945957375.1 uncultured Roseiarcus sp.
CGCTCAGCGAGCGCGGCTACAGCACGTTCTTTCCGCTGAGCGGGTTCGCTTCGTCCCAGCCGTAGCGCAGCGTCTCGAAGCGCATCGCCTTGAGGTCGACCATCAAAAGGCGGCCGACGAGGCTTTCGTCGCCGTCGCCAAAGCCGCCGACGATCTCCCGGATCGTCTCCAGCGCCATCAGCGAGCCCATCACCCCGCCGATCGCGCCGAGCACGCCGGCCTCGGCGCAGGTCGGGATCGTCCCGGGCTCGGGCGCCTCGGGAAAGAGGCAGCGGTAGGTCGGATTGAGTGTCCCGTCCGGCCGGTTCTCGTAGGGCTTCAGCACCGTCAGCGAGCCGTCGAACTCGCCGAGCGCCGCCGTCACCAGCGGGCGGCGTTCGTAGAAGCAGGCGTCGGAGACGGCGTAGCGGGTGGCGAAATTGTCCGAGCCGTCGAGCACGACGTCATATTTGGCGACCATGGCGCGCGCGTTGTCCGCGTTCAGCCGCTCGGCGATCGCCTCGACCTGCACATGGGGGTTAAGGCGGCCGATCGCCTCCGTCGCGCTCGCCGTCTTCGGCCGGCCGACGGCGTCGGTGCCGTGCAGGATCTGGCGATGCAGGTTCGACAGCGCCACCACGTCGTCGTCGACGATCCCGATCGTCCCGACGCCGGCGCCGGCGAGATATTGCAGCGCCGGCGATCCGAGGCCGCCAGCGCCGACCACCAGCACCCGCGCCGCCTTCAGCCGGTTCTGTCCCGGGCCGCCGACGCCGCGCAGCACGATCTGACGCGCGTAGCGCTCGACTTCTTCGCTCGAAAGGCTCATGGCGGGAGCATACCGGGCGGCCGAAGATCGGGATAGAGCGCCAGCGGAGCCTCGTCCTACGGCAGAACTTCGGCGTCCGTTTCGCGAAGCCGCCGATCGAGGGTCAACAGCGACGCTCCTTCCGCTTTCGCGTACGCGTAATGAAAGCAACCGAAATTGCTCTGCGCCCGCTTTCCCAGTCCATGCCTTTCCGCGACCTTGACGGCCAACGCCAGAACTTCGCGGGGAGATCCCGTTTCGCGCAAGGCGATGCCGCGCTCCTGCAGCCATTCGGTGACGACGGCCTCGCTTTCGCCGTAACTGCAAGCCAGCTGGTCAGGTCGAGCGAGCACGATGATCGCCTCCCACGCCGCAAGCGCCGAAGTCCATGCGTCTTCCGCAAGATCGAGGGCTTGCCGGTACGCGTCCGCGCTATCCTCTCCGGCGATCAGGGAGACGATCGCGCAGGCGTCGATGAACATTCAGCCCTCGCCGGTCAGGTCGTGGTCGAGGTCGTGGTAGGCTTCCGGGGGCACAGGCCTCCGATCCGCCGGAAAGCGCAGACCTCGCCGTTCGAGGATTTTTCTCGCGGTTTCGGTTGGCGATTCCCGCTTGATCCGCGCCGCGATCGCCTCGCGCAGGGCTGCGATGACCGCTTCGGTCACGGTCGTGTCGTCGAGCTTGGCGAGGCGTCTCGCGAGCGCGTCGGCCTCAGGATTGCGAATGCTCAGCGTCATTGTATTGCTTCCTGTGTATGGCACTGACAATCCATACGCGACGGGGCCTCAAGCCTTCTCACGCCGCCGACGAACACCCTTCCGACGGCCATCCTGCGCTATTCTGTCGGCAACCGGAGGAACCCCTATGCAAAGCCGCCGTCTCGGCCGCACCGATCTCTTCACCGCCCCGATCGTCCTCGGCGGCAACGTGTTCGGCTGGACGGCCGACAAGGCGACGTCGTTCGCCGTGCTCGACCGGTTTGTCGCCGGCGGCGCCAACACGATCGACACCGCCGACGTCTATTCCGCCTGGGCGCCCGGCAATTCCGGGGGCGAGTCCGAGACGATCATCGGCGAATGGATGCGGGCGCGCGGCAATCGCGAAAAGATCGTCGTCGTCACCAAGGTCGGCTCGCCGATGGGCAAGGGCAAGGAAGGGCTCAAGCCCGGCTATATCGAGGAGGCGGTCGAGGCGTCGCTGAAGCGCCTGCAGACCGACGTGATCGACCTCTATCTGTCGCACTGGCCCGACATGGCGACCCCCTTCGCCGACACCCTCGGCGCTTACGGACGTCTGATCGAAAAAGGCAAAATCCGCTGGTGCGGCGCCTCGAACCTGACCGCCGCGCTGCTTGAGCAGGCGCTGGCGGCGACGGCGAGCGGCGGACCGCGTTACGAGGTGCTGCAGCCGGAATACAATCTCGCCGACCGCGCCGGCTTCGAGAACGGCCTCGCCGACCTCTGCCGGCGCGAGGAGATCGGCGTCATCACCTATTTCAGCCTGGCGAAAGGCTTTCTCTCGGGCAAGTACCGGAGCGAGGCGGACCTGGGCCAGAGCGCGCGCGGCGGCGGGGTCAAGGCCTATCTCAACCCGCGCGGCTTCCGCATCCTCGACGCGCTCGAGACAGTCGCAGCCGCCCACAGGGCGAAGCCGGCCGAGGTCGCGCTCGCCTGGATCATGGCCCGTCCCGGCGTCACCGCGCCGATCGCGAGCGCCACGTCGGTCGAGCAGGTCGACAGCCTGATCCGGGCGACCGAGATTTCGCTGTCCTACGCCGAGATGGCGGCGCTGAACGAGGCTAGCGCGCCGTGACGGCAGCGCCGAACGCGGGCCGTTACGGCTCGGCGCCGCCGGCCCTGCGCCAGACCAGAATCGCCGCCGCGAGATCCTCGATCGAGGCGCCGACCGACTTGAACAGGGTGATCTCCTGCGCCAGCCTGCGGCCGGGCGCGCCGCGGCAGAGCGCCGGCAGATCGGCGATCACCGCCGAGCGGTCGATGACGCCGCCCAGGATCCCGAGCGCGATGTCGCCGCCCTCGGTCAGCGCCGCGTCGGTGTCGATGTACAGGCGCGCCCGCCGCAGGGCCTCGTCGTCGGCCTCGCGCATCGACACGTTGAACGCCCCGACCAGGTCGAGATGCTGCCCCGGCCGCAGCCATTCGCCGTAGATCAGCGGCTCGGTCGCGAGCGTCGCGCAGGAGACGACGTCGGCTTCGGCGACCGCCGTCTGGAGATCCTCCGCCGCGACCGCGTTCAGCCCGAGATCGGTCAGGACCTGGGCGACGCGACGCGCCCCCTCCGGCCGCCGGTTCCAGATCGCGATCCGCGCATAACGGCGGACCGACGCGTGCGCGCGCGCGAGGAACGGCGCCAGCGCGCCGGCGCCGACGATCAGCAGGCTGGCCGCATCGGCGCGAACGAGATAGCGCGCCGCCAGCGCCGAGGCGGCCGCGGTGCGCCAATGGGTGAGGCGGGTGCCGTCGATCGCGGCCAGCGTCTCGCCGGTGCGGCCCGACTGCAGGACGTAGAGGCCGGTGACGGCCGGGAGCCCGCGCGCGGCGTTGCCGGGGAAGACGTTGACCACCTTGACGCCGAGGTAGAGCCCGGCGCGCGAGGCGCTCTCGGTCCAGGCGGGCATCAGCAGGCAGGTCGCCGGCGCTTCGCCGGCGCGCTGGATCGCGTGATGATGGCGATGCGGCGCGACGAAGCCGCCGCGCATCGCCTCGGCCAGTTCGTCGATCAGGCCCGGAAAATCGAGGGTCCGATCCAGATCCTCGGCCGAGAAGACCCGCATCGCGCCGCGGTTCAGTAGCGCGGCAGGGAGGGCTGCGCGGGCAGCGCGTTCTTGAGTGCCGCCGCCTCGCCGCGCCAGCGCTCCGCCTCGGCGCGGTTCTTGCGCGCGGCGCGGCGGTAACGGCCCTGGGAGACCCAGGTCGCGGTCGCGCCGGCGACCACGCCGAGCATCGCGGCGACGATGATCACGCCGAACATCGGCGCCGAGAACGAGAACGCCGCCTCGTCCAGCGAGCTGAACGGATCGAGCGAAATGACCACCCACTGCCGGTTCGCGAACACGAACAGAAGCAGCACGAGAAGAACGACCGCGAGAATGATCAAGCGAAGAAAGCGAGTCATCGGCTCTCCATCCGCTCCATGGTTGCGCAGGGCTGCGCCGATGGCGCTGTCCGAACTAACCCTGCTCGACCGGCGTGCGGTTCAGGCGCTCGCGCATTTCCTTGCCGGTCTTGAAGAACGGCGCGAGTTTCTCGGTCACCGGCACCTTGTCGCCGGTGCGCGGATTGCGGCCCGTCCGGGCCTGGCGCTGCTTGGTCGAGAAGGCGCCGAAGCCGCGCAACTCCACCCGCTCGCCGCGCGCGAGCGCGTCCCCGATTTCGCCGAGAATCGCGTCGATGATGTTTTCGATGTCGCGCTGATAAAGATGCGGATTGCGCGCCGCCATCCGCTGCACGAGTTCAGACTTGATCACTGAACGTCCCCAACTCGAAATCGCCGTTTCTTGTTATCAATGTACAAGCGTCGAGCCAACGCCCCACCTCGAGGCCCGACGGCAGCGGTTCAAGCCGAGCGCTGCGCCTCATACTGGCCCGTCTTGCGGAAACGCACAAGGTAGGACGGAATGATTGCGTCGACCGCCTGCGGCGCGACGCCCAGCGCGCCGAACGTCCGCCCTTCCGCCTCCGCAGCCTCGGTGACCACGTTGTCGAAGGCGAGCAGGTCGATCTGGTCGCGGCTGGTGGTGAGCATCTTGGGAAAGCGCCCGAGCGTCGCCTTGCCGAGGAAGCTGGTCGTCGCGGCGATCATGTTCGAGGGCGTGCGCGGAATGCCGACCAGCATGCGCGGCCGCTCGATCGTGCGCAGCGTGACTTCCGCCACCTCACGCAGCGTCATGACCTCGGGACCGCCGAGCTCGTAGGTGACGCCCGGCTTCGTCTCGCCCGCGAGCGCCGCCGCCGTCGCGCGCGCGACGTCGCCGACATAGACCGGCTGCATGCGCGCCGCTCCGCCGCCGAACAGCGGGATCACCGGCAGGAAGCGCGCCAGCGCGGCGAAACGGTTGAAGAAATCGTCCTCCGGGCCAAACACGACCGACGGCCTGAGAATGGCGGCTTCGGGAAATTCGGCCAGCGTCGCCTGCTCGCCCTGCCCCTTGCTCGCGATGTAGGACGACCACGATTTGGCGTCGGCGCCGAGGCCGGAGACGAGGGCGAAGGTTTCGACGCCCGCGCTCCTCGCCGCGCGCGCCAAGGCCGCGGCGCCGTCGACGTGCACGGCCTGGTAGGTCTGCGCGCCGGATTCGGCCTTTACCCCGATCGCGTTGACCGCCATGGCGGCGCCTTCGAGCGCGGCGGCGATCGAGGCGGGATACCGCAGATTGGCTTGGACGGCCTCGATCTGCCCGACGCCGCCGATCGGCTGCAGGAAAAACGCGAGATCGGGGCGCCGCACCGCCACGCGCACCCGCCAGCCGCGGCGCACCAGCGCCCGTACGATGTGCCGGCCGACGAAGCCGGAGCCGCCGAAGACGGTCGCCAAGCGGCTGCGTTCGAAAGTGGCGTCGGCCATCGCGTGAGGCTCCGGAGATCGGCGGAAGATCGCCACCCTTTATGCGATGACCGCGCGCCTGTACAGTTGCGAAAAAGACTGAGTTTCCGGCGCGCGGCGGGGGGTTGGCGTCAAGCGTTGGCGTTGGCGGCGCGGCGCAGCTCGACGACATGGTCGGCGGCCTTGCCGCTGAGCTCAGCGAGATGGTCGAACCGGGTCTCGAACGCGCCGACGCCGGCGGTCGCCGAGCGCAGTTCGATGATGAGGTCGCCGATTTCCGCCTCCGGGATCAGCGCGCGCAGCGCCTCCCAGCCCTTCCAGCCCTCGCGCGGCTCGAAGCCGAGAATCTGACCGCGCCGGGCGCTGACCAGGGCGCTGGCGCGGGCGAGCGCGTCCGAGGGCACGTAGATGGTCACCGCCAGGATCGGCTCGAGGAGCACCGGGCGCGCCTTGGCGAGCGCTTCGTCGAGCGCGAGGCGCGCCGCGGCGCGGAACGCCATGTCGGAGGAATCGACGGTGTGGTAGGAGCCGTCGGTCAGCGTGACGGCGATGTCGACCACGGGGAAGCCGAGCGGCCCGCGCGCCGTCGCGTCCCGGGCGCCGGCCTCGACCGACGAGAAGTACTGGCGCGGCACCGAGCCGCCGTGCACGGTTTCGGAGAAGGCGAAGCCCTCGCCGCGCGCGCGCGGGCCGACCTCGACGACGACGTCGCCGAACTGGCCGTGGCCGCCCGACTGCTTCTTGTGGCGGCCGCGCACGGTGACCTGATCGCGGATCGTCTCGCGGTAGGCGACGGTCGGCTTGTGGGTGTGGATGGCGACGCCGAAGCGGTCGGCGAGGCGCTCGGTGGTCACCCGCAGGTGCATCTCGCCCTGGCCGGAGAGCTTCATCTCCGACATTTCCGCGTCATGGGTGAAGCCCAGCGCCGGATCCTCCTCGCACAGCTTGGCGAGGGCGGTGGCGAGCCGGACCTCGTCCTTGCGGTCCTTGACCCGGATCGCGAAGGCCTGGGTCGGCGGCGGAGACGGCGGCAGCACGGCCGGCGCCGGGGCGACCTTGCCCTCGCCGAAGCGGTCGCCGGTGGCGAGGTTTTCGAGGCGGGCGAAGGCGACGGTGTCGCCTTCCTCGGCCCGGGTCACCTTGGCGGAGTTCGACCCGGTCATCCGGGCGAGGCCGCCGATGCGCTCCTCGACCCCGCGCGAATTGATCACGGTGGCGCCGTCGGCGAAGCCGCCGCGCAGCACGCGCGACAATGACAGCTTGCCGCCATGCGCCGTGTGGACGGTGCGGATCACCTGCGCCAGCGCCGGACCGGCATCGTCGACGCCGAGCCGCTCGCGGGTCTGGCCCACGCCGGGCGCCTCGTGGCGCACCGCCTTGAGCAGACGGGTGACGCCGTGGCCTTCGGTGGCCGAGCCCATCAGCACCGGCACCACCAGCCCTTCCCGCAGGTCGCGCGCCAGGTCCTCGAACACCAGGTCCTTCGGCGGCTCCATGTCGCTGAGCAATTGCTCCATCAGCGCGTCGTCGAAATCGGCGAGCTTTTCCAGCATCGCGTAGCGCGCGTGCTTCTCTTCCTGGACGATGCCGGCGGGCATTTCGATCACGGTCGAGGGGGCCGATTCGTGGTAGAGGAAGGCGCGCTCGAGCGCGAGGTCGACGAAGCCGGTCGCGACTCCATTCTCCCACACCGGGATCTGGCGGAGCAGCAACGGCGTGCGCGAGGCCTGCTGAAGCAGCTCGAGCGTCTCGCGCAGCGAGCCGGTCGCCTGGTCGATCTTGTTGAGGAACAGGATGCGCGGCAGCCCGAGCTCCTCGAGCTCGCGCAGGATCACCTGAAGCGCGGGAATCTTGCGCGGATCGGCCTCGCACACCACGATCGCGGCGTCGCACACCGGCAGCGCCGGGCGCATGTCGTGCATGAACTCGATCGATCCGGGGCAGTCGAAGAAGGTCAGCCGGTCGCCCATGTAGTCGACGCTGGCGACGTTCGGCTCGACGCTCATGGCGTGGCTGCGCGCCTCGGGGCTCGAATCGCCGACGGTGGTGCCGTCGCGCACCGTGCCCTGCCGCGCGAGCGATCCGCCGCGCGCCAGTATGCCTTCCAGCAGGCTCGTCTTCCCGCTCTGGAACGGCCCGACGATGGCGACGAGGCGAGGACCGGCGACGCGGTGCTCGTTATGGACAGCAGTCAAAATCCAGCTCCCTCAGGCGGCCCCCGCAGCGGCTTCGCTACGGCTTTTCCACTGAACGGCAAGGCCTTGCGAGGTCGCGGGCGCCGCTTCGCGCGCCTGTCGCGCACTTGTCGTCTTGCCGACATGGTCGCAAGAACCCGCCTGCCGCGCAAGTCGGTCCGAACTGCGACAAAACCGCCGGGCGAGGGCGGGATTGGAAGGTTCGGCGTTCAGGACCGCGCCGCCAGCGGTGGCCAAGGGCGGCGTCCATGCTATTGCTGCGGCGTCAGCACGAGGACCGTCACATGGCCAACGATCAAGGCAGGCAAACGAACGCCGGATGGCTCGCGCGCCGCGAAGCCGCCGTCGCCAGGGGCGTGGGCCACGTGACCGGCGTCTTCACCGATCGCGCCGAGAACGCCGAACTCTGGGATGTCGCAGGCAAGCGCTACATCGATTTCGCCGGCGGCATCGCCGTGCTCAACACCGGCCATCGCCACCCGAAGGTGATGGCGGCGGTGCAGGCGCAGATGGAGCGCTTCACCCACACCTGCTTTCAGGTGACGATGTACGATTCCTACGTCGAACTGTGCGAGCGGCTGAACGCGTTGGTTCCGATCTCCGGTCCGGTCAAGTCGCTTCTGCTCACCACCGGCGCCGAGGCGACCGAGAACGCCGTCAAGATCGCCCGTGCGGCGACGGGACGCTCCGGGGTGATCGCCTTCACCGGCGGATTCCACGGCCGCACCATCGTCGCCATGGCCATGACCGGAAAGGTCGCGCCCTACAAGAAGGGCTTTGGCGCGGCGTCGGCGGAAATCCACCATGTCCCGTTCCCGATCCCGCAACATGGCGTGAGCGTGGAAGACTCCCTCAAGTACCTGCAGTTTCTGTTCAAGGCCGACATCGATCCGCAGCGGGTCGCCGCGATCATCATCGAGCCGGTGCAGGGCGAAGGCGGCTTCCACATGGCCCCGCCGGAGCTGATGGCGGGCCTGAGACGCATATGCGACGAGCACGGCGTCGTCCTGGTCGCCGACGAGGTGCAGACCGGCTTCGGCCGCACCGGGAAGATGTTCGCAATGGAGCATTACGACGTCGAGCCGGATCTGATCTGCGTGGCCAAGAGCCTCGCCGGCGGCTTTCCGCTGTCCGGCGTGGTCGGCCGGGCGGCGATCATGGACGCTTCCGAGCCGGGCGGGCTCGGCGGCACCTACGCCGGCAATCCGCTCGCCTGTGCGGCTGCGCTCGCGGTGCTCGACGTGTTTGAGGAGGAAAAGCTGATCGACCGCGCGAATGCGCTCGGCGCGCGGCTCAAGGCGCGGCTCGAATCGCTGGCCCGGTCCAACACCGCCCTGCCGATCGACGCGATTCGCGGCCCCGGCGCGATGGTGGCGTTCGACATCGTCAAGGAGCGCGGCTCGGACGCGCCGGACGCGGCGGCGACCAAGCGCGTGGTCGCGCGCGCGACCGAACTCGGGCTCATCCTGCTGTCGTGCGGCGTCAACGCCAACACGATCCGCATCCTGACCCCGCTGACCGCCTCCGACGCCCTCGTCGACGAGGGGCTGGACCGGCTCGAAGCCGCATTGCAGGCCTGAAGGGAGCGGAAGGCGCGGCCGCGCCAAGACGTAAGCGGGCGGCCGGCCATTCCGCCCGGCCCGCCGCCAACCTCGTCCTTGTAACTTCAATTCCGCGTCCTCTGGTAAAGATGGGGATGCGGTA
>CAMFKX010000223.1 GCA_945957375.1 uncultured Roseiarcus sp.
ATTGCCGGCGCCGCTCCCGACATTGCCGCCGCCCGGGCGGTTGACGTTTCCGGCGCCGACGTTTCCGTTGCCGATGGCGTTCCCGCCGCCCGGCCTGGCGCCATTGCCGGCGCCGACGTTGCCGCTGCCGATCGTATTGCCGCCGCCGGGGCGGTTGACGGCGCCATTGCCGTTGCCGACGTTGATCGTGTTGCCGCTGCCGATCGTGTTCCCGCCGCCCGGGCGGTTGACGCCGCCGCCGGGCCGGTTGGCGCCGATGCCCGGCTTGCTGCCCATGCCGGGCCGGTAGTCGGGACCGGGTCGCCACGGCTTGAGCGTGTTGCCGACGTTGACGTTGTTGCCGATGTTGATGTTGCCGTTGTTGATATTGCCGCACCGGCCACCGGGGCAGGCCGGCTGGCCCGGGCGCCACCCGGCATAGGGCGGCCGCCAGCCCGGATAGCCGGCCCAGACCGGGGGATAGATCGCGCCGGTGCCCCAGTTCCAGTAGTTGCCGCTCCACAGCGCGCCGACCGCGACCGCGGTCCCGAAGGCGAGCAGCGGCGCGACGTAGTTCGCGGTCGGCTCCTGATAGACCGCGACCGGGTCGTAGCTCGGCACGTAGACCATTGAGGGGTCGGTGGGCTCGATGGCGATGACCGTGCGGTTGTCGACCGAACTCCGGACCACCTTCTGCTGCGGCGTCGTCTTGAGCGCGCCCGCCGTTTCCGCCTGCAGGCGCAGCGCCTGGATCGCGTCGGCGACGTCCTGCGGCTGGTTGACTGCGGCGTCGCCGAGATCGGTCGTCCAGTCGAGATCGGCGCTCATCTTGGCGATCTCGGTCGGGAAACGCGCCAGCGCCTTGACCGCCGGGTCCCAGTCCTGCTGGTCGATCCAGGAGAAGTCGTTGGCGGCGACCTTGTCCTTGTTCTTGTCGAGCCAGCGCTGCGCCTGGACGATCTCGATCGGATAGGCGCTGGCCGGCAGGATCTGCGCCAGCAGCGCATCGGGAAAGAGCGCGATCGGGGCCAGCAGCTTTTCCAGCTCGGCGCGGGTGAAGGCCTGCGCCGCCGGTTCCGCCGGCGCGGCCGCGCCCGGCTCGGACGGTTGCGCCGCGGGCGCCGGGTCGTCCGCGGCAGCGGCCAGCATCGGTTCGGCGAGCAGCGAGGCGATCGCGGCGAAGGCAAGGATCGTCTGCCGGCGCTTGGCGCCCCGGTCGTTCTTGCGGATCATTTCGCCCCCTTCCACGGTCTCGTCGCTCCGGACGAAACGTCGCCTTGCGCACTCGCCTTTTGGCGGCGAAAAGCGCACGACAATCAAGATATTGTCAAGAGCGCGGCTGAGCGGGCCGGCGACGTTGCCTTCCCAGGCGACAGCGGATAAGGCCGGCGACGGTCTTGCGTCTCCCCGAGGATTTTGGATGAACCCCGAATATCTCGCCTTCGCGATCACCCTCACAGTCTTCGCCGGCGGCGCGGTCGGGCTGATCCTCCAGAGGGTGCTGCACGAGAAGCATACCACCGGCGGCTCGCGCGACATGATCGGCGCCGTGGTCGGGTTGCTCACCCTGCTCTCGGCGCTGGTGCTCGGCCTCCTGATCTGGACCGCTTACGGCGTCTATTCCGGGCAGAACCTCGCGGTGCAGACGCTTGCCTCCAAGGTGCTGCAGTTCGACCTCGCGCTCGCCGACTATGGCCCCGACGCCGACCCGGTGCGCAAGCAATTGCGCGACGGCCTCGGCAAGACGATCGACGAGACCTGGGGCGCTAGCATCAGCGACGCCAACTTCGCCGCGGAGAGCTTCGCCGCCGCGGTCCGCAATCTCCGTGCGCGGGAAGACGCGCTGGCCAAGCTCAAGCCGGCCAACGAAACGCAGACGCAGGCTCTCGCCGCGGCGAAGTCGGCGGTGGAGGCGCTCAGTCAGGCGCGGCTGCAGATGTCCTTCGCCCTGACCGCGCCGGTCAGCTATCCGCTGTTGATGACGGTCGTCGCGTGGACGGTCTTTCTGTTCCTCGGCTACGGCTTGATGTCGAAGGGCGGGCCGGCGTCGGTCATCGGCATCGTCGTCGGGTCCGCCGCGATCGGGTCGGCGTTCTATCTGATCCTCGACCTGTCGAGCCCCTACGCCGGAGTCTTCCGCCCTTCGTCCGCGCCGCTCGAGCAGGTGCTGGCGATCATGGGGAAGGAATAGCCGCGGCGCCGGCGGTCATGGCTGTCGTTCGCTCAGCAGCCGCTCGAGAGTCGCCAGACGGCGCGCCAGTTCGGCGTTCTCGGCCTGCACCCGGTTCACGTCGCTGTGCAGCGCCTCGATCTCGCCGGCGGTCACATTCGTGCGGGCGAAGTCGTTGAAGGCGCCCTTCAGGGCGCGGGTCTCCTGTTGCAGCACCGTGAGCGCGCGATTGATCAGCGGCAGGCCGTCGAGGGCCGCGCGCATCGGAGCCTGCTCGGCCCGGATCGCCGCCAGTTCCGCCCGCATCGGGGCCAGTTCGGCCCTGAGGGTTTCGAGGGTCAATTCCGTCATGGCGGGCAGAATACCACACTCCTGAAGCGCCTTCACTCCTGCCGTAACGGCGCCTTGGACCGGGATTCGCCCCTCGATCCCGCCTTGCGTTTCCGGCTTCCGCGGCGAATGTTCGCGCCGCCATGACGTCTGCGCCCGCCGATCCGCCGCCGATTCCCCTTGCCGGCACTTTGCGCGGCGAGGCGCGCTTCTGGCGCGTCAGCTTCGCTCTTTTCCTCGGCGGGCTGGCGACGTTTGCGGTGCTCTATTGCGTGCAGCCGCTGATGCCGGAATTCGCGCGCGGCTTCGCCCTCACGCCCGCCGGCGCGAGCCTCTCCCTTTCGGCGGCGACGGGCGTGCTGGCGTTCGCCATGTTCGCGGCGGGGACCCTCTCGGACGCCTATGGCCGCAAGCGGGTGATGGCGGTCTCGCTGTTCGCCGCTGCGGCGTCGACGCTCGCCGCCGCCTTCGCGCCGAACTGGCCGGCGCTGATCGCCCTGCGCGCGGTCACCGGGCTCGCGCTCTCGGGGCTGCCCGCCGTGGCGATGGCCTATCTCGCCGAGGACATGGACCGCTCGGCGGTCGGATTGTCGATGGGGCTGTTCATCGCCGGCAACACGATCGGCGGCATGGGCGGCCGGCTGGTCACCGCGGCGGTCGCGGAAGCCTTCGGCTGGCGCTGGGCGATCGGGGCGATCGGAATCCTGTCGATCGCCTGCGCCGCAGCCTTCGCCTTCGCGCTGCCGCGCGAGCGCAGCATGGCCGCGAAGCCGGCCCGCGTGGCGCTGCTGCCGGCGCTGCGCCGGCACCTTTCCGACCCGGGCTTGCGGCTCTTGTTCGCCCTCGGCTTCCTGGTGATGGGGGCGTTCGTCGCCACCTACAATTACATCGGCTTCCGCCTGGCCGCGCCGCCTTTTTCGCTCAGCCAGACGGCGATCGGCTTCGTCTTCGTCCTCTACCTTCTCGGCACGGTCGCGTCGGCGGTCGCGGGCGACCTCTCCGGGCGGTTCGGGCGCAGGCGCGTGATCGTGCCGGCGGTTGCGCTGATGCCGCTCGGCGTCTTGGCGACGCTGTCGCAGAGCCTGTGGGTGACGCTGGTCGGCGTCGCGCTGATCACCGTCGGCTTCTTCGCCGGCCATTCGATCGCGTCGAGCTGGATCGGCCTCAGGGCGGAGACGGCGCGGGCGCAGGCGAGCGCGCTGTACCTGTTCTTCTATTACGCCGGATCGAGCCTCGCCGGCTGGAGCGCGGGTTGGGCGCTGGTCGCGGCCGGCTGGCCGGGGGTGGCGCTGTTCGTCGGCGCGTTGACGCTGGCCGCCTGCGCGGTTGCGCGCCGCCTGTCCCGCGCGCCGCCGCCGATTCCGCACGTCGTGTGAGGCGTCCTCCGTCCCGTTAAGCGATTCCGGTCTTCGGCCGTTCGTGGCCGGGGCGAAGAGTCCTGTCCGTCGGCCGCTCCGGGGATACGTATTTTCCACAATTGCGCGGGTTCACGCGGTCGACAATCGTCCAAGACAACAGGGCGGGAGCGGCGAACACGGATCGTGCGCCGTCTTGACGCGAAGACCGCCGCGCCGGGGCAGGGGTTCGCGCCGGGTCGCGCCGTGTCAATGACCGGAGGAGAACGGATGCACGCCGCAGAAGTCGCGGAACTCGATGTCGCCGAACTCGACGTCGCCGAACGGGTGTCCGGCGCCATGCTCGCCGCCGCCGAAGACGAGAGCGTGAGCGCGACCGTCAAATGGTTCCGCGCCGACAAGGGCTACGGCTTCCTCGACATGAACGACGACCGCGGCGACGTGTTCCTGCACGCGAAGGTCCTGCGCGGGTGGCGGGGCCAGGAGTCGATCGCGGCGGGCGCCACGATGCGGGTGGTCCTGGAGGAGGGGCCCCGAGGCCGGCAGGTCGCGCGCGTGCTCGACGTCGATATGTCGACCTCGTCCGACCCCAACGCCTTCGCGCGTGTCGCGCCGCGGGCGGCCGGGTCGCGCCGCGGTTACGACCTCGACGCCGCCGTCGAGGTCACCGGCAAGGTCAAATGGTTCGACGACGTCAGAGGTTTCGGCTTCGTCGCCGGCGACGACTTCGGCCGCGACGTGTTCGTCCACTGCTCGATCCTGCGGCGGACCCATGTCGCCAGCCTCGTCCAGGGCCAATCCGTGACGATGCGGGTGGTCGACAATCCCAAGGGCCGCGAGGCGGTCGAGATCACGATCGCCGCGGACGGCTGACCGCGCTCGTCACACCGCCTTGTTCTGGGCTCGCAGCCGCCGCGCCAGCACGCGCAGGACCTTGAGCGCGAAATAGGGCGTGTGCTTGATCAGGAAGAGATACTGCTTCTCGGTGATCGGCGCGAGCACGACGTCGGTGCGGGCGAAGGCGTCGGCGCTGCGCGGCGAGGCGTCGATCAACGCCATCTCGCCGAAAATCTCGTTCTCGCCGAGCGTTTCGAACACGCGATTGCCCGATCGGACTTCCACCGCGCCCGAGCGAATGACGTAGAATTCTTCGGCGCGGTCGCCCTCGCGAAAGATGACCTCGCCGGCCTTGAAAGCGCGCGAGGGAACGTCGGGGCCAAGCAGCAGACGGAAGTCGTCCGGGTCAGTCATCGCACTGCGATTCCATGCATTTTCGGACGCGAAGGAGGCGTCCGAAGGCACTGATAGGCCGGTCCGCGCGGCCTGACAACCGGGCGCGGGTGAACGGGCGCCCACCCGCCGCCTCGGATCGCGGGCCTCAGCCGATCGTCACCACGACGCGGCCGCGGATCTCGCCCTTGAGGATCTTGCGCCCGGCCTCGAACACGTCGTCGAAGGGAATCGCATGGGTGATCGCCGCGAGCTTGCCCCGATCGAGGTCGGCGGCGAGCCGCCGCCAGGCCTCGAGCCGCTTCGGCATCGGGCATTGCACGCTGTCGACGCCGAGCAGCGCGACGTTGCGCAGGATGAAGGGCGCGACCGACGCGGGCAGGTCCATGCCGCCGGCGAGACCGCATGCGGCGACCGCGCCGCCGTAGCGGGTCTGCGCCAGGGCGTTGGCCAGCGTCGTCGAGCCGACGCTGTCGACGGCCGCCGCCCACAGCTCCTTGCCGAGCGGCTTGCCCGGGGCGGAGAGGGTCGCCCGATCGACGATCTCCGCCGCGCCGAGACCCTTGAGATAATCGGCTTCGGCCGGACGTCCGGTCGAGGCGATCACCTTCCAGCCCTTGGCCGCCAGCAGCGAGACCGCGGTCGAGCCGACGCCGCCGGCGGCGCCCGTGACCAGCACCGGGCCGGCGTCGGGCGTGAGCCCGTACCGCTCGAGCGCGATCACGCACAGCATCGCGGTGTAGCCGGCGGTGCCGATCGCCATCGCCTCGGCGCGGCTCAGGCCCGCCGGCAACTTGACCAGCCAGTCGCCCTTGACCCGCGCCCGCTCGGCGTAACCGCCGAAATGCGTCTCGCTCAGGCCATAGCCGTTGACGAGCACCTCGTCGCCGGGCGCGAAGCCGGAATGGCTCGACGTCTCGACGATTCCGGCAAGGTCGATCCCGAGCACCATGGGGAAGCGGCGAATCACCGCCGACTTGCCCGACAGCGCCAGTCCGTCCTTGTAATTGACGGTGGAATGGGTGACGCGAACGGTCACGTCGCCGTCCATCAGCTCCGCCTCGTCCATCGTGACGAAACGGACATCCTGCCCGGCTTCGGACTTGTCGGCTCGCACGGCTTTGAAGGACATGGGTCGGCGCCTCAGGTTGGGAAATGGCTGGTTCGAGGTCGGACGAAACTCGCTCCGCCGACGCGGACGACATTTTGCCCCGCCGTTGATCGTGGTGGAAGGCCTATTGCCGCCGGCCGACGGAAAACTCGCCGCTCGCGGCCCGCTCCGCCAGCCGGCCGGCGATCCGGGCCGCCTCGTCCTCGCCGTGGGCGGCGACCAGTTCGCACATCGCGGCGCACAGGGCGGCCTCGGCCAGATCCTGCGGCGCGACGCCGTCCAGCGCGGCCAGCGCGAAAGCCTCGCCGACATAGGTCAGCGCGGCCGACATCGCGGCGCCGCGGGAGTCCGCTTCGCTCAGCGCGATCATGGAGAGGCGGGGGTCGATCGACATGGCAACGAAATCTTAAGACCTTCGTCCGGCGAAGGCGACGGCTACCGGTCGAATAGGTTAACTCGACGCGGTCGACGAAGAGGAAGGAGGCGAACCATGTGCGGACGTTATGCGATCACGCTTCCGCCCGAAGCGGTCCGCGCCTGGTTCGACTATTCCGAGACGCCCAACTTTCCGCCCCGCTACAACATCGCGCCGACCCAGCCGATCCCGATCGTACTGGCCGAGCCGTTCAGCGGCGGCGCGCGGCGCCATTTCCGACTCGTGCGCTGGGGCTTCCTGCCGGGCTTCGTCAAGGACCCGAAGGAATTCCCCCTGATCATCAACGCCCGCGCCGAGACGATCGCCGAGAAGGCGAGCTATCGCGCGGCGCTGAAGCGCCGTCGCTGCCTCGTCATCGCCGACGGCTTCTACGAGTGGCGCAAGACGTCGGGCGGACGCGCGGCGGCGAAGCAGCCCTTTCTCATTCGCCCGGTGTCGGGGCGGCCGATGGGCTTCGCCGGCCTGTGGGAGACCTGGAGCGATCCCAGCGGCGGCGAGATCGACACCGCCTGCATCATCACCACCGCCGCGAACCGCCTCGTCGGAAGGCTGCACGACCGGATGCCGGCGATCGTCGCGCCCGAGGGCTTCTCCGCCTGGCTCGACTGCGATCGCGTCGATGTCGCCGGGGCGCTGAGCCTCGTCAAGCCGGCGCCCGAGGACGCGCTCGAGCTGGTCGAGATCGGGACCGCGGTCAACCGGGTCGCTAACGACGCGCCCGAGCTGCAGCGCCCGCTCGCCGAGCCGATCCGGGCGGGGGAGGAGGAGGGGGAGAGGCTGTTGTGAGACGGTCAATTCACCATAAAAGACACGAAGGAACGCCAAGGCTTCGTGTTCTTGGGGGTGAATCCCGGCCCCTTGCTCCCGCGCGCGGCGCGCGCCATGAGGAGGCCGCAGCACCGAGGATGAGATGGCCGAGCGAGACAAACCGCCGCGCGTGATGGTCGCGGTCCCCCACGCCGACGGCGCCCTGCGCTGCCCGTGGCCGGGGTCCGACCCGCTCTATGTCGCCTATCACGAGCAGGAATGGGGCGCGCCGGAATATGACGACCGCGCCCTGTTCGAGAAGCTCGTGCTCGACGGCTTCCAGGCCGGCCTGTCGTGGATCACCATCCTGCGCAAGCGGCCGGCGTTTCGGGCGGCGTTCGACGGTTTCGAGCCGCAGCGGATCGTGCGCTGGGACGATGCGAAGAAGGCGGCGCTGATGGCGGACGCCGGCATCGTGCGCAACCGCGCCAAGATCGAGGCGACGCAGGCGCTCGCGCGCATCTGGCTCGACCTAATGGAGAAGCAGGGTTTCGCGCGCCATCTCTGGAGCTTCGTCGACGGCCGGCCGATCCAGCCGCAGCGCCGCACCCTCGCCGACATTCCGGTCGACAGCGACGAATCGCGCGCGATGGCGAAGGACCTGCGCGCCCGCGGCGGCAATTTCGTCGGGCCGACCATCGTCTACGCCTTCATGCAGGCGACCGGCATGGTCAACGACCACCTGGTCGACTGCTGCCGGCACGCCGCCTGCCGCGCGCTCGCCCGCGAATTTCCCGCGTGAGCGCGCGAAAACCTCGCGCCTGGCAGCGGATGCTGTCGGGCCGGCGGCTCGATATCGTCGATCCGTCGCCGCTCGACGTCGAGATCGGCGACATCGCCCATGGACTGGCGCGGGTCGCCCGCTGGAACGGTCAGACGCGCGGGCCGGAGGTGTTTTCCGTCGCCCAGCACGCGCTGCTGGTCGAGGCTTTGTTCGCCTCGGCGGCCGAGCAGGATCCGCCGCCGGCCGACCGCCTCGCCGCGCTTCTGCATGACGCGCCCGAATATGTGATCGGCGACCTGATCTCGCCGTTCAAGGCGGCGGTCGGCGGCGACTACCGCCGGATCGAATCGCGCCTGATGCGCGCCATCCACATCCGCTTCGGCCTGCCGCCCGACCTCGCCCCCGGCCTCGTCAAGCAGATCAAGGCGGCCGACCGCCTGTCGGCCTATATGGAGGCGACAGCGCTCGCGGGATTTTCCGAGAGCGAGGCGCGCAAGCTGTTCGGCGAGCCGGCCTTGCCGGTCAAGCGCTTTGCCGGCTGGCTCGAGCCGATGCGCCCGGACGAGGCGGCCGCAGGCTTCCTCGCCCGCTTCGCCGAACTCGACGGCGCCGCGCGAACGGCTTAGGGAAGGGCCGCGTTTTTCCCTGAAGCCGGAGTTTCCGATGCCGCGCCTGCATGTGTGTTCGCTCGCCCTGATCGGCGACACGGTGGCGCGCACCGGCGCACGCTCGCTGGTGACTTTGCTCAGCCCCGGCACGGTGGTGACGCGGCCGGCCGAGATCGCGCCGGAGCGCCATCTCTATCTCGCCATGTCCGACATCGTCGAACCGATTCCCGGCCAGGTTCTGCCCGAGCGCGCCCATCTCGACGAGCTTCTGGCCTTCTATCGGGAATGGGATCGGGCCGAGCCGATCGTGATCCATTGTTATGCCGGCGTCAGCCGCTCGACCGCGGCCGCGTTCATTGCGGCCTGCGCGCTCAATCCGGCGCGCGACGAGCATGAGATCGCCCGGGCGATCCGCTCGGCGTCGCCGACGGCGACGCCCAATGCGCGACTGGTCGCCC
>CAMFKX010000224.1 GCA_945957375.1 uncultured Roseiarcus sp.
GCTCGGAACCGGCCCCGCGCGGGTCGGCATGATCCTGCCGCTGACGCAGAACGGCGCGCCGAGCAGCATCGGCGTCGCCATGCGCAACGCGGCGCAACTGGCGATCGACGAATTCTCCGGGCCCTTCATCACGTTGATGATTCAGGACGACCATTCGTCGCCGGAAGGCGCCGCGCAGGCGGCGCAGGCGGAGCTCGGCGCGGGCGCGCAGCTGCTGCTCGGACCGCTGTACGCCAACAACGTGCGCCAGGCCGCCGCCTCGGCGAAGGCGGCCGGAAAGCCGATCATCGCCTTCTCGACCGATCCGAGCGTCGCCTCGCCCGGCGCCTATCTCCTGTCCTTCCTGATCGAATCCTACGTCGACCGGATCGCCGAGTTCGCCTCGTCGCGGGGCAAAAAGGCGTTCGCGGTCATGGCGCCCCAGGACGACTACGGCTCCGCCGCCGTGGCGCTGTTTCAGCAGACGGCGGGGCGGCTGAACGCCCCGGTGGTCACCGTCGCGCGCTATTCGCCCGGCCAGCCGCAGGAGGCGGCGCAGCAGATTGCGGCGGCGAGCGCCCAGATCGACGCCCTGTTCGTGCCCGATCAAGCCGCCGGAATGCCTGCGGTCGGCGCTGCGCTCGCGGCGGCGGGGGTGAAGACCCAGTTGCTCGGCACCGGCGTGTGGAACGACGCCAGGGTGCTTCGCTTGCCGCAACTGCAGGGCGCCTGGTTCGCGGCTCCGGACAACGCCGGATTCACCGCCTTCTCCGAACGTTACCGGGCGCGGTTCAAGAGCGAGCCGCCGCGGCTCGCCACGCTCTCCTACGATGCGGTGACGCTCGCCGGCGCGCTCGCGCGCGGAGCCGGCCCGGACCCGTTCAGCGCCCAGGCGCTGACCAACGTCTCCGGCTTCAACGGCGCCGACGGCCTGTTCCGGTTCAAGCCCGACGGGCTCAACGGCCGCGGCCTCGCGGTGATGGAGATCGACAACAACGCCGCGGTGGTGGTCAGCCCGGCGCCGCGCAGTTTCGCCGGCGGGTGAGGGGCGGCGCTACCGCCGCCGGCCTCGTCAGAGCATGCTCGGCAGCACCCGGTCGGGCGGGCGGTGGCCGTCGGCGAAGGTGCGGATGTTGACGATCACCTTCTCGCCCATGTCGGCGCGCCCCTCGGCGGTCGCCGAGCCCATCTGCGGCAGGAGCGTCACCCGCCCCGCCGCGGCGAGCGCGATCAGCTTCTCGTTCACGGCCGGGGCGTGCTCGAACACGTCGAGGCCCGCGCTGAGGAGTTCGTCGCTCTCCAGCATGCGGATCAGCGCGTTCTCGTCGACCACTTCGCCGCGCGCGGTGTTGATCAGGATCGCTTCCGGCCGCAGGTGCTTGAGACGCCGCGCCGACAGCAGATGGTAGGTCCCCGGCGTATGCGGGCAATGGATCGAGACGAAGTCCATCCGCGCCAGCATCTGATCGAGCGAATCCCAGTAGGTCGCCTCGAGCGATTCCTCGATCTGCGGCGCGACGCGGCGGCGGTTGTGATAATGGATCGACATGCCGAAGGCGCGGGCTCGCCGCGCCAGCGCCTGGCCGATTCGGCCCATGCCGATGATGCCGAGACGCTTGCCGGTGATGCGCCGGCCGAGCATCCAGGTCGGTGTCCAGCCGGACCACTGATGCGCCGGGATCACCTGCGACCCTTCGACCAGGCGGCGCGCCGTCGCCAGGATCAGCGCCATCGTCATGTCGGCGGTGTCCTCGGTCATGACGCCGGGCGTGTTGGTGACGGTGATGCCGCGCCGGAGCGCGCTGGTCACGTCGATATGGTCGACCCCGTTGCCGAAATTGGCGATCAGCCGCATCTGCTCGCCCGCCTGGGCGATCATGGCCGCGTTGATGTGGTCGGTGATTGTCGGCACGAGCACGTCGGCCTCCCGCATCGCCTCGACGATCTCGGCCTGCGACATCGGCTTGTCTTCGAGATTGAGGCGCGCGTCGAACAACTCCCGCATCCGGGTCTCGACGAGTTCGGGGAGCCGCCGTGTGACGACGACAAGGGGTTTTTTCTTGGTCATGAACGCCGCCCTTTCCGCCCTGCCTGCGCTGTGTTCGCCTTGGCTCCGTTCGCAAACATCCGCGCCCACGCCTCCGGGCGGTTTACGCCCCATTAACGCTGTGCGCAGCAATGGTCTGCGCCGGCGGCCGCCTTGCGGCGCACGCGCCATCGGCTCGCTGGCCTCTCTACCAGAAGGCCGGTTAAAGACAAGGATGGCCTCCCGGCCATTGAGGAATCGGTGATGAATCCCTCTCCACGCCCGAAGGCTTCCGGTCGACGCGCAGGCCTCGCCGCGATCGTCGCGGTCGGGCTCGCCTGGCTCGCCCAGACGCCGGCGCTGGCTGATCCGGTCGGCTCGGTGACCAAGCTGCCGCTGCCGCGCTTCGCGAGCCTGAAGACCGACCGGGTCAATCTGCGCGAAGGCCCGTCTAAGGACCATTCGACCCGCTGGGTGTACCAGCGCGCGGGACTGCCGGTCGAAATCACCGCTGAATTCGAGATCTGGCGTCGCATCCGCGACTCGGAAGGCGTCGACGGCTGGGTGCTGCATTCGCTTCTGTCGGGCCGGCGCACCGCGCTGGTGACGCCCGGCAAGAAGGGCGAGAACTCCAAGATCTTCGCGCGCCCCTCCGAAACCGCCGACCTGTCGGCGACCCTGCAGTCGGGGGTGATCGTCAACTTGCGCAAG
The DNA here is from genome assembly GCA_945957375.1 of uncultured Roseiarcus sp. Lineage (GTDB taxonomy): Bacteria > Pseudomonadota > Alphaproteobacteria > Rhizobiales > Beijerinckiaceae > Roseiarcus. Next base: position 2,717 of record CAMFKX010000224.1, read on the forward strand.
TGCGACGGGACCTGGTGCCAGGTCGACGGCGACGGGTTCAAGGGCTATATCGAGCAGCACAAGCTCTGGGGCGTCTACCCCAACGAAAAGATCGACTAGCGATGATCGCCCGGCCGCAGGACCTTCGACGAATTGACTTCCGTTCCGCCGCCTGAGCCGGAGAGGCTCGGACTCGAGGCGCGCCGGCTTCGCCTCAACACGCTCATTCGCCTGCGCTGGCTGGCGGTCGCCGGGCAGAGCGCGGCGGTTCTGGTCGGCGTGTTCGGCCTGGGCGTCGGACTGCCGGCGCTCGCCTGTTTCGTGTTGATCGCCGCCTCCGCCGCGCTCAATCTCTTGCTGCGCTGGCGCTATCCGACCAGCGCCCAGCTCGACGAGCGCGAGGCCGCCCTCGTTCTCGGCCTCGACATCCTCCAGCTGACGGGCCTCCTGTTCCTGACCGGCGGGCTCGCCAATCCGTTCGTCATTCTCCTGCTTGCTCCGGTCACGATCGCGGCGTCGTCGCTGTCGTTGCCGCTCGCCGCGGGGCTGCTCGGCCTCGCGCTCGTCTGCGCCACCGTCCTTCTCGGGTTCAGTCTGCCACTGCCCTGGGTCGGAGGCGCGGCGCTCGTCTTGCCGCCGCTCTATGAGGCCGGGACGTGGCTCGCGCTGGCGGTCAGCGCGGCCTTCGTCGCGCTCTACGCCTATCGGGTGGCGGCCGAGGCGCGGCAGACGGCGAGCGCCCTCACCGCGGCGGAGCTGGTCCTGGCTCGCGCGCAACACCTGTCGCAACTCGACGGTCTGGCCGCCGCGGCCGCCCACGAACTCGGCACGCCGCTCGCGACGGTCGCGCTGGTCGTCCGGGAAATGGCGGCCCAGGCGCCGAGCGACGAGGGATTCGCCGACGATCTTCGCCTGCTCGAGGAATCGGTCGAGCGCTGCCGGGGGATTCTCGCCAGGCTGTCGGCCCCGTCGGAGCTGTCCGGCCAGCCCATGGACGTCTCCAGCCCGGTCGAACTCGCGGAACTGGCTGCGGCCCCGCATCGTTTGCTCGGCATGTCGATCGAAGTGACAGGAGAGGGCGCCGAGCCGGCCCCGAAATGTCCGCGTAATCCCGGCGTCCTGTTCGGACTCGGCAATCTGATCGAGAACGCCGTCAGTTTCGCCGACCATGCCGTGTCGATTCGGGTCGGCTGGACCCAGACGACGGTGACGATTGCCGTGTCCGACGACGGGCCGGGCTTTCCTCCTGGCGTCCTTTCCCGAATCGGCGAGCCGTTCCTGTCCAAGCGCGACGGGGCGCGGCGCTCGGAAAAAGCCGGCGGCGGCCTCGGCCTCGGCCTGTTCATCGCGCGTTCGCTGCTGGAACGGTCGCGCGCAACCGTGCGATTCGCCAATGCGGCCCCGCCGGCGAAGGGCGCGGTCGTCACCGTGACTTGGCCGAGAGGCGCATACGAGGAGGGTCGACGTAGCGACATTTAGCCTGTAAGCTTTTTTTTCGCGCCGACTTACAACGCAGGTAGAATGGATAAGGACGCCTCGCACCAGTCGACGAACCAGATTCAGGGCGGCGGAGAGACGCTCGACAAATCGCTTCTGGTGGTCGACGATGATCGGCTCTTTTGCGACCGCCTCGCACGGGCGTTGTCGAGCCGTGGCTTCACCGCGCGCACGGCGATGAGCGTGTCGGAAGCGCTCGCCGCGATCGAAACCTCGCCGCCGGCCTTCGCCGTGATCGACCTCCGTCTCGGCGACGGCAGCGGTCTCGACGTCATGCGCGCGCTGAAGGCGCGCAGGGCCGACGCTCGCGGCGTGATCCTGACCGGTTACGGCGCGATCGCCACGGCGGTCATGGCCGTCAAGCTCGGCGCCTTCGACTATCTCGCCAAGCCCGCCAACGCCGACGACGTGGTCGCCGCGTTGATGGCGGGGCGGCTGGACATGCCGGCCGAGCACGAGCCGCCGATGTCGGCCGACCGCGTGCGCTGGGAGCATATCCAGCGGATCTACGAGGCCTGCGACCGCAACGTGTCGGAGACCGCGCGCCAGCTCAACATGCACCGGCGCACCCTTCAGCGCATCCTCGCCAAGCGCGCGCCGAAGTAGCCCGCGCGGCGGACCTTCTCTTTCGGACCACGAAGGAGCAGCCATGGCCCTGTCGCCTCAGGACTGGGAGGTCGTCACCCGGGCGCCGTTGTTCAAGGCGATGGGCCCGACGATCACGCGCACGATGATCGGCGACCGCCCGCCGCGCGCCTACGCCCGCGGCGAGACGGTGTTCGAACAGGGCGAACCGGCCGACGGCTTCTTTTGCATCGTCGACGGCTGGGCGAAACTCTACCGGCTGCGCGAGGACGGCGAGGAGGTGGTCGTCGCCATCTTCGCGCCCGGCGAGACCTTCGCGGAAGTCGCGATGTTCCTCGGCGGCCGCTATCCGGCGAGCGCGGAGGCGGTGTCGAACGCCCGCATCCTCAAGATCGACGCGGCCAGTCTGCGCCGCGCGGTGATGGCCGAGCCGCAGCTCGCCTTCGACATGCTCGCCGCCTCGTCGATACGGCTGCGCCAGCTCGTCGACGAGATCGAGCAGCTCAAGGCGCGCTCCGCGCCGCAACGCATCGCCGACTTCTTCGTCAAGCACGCCAGCGCCGCCTCCGGCCCGGTCCGCCTCGCCCTGCCGTACGAGAAGGCGCTGATCGCGAGCCGTCTCGGCATGAAGCCGGAGAGCTTTTCCCGCGCGCTGGGCAAGCTCGCGGTGGTCGGCGTCGCGGTCGAACGCGACTGGGTCGCGATCGCCGACATCGCGCGTCTCGCGGCGTTCGCAGAGGGCTGACGCGCCGCCCGAGTCGAGGCCGAGCGTTTCGGCGCGCATTGCCGGGCGCCGGCGGCTCTCGAACCTCCGCTCAGCCGCGGATCAGCGGGTTCACGACCTTCAAGTTGGCGAAACGGGTGAAATCCCGGTCGGCCGACCAGAGTTCTCGCACGCGTGTTGTCTACAGCCGCGATGCGCGCATCGTGGACGACGCGCGATCAAGACCCGCGCCCCTCGTAGGAGAGGTCGCGGATCCTGTCCCATGATGCGAGATCGGGCTGCAGTCCGTCGCCGGTGTCGCTCGCCCGACGCAGTTTGAAGGGCTGAGCGGCCTTCTGCTCGGCGATCACGAGGCGCAACCCGCGCTCGACGAGGGCGCGAAGCGTGACGCCCTCGCGCTCGGCGAGCTTTCGCGCGTCCAGAAGGAGAGGGTCGGCGATCTCGATCGTCGTTTTCATATTGTCAGTATCGTAGTGATATATGGGTGACCATATCCCATGGACTTGACCTTCAACAGGGGCGCTGCCCCGGGTTTGACGGCATTTTTCCGTGTGGCCGTCACTGAAAGTTCCGGCCGCCAGGCATCGCCTTGCGCACCTCGACCGCGTCCAGCAGGCTCGGGGGCGCGCAGGGATCGTCGAGGCGGGGCGGGCCGGAGAAGCGGTTGCCCTGGCGCTTCTGCGCCACGCTCAGTTGCGGGCGCTTGACCTCGTCGGCGCGGGCGCGCGCCTCGATCGTGCCGCCCGCTTCCGACAGGAGCCCGAGCATCGGCGTCAGGTCCTCCATGCGGTCGGCGACGATATGGATCACGCCCTGCTCGTTCTGCAGTTTCCCGGTCACGGCGACGAAGCGGGCGCCGAGCACGATCGCGCGCAGCCGCTCGAACGTCTTCGGCCAGACGATCACGTTGGCGACGCCGGCCTCGTCCTCGAGCGTCATGAAGATCACCCCCTTGGCGGTGCCGGGGCGCTGGCGCACCAGGACGAGGCCGGCGACCGTGACGCGCTGGCCGCTGCGGGCCGAGGCGAGCGCGTCCGAACCGAGCGCGCCGCGCGCGGCGAGCCGGCTGCGCAGGAACGAAGTCGGGTGGGCTTTCAGCGACAGCGACAGGCGGCGATAGTCCTCGACCACATGGGCGCCGAGCGGCATCGGCGGCAGCTTCGCGTCGGGCTCGGCGTCGCGCGCCGGACGCGAGGCGGCGAACAGCGGCAGGGAATCCTGGTCGCCGACCCGGTCGAGCCCGCGCACCGCCCATAGCGCTTCGCGCCGGTCGAGGCCGATCGAGCGGAAGGCGTCGGCGTCGGCGAGCCTCTCCAGCACGGCGGGCGACAGGCCGCTGCGCAGCCACAGGTCGCGGACGGAATCGTAACCCTCGCCGCGCCGCTCGACGAGTTTTCGCATGTCCTCCTCCTTGACGCCGAGGATCTGTCGGAGGCCGAGGCGCACCGCGTGCGCGGCGCGGATATCGCCGGCCATCGCGGCGTGGCGCGGGTGAATGGCGCGCTCCCCTTCTCCCCGCGAGCGGGGAGAAGGTGTCGCCGAAGGCGACGGATGAGGGGCTGCGCCGCCCTCTCCGGAAGAGGCGCCGGCACCCTCTCCGGAAAGATCGGCGCAGCCCCTCATCCGGCGCCACAGAGCGTCCGGAAGGACGCCCGTCTCTCGACGGGCTATGGCGCCACCTTCTCCCCGCAAGGCGGGGAGAAGGGATTCGAGCGTGCAGTCCCAGTCCGACAGGTTGACGTCGACCTCGCGCACCTCGACCCCGTGCTCGCGCGCGTCGCGCACGAGCTGGGCGGGGGCGTAGAAGCCGAGCGGCTGGGAATTGAGCATGGCGGCGGCGAACACGTCCGGGTAGCGGCATTTCAGCCAGCAGGATGCGTAGACGAGCAGCGCGAAGCTCGCCGCGTGGCTCTCGGGAAAGCCGTATTCGCCGAAGCCCTCGATCTGGCGGAAGCAGCGCTCGGCGAAGTCGCGGTCGTAGCCCTTCCTCGCCATGCCCTCGACCATCTTGTCCTGAAAGGTTTGGATCGTCCCGACTCTTCGGAAGGTCGCCATGGCGCGGCGCAGCTTGTCGGCCTCGGCGGGCGTGAAGCCGGCGGCGACGATGGCGATCTTCATCGCCTGCTCCTGGAACAGCGGCACGCCGAGCGTCTTCTTCAGGACCGCCTCGAGCTCCCGCGATGGGAAGACCACCTCCTCGAGCCCCTGCCGGCGGCGCAGATAGGGGTGCACCATGTCGCCCTGGATGGGGCCGGGGCGCACGATCGCGACCTCGATCACCAGGTCGTAGAAGCAGGCGGGCTTCAGCCGCGGCAGCATCGACATCTGCGCCCGGCTCTCGATCTGGAACACGCCGATCGTGTCGGCGCGCTGGATCATGGCGTAGACTTGAGGCTCCTCGGAGGGAATGGAGGCGAGCGACAGGCGCTCGCCGTAATGCTTGTCGAGCAGGCCAAGACCTTTCGACAGCGCGGTCAGCATGCCGAGCGCGAGCACGTCGATCTTGAGCAGGCCGAGCGCGTCGAGGTCGTCCTTGTCCCATTCGATGGTGGTGCGGTCCTCCATCGCCGCGTTGAGGATCGGCGCGACCTCGTCGAGCCGGTCGCGGGTGATGACGAAGCCGCCGCTGTGCTGGGTGAGGTGGCGCGGGAAGCCGGCGAGCTCGCCGGCCATCGTCAGCGCGAGCGCCAGCGACGGATCGGTCGGGTCGAGGCCGGCCGAGCGCACCCGGTCCTCGCCGATCGGCGTCGTCCCGTGGCCCCAGGCGGTGCCGTTGAGCGCAGTGATCACGTCGTCGGAGAGGCCGAACACCTTGGCCGTCTCGCGGATCGCCGAGCGGGTGCGGTAGGTGGTCACGGCCGCGGCGAGGCCGGCGCGCTCCCGTCCGTAGCGCCGGTAGATGTACTGGATCACCTCCTCGCGCCGCTCGTGCTCGAAGTCGACGTCGATGTCCGGGGGCTCGTTGCGCTCGGGCGAGACGAAGCGCTCGAACAGGAGGTCGAAGCGCGCCGGGTCGACCTCGGTGATCCCGAGGCAGAAGCAGACCGCGGAATTGGCGGCCGAGCCCCGCCCCTGGCAGAGGATGCCGCGCGAGCGGGCGAAGCGCACGATGTCGTGCACGGTGAGGAAATAGGGCGCGTAATCGAGCGCGGCGACGAGGGCGAGTTCGTGGGCGAGCGCGGCGCGCACGGTGTCCGGGACGCCCTGCGGATAACGCGCCTTGGCCCCCTCGTGGGCGAAGGCTTCGAGGGCGGCCTGCGGCGTCGGAAAACCTTCGCGCAATTCCTCGGGATAGCGGTGGGCGAGGTCGTCGAGGCTGAAGGCGAGGCCGTCGAGGAAGCGGATCGTCTCCCCGACCGCCTCCGGCGCCTCGGCGAACAACCGCGCCATCTCGCGCGCGCTCTTGAGATGCCGCTCGGCGTTGGCCTGGGTGAGCTTTCCCGCGGCCTCGAGGGTGACGCCCTCGCGGATGCAGGCGACGACGTCGGCGAGCGCGCGCCGTTCGGGCGCGTGCATGAGCGCGTCGTTGGTCGCGATCAGCGGCGCGCCGAGGCTCTTCGCCAGCGCGGCGCGCTTCGCCAGCCCGCCGCGCATCGCCTCGCCGTAGGTCAGGCTCGCCCCGATCCAGAGGCGCGGACCGAAGGCGTCGCGGAGGCGGGCGAGCGGCTCGCGCCCCCTCCCCCCCTGTGGGGGAGGGGATTTGGC
>CAMFKX010000225.1 GCA_945957375.1 uncultured Roseiarcus sp.
CCTTCATGATGTATCTGCCGAGGCTGTGCGAGCACTGCCTCAATCCGACCTGCGTCGCCGTCTGCCCGTCGGGCGCGATCTACAAGCGCGAGGAGGACGGCATCGTCCTCATCGACCAGGACAAGTGTCGCGGCTGGCGGATGTGCGTGTCGGGCTGCCCCTACAAGAAGATCTACTACAACTGGTCGTCTGGAAAATCCGAGAAGTGCATCCTCTGCTATCCGCGGATCGAGGCGGGCCAGCCGACGGTGTGCTCGGAGACCTGCGTCGGGCGCATCCGATACCTCGGCGTCGTGCTCTACGACGCCGACCGGATCGAGGAGGCGGCGAGCGCGGAGAGCGAGACCGATCTCTACCAGCGCCAGCTCGACGTCTTCCTCGATCCCGACGACCCGAAGGTGATCGAACAGGCGCGCGCGGACGGCGTGCCGGAAACCTGGATCGAGGCGGCGAAGCGCTCGCCGGTCTGGAAGCTGGCGATGGACTGGAAGGTCGCCTTCCCGCTCCATCCCGAGTTCCGCACCCTGCCGATGGTCTGGTACGTGCCGCCGCTGTCGCCGATCCAGTCGGCCGCCGCCGTCGGCGCGATCGCAAGCGAGGGCGACATGCCCGACGTGCGCTCGCTGCGCATTCCGCTGAAGTACCTCGCGAACCTGCTCACGGCCGGCGACGAGAAGCCGGTCGCGTCCGCGCTCGAACGGATGCTGGCGATGCGTTCCTACATGCGGGCGAAGACTGTTCACGGAAGGACCGACGAGGAGATTGCGAACAAGGTCGGGCTCACCGGGGCGGCGATCGAGGAGATGTACCAGGTCATGGCGATCGCCAACTACGAGGACCGCTTCGTCGTCCCGACTGCGAAGCGCGAATGGGCGGAAAACGCCCAGGACCTGCGAGGCTCCTGCGGCATTTCGTTCGGCAACGGCTGCTCGGGCGGCGAGACGAAGATCAACCTGTTTTCGACCCGCGTTCCCAAGGCGCCGGCGAAACTGATGAAGGTCGAGGACTGACCATGGCGCTCGAAACTCCGGCTTTCGCCGCCCTGTCGGCGCTGCTCGCGTATCCCAGCGAAGCGATGCGCGAACAGCTTCCGGACATCGAGGCCATTCTCGCCTCCGGCCTCGACGCCGACGCGTCCGGCGCGGTCGCTCCGCTCATCGCCGAATTCGCTGTCGGCGATCTCTACGACCTGCAGGAGCGCTATGTCGGTCTGTTCGACCGCACGCGCCGGCTGTCGCTCAATATGTTCGAGCACGTCCACGGCGAAAGCCGCGATCGCGGTCAGGCGATGGTCGATCTTGCCGCGCTGTACGAAGCCGCCGGGCTCGAGATCGACGCACAGGAACTGCCGGACTACCTGCCGCTCTTCCTCGAATTCCTTGCTACGCGCCCGCTCGCCGAGGCGCGCGCGCTCGTGGTCGACGCCGGCCCGGTGCTGTCGGCGCTCGAAGGGCGACTCACCGAGCGCGGTTCTCTCTACGCCGCGGTCTTCGCCGCCGTTCGAACGCTCGCCGCTGTCGAACCATCGGCGAGCGAGCCTGAACCGTCGCAGCCCGACGACCTCGCGGCCCTCGACGCCGCCTGGGAGGAAGAAGCCGTCCGTTTCGGACCCGGCGCCGCGAAGGCGGAGTGCGCGGTCGATCGGCTGAGGACGCGGGTTCGCGCCGAACGGCGCGATGCGCGTCGGCTCAACGCGTGAAGGATGAGGCGATGTCGCAAGCGATCAACTCTGCCCTGTTCGGCTGGTATCCCTATCTCTGTCTGACCGTGTTCCTGGTCGGCAGCCTCATCCGCTTCGATCGTGAGCAATACACGTGGCGATCGGGATCGTCGCAACTCCTGCGCCGGCGGCAATTGATGTGGGGCTCGAACCTTTTCCACGTCGGCGTGCTCATCATCTTCGCCGGCCATTTCGTCGGTCTACTGACGCCGATCGCGGTGTTCGACGCGCTCGGGATCAGCCATGAGTTCAAGCAGACCTTGGCGATCGTCGTGGGGGGGCTCGCCGGGATCGCGGCCTTCGTCGGCGCGGCGATGCTCGCCCATCGGCGCCTCTACGATCCGCGCGTGCGGGCGAATTCGAGCTTCGGCGACACGGCGATCCTGCTTCTGCTATGGGCGCAGCTGACCCTCGGCCTCCTCACCATCATTGTGTCGCTGCAGCATCTCGACGGGCACGAGATGACAAAATTCATGGCCTGGGCGCAGGGAATCCTCACCCTGCAACCCGAAGCGGCCGGCTACGTCCTCGACGCCAACCCGCTGTTCAAGATCCACATGCTGCTCGGCATGACGATATTCCTGGTCTTCCCGTTCACCCGGTTGGTGCATGTCTGGAGCGCGCCGGTGTGGTATCTAGGCCGCGGCGGCTACCAGATCGTACGCACCCGACGATCGCTCGGGGCGGCTCCGGGCGGTCAGAGGTGAAGCCGATCGGAAGCACCGCATACCGCGCAGCGTCGGTTCCAACATGGACTGCCCTTGGCCGCCTTCTCACCGTCACCGCCGTGGGAAGTGTCGACGTGGTGGTGGAAGGCCCTGATTTCACAACCGAGATCTCGGATAGACGAAGGCGGCGTGAAAGCAGAGTCGAGGATCTTCATGATGTTTCGTCATCCGCTCGCGAGAGCCGCAAAGGTCTGGACCGCATATGATGTCGATGGCCGCGAACACCGTGTCCTCGTAATCGCAACCACGGCGGCCGCTTGCCACCTTGCACAAATCTCACAAGACAGCCTTAGTTGAACGGCTATCGTCTGCTGCCAAAGAACATTTACTTGCAGCATCGGAAGCCGAGTCGTTTGTACTAATCAATCGATTACGCGATTGGAGAGCAGGCGAAGCAGCGCGCTCTTGAATAATAATAGTCTTTTTGGATATATGACGAAAAATTGACGATGGAGATACTTAGACTGATCGTCGACAGTGCTCCGAGCCAAGTTTTTGATCGCGCGCGCAAAATCGCGCTACGCCGCGGGCGTGGCACTACAAAACGAAGGAAGCGCGTAGATCAGGCGTCCGGGATCTGCCGCATCGTCGGCGGCAGGGCGACGCCGAGGGCGGAGAGGGCGAGGCTGGCTCCGGGCCGCGGGGCGGAGCGCAGGAGGAAGCGTTTGCCGTCCTGCTCGACCTCGGTCTCGGTGAGCGAGTCGAGGTCGGCCATCACGGCGGGCCAGGAGGCGCGGGCGCCCCTGTCGGCGGCGGCGAGGCGGTCCTCCAGCTCCTTCTTCAGAACGAGCGCAAGGAAGCTGCAGGCGACGTGGCCGCGGATCGTCTCGTCCAGCTTGTGATAGATCGGCCGCGTGTCGAGCAGACTTTTGGTCGTGCGGAAGGTTCGTTCCACGGTCCAGAGTTGCTTGTATACGAGCATCGCCTCGCGCGGCGAGAGATCGGCGTTGCTGCGCAGCACGAACACGCCGTCGAATTTTGCGTCCTCCTCGATCCTTTCGCGGTCGATGGAAAAGCCGTCGCCGTCGGGGTCCTTGAGGAAGCGGCGGTAGCCCTTGTTGCCGACGAGGCTCTTGTCGCCCTTCTTCAGCTGCCGCTCCAGGTTGGCGACGATGGTCGCGCGGTCGGCGGCGTCCTTCGCCATCTGATCGAGGTTGCGGCAGACGACGTAGCGCCGCCCGGCGAGCGTCACGGCCTTGGCCTCGTAGTCGACCTCGCGCCTCGGCTTCATCAGGACGAATGGAACGAACGGCGCCGGATCGTCGAGCACGAGGTCGCGCACGAGCTTGTCGGTTCGCTCGCGCACGCCCAGAACGTAGAGGAGTCTTCGCGCTTCGAGCTCGGCGATCGTCTCGGCGCTGATCATGCCGCGGTCGGCGACGATGCAGACGCGGTTGATCCGGAAGCGGCGCTGCAGGCGATCGATCGCCGGGATGAGGCTCGTCACGTCGGCGGTGTTGCCCGGCCACATCTCCGTGCACACCGGACGGCCGTCGCCGTCGAGCAGAACGGCGAGGATCATCTGGTTGAGGTCGGGCCGATGATCTTTCGAGAAGCCGCGCCGCCCGAGCGTCTGGCCGCCCGCGCCCTCGAAATAGAGGCTGGTCGTGTCCATGAACACGACGTCGAGCGTGGTCAGGAGGTTGCGCCGGCGGGCGAACAGCTCCTCCTCCAGGACGTCCTTCACGCAGCGCGGCGCAAACGGCGTCGCGGCGTCCTGCTGGTCTTTGGGCAGTTCCTCGCCCAGCCACGCCATCGCGCGATAGAGGTGATGCAGCTCGATCCCGTCGGCGCCGTCGATGCGGTAGTCGTCGCGCCACCGGTCGGCGGCCCGGTCCGAGCCGCCGCACACGAGGCGGTGCAGCACGGTCAGGAACGCCGCGCGCTCCAGCGAGAACTCGTGCCCGCGTTCGCTCGCCAGGCGCTCGATCACGGCCCGGCAGCCGGTCTCCTCCCAAACCCGCTCGAAGGCGAGCGCCGGACCGACACGCCGCGTCGAAACGACCGTCGCCTCGCCGCGGTCGAGCGCGTCGAGCACGATCGCCTTGTCGGCGAACCGCGCCCCCGAGCGCAGTAGGCGCTCCAGCTGCCCGCTCTCCTTGAGGTCCTCGATCCGCCCGAGGGTGGCGATCACCTGCTGGCGCACCGCTGCGCCCTCGCGCCGGCTCTCGACGATCTGCAGGTAGGCGCGACCGCCCGACGTCTTCTTGCGGAAATACATGGCGAAAAGCCTGCCGCCGACTCGATGTCGGTGCGCACAGAATCCGCTGCGATTCCCACAAAATCAAGCGAAATCGGCGAAAAACGTGGCACTACATTTTCGAGTCCACGCACCCTCGGTTCAAATCATATCAATAGCTTACGCGCCGCGTGCAGGCGTTAACTGTCGAAGATCAGTTAGAGAAGGCTTCCGTCATGATCGTTCCGAGTTTAGGTTCGGCGAACCCCAAGGATTGACCGTTCTTTGAGGCCCTCCCGTGGTCGGGCGCCGGATTCCTCGTGGGTTCGGCGCCCGCTTTGTTTGACCGCGCTAGAACGCATGAGGGCCATTCTGCCGATTCGCATGGGCTTCGGCCCCGACGAGCCGCGCGATTTCGGCACGGCAGGAGCCGCAGTTCGTTCCGGCCTTGAGGCGCGCGCCGATCGTGGCGACCGTCGTGCATCCTTCCGCCGCCGCCTCGACGATCTCGTTGCGGCCGACGTCGAAGCAGGCGCAGACGGTCGAACCGCGGTCGCGCGCCTCGGCGTCGGGACGGCCGGCGAGAAGCTTCAGGCGTTCCTGGGGTGGGACGCGCTCGCCGAGACGCTCGGCGAGCCAGGAGCGGGCAGCCGCGACCGGACCGCGCGCGACGAACAGCGCCCCGACGAAGATGTCGCCGGCGAAAGCGACGAAGCGGCGCTGACCGGCGGCGTCGTCGTGGTAGGCGATGATCTCGTCGTCGTCATCCAGTCGGAGCGCTCTCCTCGCGAACGCTGTCCAGTCGTCGGGGGCGGCGGCGCTCGCGAGTTCGGCTTTCCATCCGCCGCGCGCAGGGGCAATCGCGAAATAGTCGGCGCTGCCGGTCGCGATCGGTGCGCGCGACACGGCGAAGGCGTGCCATTGGGCCGGGTAACGTCTCGCGGCGACCGCGGTGAACTTCAGCTCCGGCTGGCCGGAGACCGGATCGACCGCCGATGAAATGAGCGCGTCAATCCGAGCCAACGCGGCGTATTGATCGGACCAGTGAATCGGGGCGAACAGCGAGCCGCGCCGTTGCCGCTCGGTGACGACCACGCGCAGCACGGCGCGACCGTGTTCGCTTTCGATTTCGGCGAGGTCCGCAGCCGTAACGCCGATCGCCCTCGCGTCGTCGGGGTGGATCTCGACGAACGGCTCGCCGATATGCGCCATCAGCCGCGGCGTCTTCGCGGTACGGGTCATCGTATGCCACTGGTCGCGGATGCGGCCGGTGTTGAGGACGAACGGAAAGCGCCGGTTGGTCCGGGCGACTGGGGCGCGGAAGGGCGTCGCGACGAAGCGGGCCTTGCCATCGGGGTGAAAGAACCGGCCGTCGGCAAAGAACCGCGTGTCGGCGGGCGCCTCCCCTACCCTGCGCGGCCATTGGAAGGGCGCAAGGTCGGCGTAGTCGTCCTCCGAAATCTCGGTGAGCGCGCCAAGGTCGAGGTCGCGCCGGCCGTCGTTTTCGGTGGCGGTGAGGCGGGCGTATTCGGCGAAAATCTCGGCCGGCGAGCGCCAGGCGAAGGCGTCGCCGAAGCTCATGCGTCTGGCGACCTCGGCGATCTGCCGCCAGTCCGGCAGCGCGTCGCCCGCAGGCGACAGAAAGGCCCGCTGGCGCGACATGCGGCGCTCCGAATTGGTGACCGTTCCGTCCTTCTCGCCCCAGGCGGCGGCTGGCAGCAGCACGTTGGCGAGCGCCGTCGTGTCGGTCAAGCGGCAGACGTCGGAGACGACCACGAAGGGGCAGTTGCGGATCGCCTCGCGCACCCGGTCGGCGTCCGGCATGCTGTCGGCCGGGTTGGTGCCGATGATCCAGAGCGCCTTCACCCGTCCGTCCTCGACGGCGCGAAAGAGGTCGACCGCCTTTAGGCCCGGTCTTGTCGCGATCCCCGGCGAACCCCAGAATTCCTGGACGATGCGGCGGTGCTCGGGATTCTCGATCTCCATGTGGGCTGCGAGCATGTTGGCGAGGCCGCCGACCTCGCGCCCGCCCATGGCGTTCGGCTGGCCGGTGACCGAGAACGGCCCCATGCCCGGCCGGCCGATGCGGCCGGTCGCGAGATGACAATTCAGGATTGCGTTGACCTTGTCCGTCCCGGCCGAGGACTGGTTGACCCCTTGGCTATAGACAGTGACGACGCGCTCGGTGCGCGCGAACAGGTCGTAGAAGGTTTTCAGGGCGTCGGGCGCGAGTTCGGTCGTTCGCGTCGTCGATGCCAGATCGAAGGCTCGCGCCTCGGCTAGCGCGGCCTCGAAGCCGACCGTATGCGCCTCGGCGTAGTGGCGATCGACGCGGCCTGCGTCGGCGAGATGGGCGAGGAGGCCGGCAAACAGCGCCACGTCCGCGCCCGGCGCGATCGCCAGATGCAGGTCGGCCGCCTCGGTGGTCGCGGTCGCGCGCGGGTCGATAGCGACGATCTTTGTTCCCCGCTTCTCCCGCGCGGCAAGCAGCCTCTGGAACAGCACCGGATGGCACCAGGCGAGGTTGGAGCCGACCAGCACGACGAGGTCTGCCTCCTCGATGTCTGCATAGCAACCCGGCACGGTGTCCGAGCCGAAGGCGCGGCGGTGGCCGGCGACGGACGAGGCCATGCAGAGGCGTGAGTTGGTGTCGATGTTGGCCGAGCCGACAAAGCCTTTTATCAGCTTGTTGGCGACGTAATAATCCTCGATCAGCAACTGGCCCGAGACATACAGGGCGACGCTGTCTGCGCCATGCGCGGCGATCGTCTCGGAAAAGCGCTGGGCGACGCGGTCGAGCGCGGCGTCCCAGCTCGTTTCGACGCCATCGACGATCGGCGCGAGGAGCCGCCCGTCGAGCGACAGCGTCTCGCCGAGCGCCGTCCCCTTGGAGCAGAGCCGGCCGAAATTCGCCGGATGCTCGGGGTCGCCTTTGATCTCGGCGCTCCCGTCGTCGCGCGGGCGCGCGAGCACGCCGCAGCCGACGCCGCAATAGGGGCAGGTCGTGGGGGTGAAAACCTCGCCCATCACGACGCCTTGCCCAGCGCTGCCCGGACTGCCAGCGCCGAGAGGTCGATCAGAATTCGCCCTTCCTCGACCTTGAGCGGGAAGGCGAGCGCCCTGCCCTCGTCGGCACCCTGCGCCTCGCCCGTCTCGAGGCTCAAGACCCAGTTGTGCAGAGGACAGGTGACGCTCCTTCCGTGCACGATCCCCTGGCTCAAAGGACCCCCTTTGTGCGGGCAGCGGTCCTCGAGCGCGAAGGCCTGATCGTCGGCGGTGCGGAACACGGCGAGGCAACCTTGGGCCACGCGCACCACGCGCGCGCCGCGGCGCGGGATCTGGTCGAGCGCGCCGATGTCGGTCAATTGGGTGTCGGCCATGGTCGTTACTCCGCGGCGAGGGCGAGGTCGGCGAGCGGGGCGAACTCGTGCGCGTCCTTGCCGGAAACCCGCTCGGCCCACGGATCGGTCTGGGCGAACTGCTGCGACGTGACGAAACGCTCATGCAGCGCGGCCCGCCTGTCGAGGTCGTCGACGACCTGCGCCTTGATCGCTTCCGCGCCGACGCGCTTCGCCCATTTGTAGATGCGTTCGAGATACCGCCCCTGCTCACGGTAGAGCTGGACGAGGGCGGCGATGATCTGGATCGTCTCCTCTTCGCTGTCTGCGTGGCAAAGCGCCTGCGTTCCCTTGATGTCGAGCCCCGCGGCGCCGGCGAAGACAATGTCGTAGCCGCTGTCGACGCAGATGACGCCGACGTCCTTGCAGGTCGCCTCCGCGCAGTTGCGCGGGCAGCCCGAGACGGCGAGCTTCACCTTGGCCGGCGTCCACGAGCCCCACAGGAATTTTTCCAGCTTGACGCCGAGTCCGGTCGAATCCTGCGTGCCGAAGCGGCACCAGTCTGAGCCGACGCAGGTTTTTACCGTGCGCAGGCCCTTGGCGTAGGCCGCGCCGGAGATGAGGCCCGCGGCGTTGAGATCGGCCCAGACGGCGGGGAGCTCATCCTTGCGGATGCCGAGGAGGTCGATGCGCTGCCCCCCGGTGACCTTCACCGCCGCAATGGCGAATTTATCCACCACGTCAGCGATGGCGCGGAGCTCGGCGGCGCTCGTCATCCCGCCCCACATCCGCGGCACGACCGAATAGGTCCCGTCCTTCTGGATGTTGGCGTGGACACGCTCGTTGATGAAGCGTGACTGGCCGTCGTCCTCGTATTCGCCGGGCCATGTCGCCAGCAGATAGTAGTTCAGCGCCGGCCGGCACTTTGCGCAGCCGCACGAGGTTTTCCATTCCAGCGCCTGGATGACGCCGGGTATCGATTTCAGCGCCTTCGCCACGATCAGGCGGCGGACATCGTCGTGTCCGAGATCGGTGCAGCCGCACACCGGCTGGACGGCCACGGGGGCGTAAGCGCCGCCGAGCGTCAGCTGGATCACCTGCTCGACGAGGCCGGTGCAGGAGCCGCAGCTCGCCGACGCCTTGGTGTG
>CAMFKX010000226.1 GCA_945957375.1 uncultured Roseiarcus sp.
TACACTTATGCGATCGTCGGCAGCGTCAGATGTGTATAAGAGACAGGTGTGGAAGGGCTCGGCCTTCAACCCCGATGACGGCAAGACCTATTCCGGCAAGATGACGCTCTCGGGCGACCACCTCACCACCGCCGGCTGCGTGCTTGGCGGCCTCATCTGCAAGACGGTCGGCTGGTCGCGGGCGAAATAGCCTCCGCTCCCGCCTCCAATCGGCGAGGCGCGTTCGCGGCGCCGGCTCCGTGCGAGCGGCGGCGTCCCGCGGCGGCGCGACGTCCGCCTCCAAGGCGCGCGCATCGAGCGCGTGAACCTGCGCGCCTCGGTCGATCGACGTGGCCGGCGCCTTCCGGCGAACGAGCCTTGAACGCCCGGCGAGGCTGGGCGTTGGCTCTATACGAGCCACGGCGCGCCGCAGCCGGGCGAACGAGGGTTGCGCCGCACCCGCAAGCCAACAATTCGCTCATAAAGCGTTGGTCGTTGGCGTCACGGGGCACGCCCCAAAACGTCAGAGCCCCAAGACGTCATGGCCGGGCTTGTCCCGGCCATCCACGTGAACACCGCTGGTTCCAGGTTACGAAGGTCCGCCTCAGGCCAGCTCTTCGTAGAGGTCCCGCCATTCCCGGTTGTTCTCGTGGATCAGGCGCACTTTCCAGACGCGAGGCCAGTGCTTGATATTGTGTTCGCGTTGGATGGCCGCGCGGATGTCGTCGTGAAATTCCATCCACACGAGACGCTTGAGGCCGTAACGTGTGGTGAATCCCGCCACGAGACCTTCGCGATGCTCATAGGCGCGTCGCGACAGGTTCGCCGTCACGCCGACATAGAGCGTGCCGTTGGGACGGTTTGTCATAATGTACATCCAGCCGCCGCGCATATCTCCATTGCTATCCGCCAGCGTGCTCAACGCAAGCCCCGCTCGCGCCCGGACGCGAGCCGTCGAGGATACCGGATGGTCGCGGCGTTCACGTGGATGGCCGGGACAAGCCCGGCCATGACGGTCTGAGCGATCGTCAACGGCTATCGCCGTAAGGGGCCCAACAATATGTTCTGATAATCCGAAGATTGTGCTAGCTGTAAATTCCGATCCATGCCTGCGGCGCCGACGTCCGCCGGAGCCGCGGACGGAGGCTCGATGTGACCAAGATGTCGGCTTCGGACAAAAGAGTCCTGTCGCCCGCGCAGCGACCCGCCCGGTCCACAAACCGCGCCGGCATGTTCGTGAACCCGGGCAGCCGCGGCCGATCTCCGGGCCAAGATGCAGACCTCATCCTGAGTTCGTCGAAGGACAATCCAGGAGGTGGGATCGTCGTCGCCATCTGGAGCGTCCATCGACAGGCTCAGGACGAGGATCGGAGAAGTGGCTCGGCAGTCGCCGCGTTGCACGATGGAGGTGCTAAACGCTTGGAATTGCAGTCTCGCGCAACATTGCGAGCGCCGACGGATTCCATCGATCGGGCATGCTCCGACGCGTCGGTGAGCCGCGCGCGAAGGCGATCCTGGGCTGAAGCGGGCGGCAAGCCGGCGTCAGTGGCGGAAATGGCGGATTCCGGTGAACACCATCGCGACGCCGGCGGCGTCCGCCGCGGCGACCACCTCCGCGTCCCGCACTGACCCGCCCGGCTGGATCACCGCCGTCGCGCCCGCCTCGATCGCCGAGAGCAACCCGTCGGCGAAGGGGAAGAACGCGTCGGAGGCGACGACCGAGCCTTTGGTGCGCGGCTCGGGCCAGCCGCCGGCTTGCGCGGCGTCGAGCGCCTTGGCGGCGGCGACCCGGGCCGAATCGACCCGCGACATCTGCCCCGCGCCGACGCCGGCGGTCGAGCCGTCCTTGACGTAGACGATGGCGTTCGACTTGACGTGCTTGGCGACCTTCCAGGCCATGCGCAGGTCGGCCATTTCGGCCGGCGTCGGCGCGCGTCGGGTCACGACCTTCAGCGCCGTCGCGTCGAGGACGCCGCTGTCGCGGTCCTGGACCAGAAGGCCGCCGGCGACGGAGCGCACCGTCAGGCTCTTGGCCTTCGGGTCCGGCAAGGCGCCCGCGAGCATCAGGCGCAGGTTCTTCTTCGACGCCACGATCGCGATCGCCTCGGCGTCGGCCTCGGGGGCGATGATCACTTCGGTGAAGATCTCGACGATCTTCCTGGCCGCCTGCACGTCGAGCCGGCGGTTCAGGGCGACGATGCCGCCGAAGGCCGAGACCGGGTCGCAGGCGAGCGCCTTCTCGTAGGCGTCGAGCAAGGTCGACCCGACGGCGACGCCGCAGGGGTTGGCGTGCTTGATGATCGCGACCGCCGCCGTCTCGGCCGGGTCGAACTCGGCGACCAGCTCGTAGGCCGCGTCGGTGTCGTTGATGTTGTTGTAGGAAAGCGCCTTGCCTTGCACCTGCCGGGCGGTCGCGACCCCGGCGCGGGCGTCCGCGGTCAGATAGAGCGCCGCGCTCTGGTGCGGATTTTCGCCGTAGCGCAAGGCGCCGAAGCTGTCGTGCAGCACGCCGGCGAAGGCGCGCCAGCGCGGCGTCGTCTCGCCGATCTCCTGCGCGAGCCAGTTCGAAATGGCGGCGTCGTAGGCCGCGGTGCGGGCATAGGCCTTCTGCGCCAGGCGACGGCGGAAGGCGAGGCTGGTGCCGCCGTCGTTGGCCTCCAGTTCGGCGAGCAGCGCCGCGTAGTCGGCGACGTCGACGATGACGGCCACGTCGTCGTGGTTCTTGGCCGCGCCGCGCACCAGCGCCGGTCCGCCGATGTCGATGTTCTCGATCTTGTCCTCGAACGAGGCGTTGCGCTTCAGCGTCGCCTCGAAGGGGTAGAGATTGACGATCAGGAGGTCGATCGGGGCGATGTCGTTGGCGATCAGCGCCGCCTGATGCGAAGGGTCGGCGCGGATCGCCAGAAGGCCGCCGTGGATGCGCGGATGCAGGGTCTTGACCCGGCCGTCCATCATTTCCGGAAATCCGGTGACCTGCGCGACATCGAGAACCGGCAACCCGGCCTCCTCCAGCGCCGCCGCCGTGCCGCCGGTCGACAGGAGTTCGACGCCGCGACCGACCAGCGCGCGGCCGAGATCGACGAGGTCCGCCTTGTCGGAGACGGAAATCAACGCTCGTCCGATCTTGACGATATCTGCCGGCATCAAACTCTCCGCGTCCCCGTGTTGCGGCGCCATAGCACGCCCGCGCGCGACCGCGAAAGGCTACCTCAGGCGAAGCCCGACGCCGAAAAACCGGAGCCGTTCGGCCGGTTCGCGCGTTCATTACGCAGACGGTGAAGGAGGAAGATCATGGTCAAGACGATCGGCGTTCTCTGGCTCGCGGCGGCGGTCGCGACGCCGCTATCCGCGTTCGCTCAGTCGGGATACGGAACGGAGGGCCCGAACGGGCGCCGCCTGCACTCGCATGCGCAAAGCACGTTTGAGCGGCACTGGAACGCCGCCAACGAGAGCAAGCATCGCGCCGAGACCTCGGCGCAATGGATGCGCCGCCACGGCAAGAGTTTTCCGACTCCGTTCTAGCCGCCTGCGCAGCGTTCCATCGGCGCCGCGGCCGGGTTGACGCGGCCGCGGCGAAGCACGAAATTGCGCCCGCCGCGAGGGTGGGAAGCCTTCGTTCGAATCAACGGAGGCGACCCCGATGGACCTGCAACCGAGCGAGGACGAACTCGCGTTCCGCAATGAGGTGCGGGCCTTCGTCCGCGCCAGCCTGCCGGCCTCGATCCGGGAGAAGAGCGTCGCCGGCCGCCGGCTCGCCAAGGACGATTATGTCCGCTGGACCCGGATTCTGGCGGAAAAGGGCTGGTCCGTGCCGCACTGGCCGGTCGAATGGGGCGGAACCGGCTGGGGGCCGGTCAAGCAGTCGATCTTTCTCGACGAGGTGCAACGCGGCAATGCGCCCGAGGCGATCGCCTTCGGCGTCAGCATGGTCGGACCGGTCATCTACACGTTTGGCTCGCAGGCGCAGAAGGAGCGCTTCCTGCCGCGCATCGCCGATCTCAGCGATTGGTGGTGCCAGGGCTTCTCGGAGCCGGGCGCCGGCTCCGACCTCGCGAGCCTGCGCACGTCCGCTCGACGCGACGGCGATTCGTGGGTGATCTCCGGGCAGAAGACCTGGACCACGATGGCCCAGTACGCCGACTGGATCTTCGTCCTCGCCCGCACCAACCCTCAGGGCAAGAAGCAGGAAGGCATCTCCTTCTTCCTCGTCGACATGAAGACCCCCGGCGTGACGGTGCGGCCGATCCAGACGATCGACGGCGGCCACGAGGTCAACGAGGTCTTCTTCGACGACGTTCGGGTTCCCCTCGACGCCATCGTCGGCGAGGAGAACAAGGGCTGGGACTACGCGAAATTCCTGCTGACCAACGAGCGCAACGGCATCGCCCGGGTCGGCATCTCCAAGGCGCGGCTCGACCGGGTGCGCGAGCTCGCCGCGATCTCCGTCTACGGGTCCGGGCCGAAGATGGACGACCCGTTCTTCCGCGCCAAGCTCGCGTCCGTCGAAGTGGAGCTCAAGGCGCTCGAGATGACCCAGATGCGGGTGATCTCGAACCTGCGCAAGGACGGCCGGCCCGATCCGGCCTCGTCGGTGCTCAAGATCAAGGGCTCGGAGATCCAGCAGGCGACGACGGAATTGCTGATGGAGGTCGTCGGCCCCTATGTCCTGCCCTACGAGGATCCCGAGGCGCTGACCAACGAGCCGCCGGCGGGACCCGACTGGGCGGGGCCGGCCGCGCCGAACTATTTCAACTACCGCAAGGTGACGATCTACGGCGGATCCAACGAGATCCAGCGCGGCATCATCGCCAAGGCCATTCTGGGGCTCTGAATCATGGACTTTGAACTGAGCGGCGAGCAGCAGATGCTGCGCGACAATGTCGCGCGGCTGATGAAGGAGCGCTACGATTTCGAGACGCGCAAGGCGTATCAGAAAGAGCCGGCCGGCTTCAGCGACAGCCTCTGGCGCGAATACGCCGAACTCGGCCTGCTCGGCGCGCCCTTCGCCGAGGAGGACGGCGGCTACGGCGGCGGCGCGGTCGAGACGATGATCGTGATGGAGGAGTTCGGCAAGGCGCTCGCGCTCGAACCCTATCTCGAGACGGTGGTGCTCTGCGGCGCCCTGATCCGGCACGCGGCCTCGGCTGAACAGCGGGCCGATCTGATCGGCCGGATCGCCGCGGGGGATCTGCGCCTGAGCTTCGCCCAGATGGAGCCGCAGTCCGGTTACGATCTCAGCGACGTCGGCGTGACCGCGCGCCGCGACGGCGACGCCTTCGTGCTCGACGGCGCGAAAGGCCTCGTGATCAACGGCGACAGCGCCGGCGGCCTGATCGTGTCGGCGCGGGTGGCGGGCGGCCGGCGCGACCGCAAGGGCGTCGGGCTCTTCCTGGTCGACGGCGAAGCGCCGGGCGTCAGTCGCCGCGGCTATCCGACCCAGGACGCGCGGCGCGCGGCCGAAATCAGCTTCGCCAATGTGCGGGTCGAGCCGCAGAACGTGCTCGGTTCGCCCGAGGACGGGGCGCCGGCGATCGAACGCGCCGTCGATGAGACGATCGCCGCGCTATCGGCCGAGGCGGTCGGCGCGATGAGCGAAGCGCTGGCGATGACCGTGGAGTACCTCAAGACGCGCAAGCAGTTTGGCGTCACGATCGGGTCGTTCCAGGCGCTGCAGCATCGCGCCTCCGACATGGTCGTCGCGCTCGAGCAGGCGCGCAGCATGATGTTTTTCGCCACCATGAGCGCGGGCGAAGACGACGCGGACGAACGGGCGAAAGCGATTTCCGCCGCCAAGGTCCAGATCGGCCGGTCGGCGAAGTTCATCGGCGAGCAGGCGGTGCAGATGCACGGCGGCATCGCCATGACCTACGAGTACAAGGTCGGCCACCTGTTCAAACGCCTGACCATGATCGACGCGGCCTACGGCGACGCCGACCTCCACGTTCGCCGGCTTGGCGATCGAGGATCGCTGTTCGTCTGAGCCGAACCCGATACGGGCAAACGGAAAAGAGCGCCGCCGGCCGAGGCGGGCGACGCTCGCGCGCGGATTGCGGATCAGACCGCGATCTTGAACGTCTTGGTGACCTGCTCCTTGAGCGGCTCGAAGGTCTCGGCCACCGCGGTCCTGGCCGTTTCGGCGAGTTCCTTGAGCTGGACGACGACCGCGTCGGTCTGCTTACGGGCGAAATCGCTCTGGAGCGACACGAGATCGCTCACCGACTTCGCCGCGAACGACGCCTGGACGAACTCGATATTGGCCTCGGCGTTGGCCCGGACCGCGGCGAAGGCCTTGGTGTTGAAGGCGATCACGCCGTCCTTGGCGGCGGCGAAGCTCAGCTCGAACGCGCTGGCTGCGTCCTCGGCCGATGTCTTGGCCTTGGCGAACGCCTGGCGCGTCTCGGCGACGCCCTTCTCGAGGGCGGCGCGAACGGACTGCTGCATCTCCAGAGCCGGTTCGACGATCGCCTCGACGGCCTCAGCCGCGTCGGGAATCAGGTCGTTGGCAAGGTCCGGAACGGCCTTGGGGGCAGCTGCGCTTTTCTTGGTAGCCATGGTGACGTCTCGATGTTCGGTTGCAGGGGCGGTCGCCAGACCTCAGTTGGAAGCCGGGGTCATGCTCTTCTGGACGGCGACGCCGAGCTCCTTGGCCTGCGTCTGCAAGGCGGCGAGCTGGGTCTTGAGGTACTCGCTCTGGAGCGCAAGCGCCTCCTGCGGATCCTTCGCCCGAACGAGCTTGCCGGCGAGGTCAAAAGCCGCATTCACGTTGTGCTCGGTGTAGGTCAGGACATTGGCCGCGACCGACTTGAAGCCGCCCTGCAGACCGGGGACGTCCGGAGCGGAGCTCGCGGTGCGCTGCGCAACGGCGAGGAAACCCTCGAAAGCCTTGCGCGCCTGCTCGACGCTGCGCTCGGCAAATTCACGGAGATCGTTCGGAACTTCAAACGGAGAGGCGGCCATCGTGATGTCTTCCCTAAGTGGTTCGGGCGGTCCGAGCCGCCGTCGCCATTCTCGTAGCGCATTCTTTGTTGCAGTGCAACATAAATTTTGCAGCGCACTCGCAATTTTAACCTTCTGCCGAGATGCCCTGGGCGCGGGGCGTGGCGCCGACTTTGGAACAGCGTTAAAGAATTGCTAACGGTCGCAGGCGTAGCGATTCCCGCCAGCGCCCGGCCGAGCGTTCCACAGCGAGCCGACCTTGAGTCTTCCGCCGTCGAGGGAATCCGCAGAAAGCGTTCTGCCGCCGCAGGCGACGCAGGCGTTGTTCGCCGCCGCCGCGCAGGCGGGCGTCGCATCGCCGATCGCCTTCGTCGACGAGGCCGGCCAGGCGGTCGCGGTGACGGCGCGGGGGCTCGCGGTCGTCGGCGCGAAAGACCGCGAGGATTTCCAGAGGCGGTTCCTGTCGGGCGACGGGCCGGGGGCGCGGCGGCTTCGGCGGCTCGCGGCGACGCTTCCAGCCGCGGCCCCGGCGCGGCTCGAAAGCGTCCGGCGGTTCGACGGCCGACGCGCCGGCTGGGTCGCCGTTCGCGTCCTCAGGGTGGCTGTAGCCGACGGAAGCGCGGTGCTCGTCCTCGCGACCGAAGTCGCGGACTCCGCCGATGCGCCGCCGGCGAGCCGCGACGCGCCGGGCCAGGCCTCGCCCGCCGGCGCCCCCCCGGTCGCCGCCGCGCCTCCGATCGCGTCCGCGCGCCGGACGCGATTTCTGTGGAGCCTCGACCCGGAGGGACGTTTTCATCCGCCCGATCCCGCGCTCGCCGCCGCGCTCGGCGACTTCGCGCCCGGAGACGGAGAAACGCTGGATTCGGCCTGTCGGCGGGCGGTCGTCGAAAACGGCGCCAAGCTCGTCGAAGCCGTCGCGCAACGGCGGACCTTCTCCGGGCTCGCCGTGCTCTGGCGCGTCGGCGCGGCCCGCGCGCGGCCGATCGCCATATCGGGCACGCCGGCGTTCGACGGCGCGCGCGCCTTCGCCGGCTTCCGCGGCTTCGGACTGATCGACGAACCGGTGGAGGCGCCGTCCGCGCTCCCGCCAGTCTCCGCCGCCGAGGCGGCGGAGTCGGCGATCGAACTCGCAGACGATGCGCTCGCCGAAGACGGGCCGCCGGCGGACCAGGAGACGACCGCGGCGCCGATAGGCGACCACCCGGACCATCCCGCGTCCGCGCCGGCGGAACCCGCCGAGACGGCCGAGCGGACGGCGGAAATCTACGTCCTGCGCCAGGCGTCGCAGGCCGCGGGGTCGAACATCGTGCCGATCCGCCCGGGCGCGTTCGAGGCGGTAAAGCCGCAGGAGCCCGAAGAACCGGAGGGGGACGGCAGCGTCGAACTCAGCCGGGCCGAGCGCGAGGCGTTCCGGGAGATCGCCCGCGCCCTGGTCGGGCGAGCGCCGTCCGACCGTCGCGAGGAGCAACCCGCTCCCTCTCCCCGTCCGCCCGCCGCCGAGCCGCCGCCGCCCGCCGAACCTGCCGCCGCCGAAACGGGATCCGGCAAGGTGGAGGAGGATGCCCTTCGGCGCCGCCCCGCGGGCGACCCGGAGGCGCCGCCTGTCCTGCGAAACGCGCTCACCCTGCTCGACCGGCTGCCGCTCGGCGTCCTGGTCGCCCGCGACGCGCAGCCGCTCTATGTCAATTTCACCCTGCTCGCGCTGCTCGGCTACCGCGATCAGGAGCATTTCACCGCAGCGCAGGGCCTCGCGACGATGTTCCGCGGCGACGCGCGGCCCGCCTTGCCGGACGCCGACGACGGCGCCTTCTCCATTTTCACCGCCGAGGGCCAGGCCCTCGCAGTCGAAGGCCGGGCGCAAGTGATCGTCTGGGACGGCGCGCCGGCGACGTTGATGATGCTGAGGCCGGCCCCGCGCCGAACCGACGAACCGGCGGACGGCTCGGTCGCCGCGGATCTAGCCGAAATGCTCGCCCTCGCGGCCGACGGCGCGGTGATCCTCGATTCCGCCGGCCGGATCCAGTCGTTCGACGCGTCGGCCGAGCGCATTTTCCGCTACGCCGGCGGCGAGGTCGCGGGCGAGAGCGTGTTGATGCTGCTCGCGCCGCAGAGCCATGCAGCCGCGACCGGCGCGCTGGAGACCCTCAGTCGGCTCGACGGCT
>CAMFKX010000227.1 GCA_945957375.1 uncultured Roseiarcus sp.
CCTTCGGCCCTCGGGCTTCGCCCGCCGCGCGCGCCAGCGCCCGGATCGAGGCGGCGTCGGAATCGGCGGCGAACACCTCGCGCTTGCCGGCGAAGCGGAGCGCGAAGGCGCCGGCGCCGCAGAAGAGATCGGCGACCTTCCTGGCGCTCCCGAGCGCCTCCTCCGCGATCGCGGCCAGCCGGGCCTCGCCCGCTTCGGTCGCCTGGAGAAACCCGCCCGGCGGGATGGCGACGAGCGCGCCGCCGAAGGCGACGCGCGGCGGGCGGCGTTCGATCACCACGGCGCCGTGGTTCGAGACGCGGGCGATGTCGAGGGCTTCGGCGGTGCGGATCAGTTTACGGCTCTCGGCGAGGCCGAGCGGACCGGAGCCGCGCAGGTCGACGTCGAGGCCGTCGAGCGTCGCCGTCACGCCGATGTCGAGGGGCTTCGCGAGGCCGCGCAGGTCTCCAGCGAACGCGCGGGCGGCCGCGATCGCGCCCGCCATCGTCGGGGCGAACAGGGGGCAGGCGTCGATCGACACAATCGCGTGCGATCGCGCCCGCATGAACCCGACCTCGTCGGGCTCGCCATGGGGAAAGCGCGCATGGAAGGTCGCGCGGCGCCGCCCGGCCCCGTGCGCGTCGACGAGCGGGGCGACCTCGATTTCGACGCGGGCGCGCGCCAGCGCTTCGACCACGAGCCCGCGCTTCCAGTCGCGATAGAGCGCCTCGGACATGTGCTGCGCCGCGCAGCCGCCGCAGCGCCCGTACCAGGGGCATAATGGCTTCGACCGCTGCGGGCTCTGGCCGAGAATTTCGACGGCGCGTCCGTCGGCGACGAACCGGACGCGCTCGCCCGGCAGCGCGCCGGGCGCGACTGCGCCGGAGTCCGTCACGCCTTCGCCGCGCCCGTCGAGCCTCACGATTTCCGCTTCATCCAACATTTCATTCATGGCGCGCCGCGGTCAGGAATTCCTTGGCGCCCGCTCCGCCCAGCACCGGCGAGGGGATCAGTCCGAGCACGGTCCAGCCTTCGCCTTCGATGCAGGCGCGGACCTCGGCGCAGGCGCGCGCCAGCGCGGCCTCGCTCTTCACCCTGCCCTTGACGATGTCCTGCGGGCCGACTTCGAACTGCGGCTTGACCAGACTGACGAGCCAGGCCCTCGCGGCCGCGAGCGGCAGGACGCGCGGCAGCACGAGCCGCTGCGAAATGAAGCTGACGTCGCAGACGATCGCCTCCGGGGCGATGCCGATCCGCTCAGGCGTGAGCGACCGCGCGTCGAAACCTTCGAGCGACGTCACCCGCGGATCGGCGGCGAGCCGCGCGTCGAATTGTCCGCGGCCGACATCCACGGCGACGACGCGACTAGCGCCCCTTTGCAGAAGGACGTCGGTGAAGCCCCCGGTCGAGGCGCCGACGTCGAGGCAGGCGAGGCCGGCCGGGTCGAGGCCGAAGGCGTCGAGCGCGCCGGCGAGCTTGATCCCGCCGCGCGACACCCAGGGATGGGGCGCCTCGGCCTCGATCGCCGCGCCGTCGGCGACCGCGTCGGAGGGCCGCCGCAAAAGTTCGCCCTCGACCTTGACGAGCCCGGCCGCGATCGCCGCCTGGGCGCGGGCGCGGCTGGGAAAATACCCTCGTTCGACAAGGACGACATCGGCGCGCTTGCGCATGGCTGGGACTTCGGCGGGAGGAGACGGACGCTGGTTTACTCCGGAATCGCGCTCCGCCAAACCGGCGATCGCGACCGGTCACCGCCGGGCGAGCGCGAGCCCCAATGCGGCGCCGAACAGCACTGCGCCGGTGAGGCGGTTGCGCGCCGGCCCGAACCGGGCGAGCGGGCCGCGGGCGCGCCCGGCGAGCAGCGCCCATCCGCCGTCGACGATCACCGCGATCACCACGAAGGTCACGCTGAGCAGCGCCATCTGCGCCCCGAGCGGCGCATGCGGGTCGAGGAACTGGGGCAGGAAGGCCCCGTAGAAGGCGAGCGTCTTCGGGTTGGTCAGCGAGACCAGGAACCCGCGTCCGAAGGTCGTTCCCGGCGGCGCCGGCTGCGGCGCCGACAGGGTCTCCGCCGGCGCGCGCCAGGCGCGGACGCCGAGGACGGCGAGATAGGCGACGCCGATCCAGCGCAGGACGTCGAAGGTCTGTCCCAGCGGTCCGACCAGCGCGGTCACGCCGAGCGAGGCCACGGCGAGCTGGACGACCATGGCGCCGCTGGTGCCCATCACCGTGATCAGCCCGCCGAACGCCCCGTAGCGCAGGCTGTTGGCCACGATCAGCGCCACGTTCGGGCCGGGGATCAGCATCAGGGCGGTGGTCGCGGCGACAAAGGCGAGATAGAGGGCGGGAGACATGTCGAACACTCCGGGCGTCGCCATTTCTCGCGCGCTGTCGTCCGAAAGACCAGAACGCGGCGTCCGGTCGGGCGATTTTGATCAATTGGGTTGACGGCGGCGACAGGGTCGGTAACTTCTAGGGTGAGCGCAGAATTCTTCTGTTGAATGGAGCCGGCATGCGGTCTTGGCGAGGGCCTGTCTTTGCAGCCGCGGTTCTGACGGCGTCGGCGGCGTCGGCGGCGACCGAGCTGCACAGCGACGCTTCGTTCCGGGGATTGCCGGCGCTGGATGCCGCCGCGCCGGACGATCGCGTCGATCCGGCGGACGAGTCGCTGTTCGCCGTGAACGAGGCCGCGCTGGAAAACCGGACGTCGTCGTTCCTGCCGGCTGCGCGCGATCGTTTCGGCTGGACCTTTCTGCTCATCGCCTTCGCCGGCCTGACCGCCGTCTTCGCCGGCAAGCGTTCCGGCGGCCGCGGTCTGTACGGCGCCTGAGCGCTTGCCGGCTGACGAAACAAGGATGCAGCCGGCCTCGTCGAGCGTCGCCCTGCGGGGGCGCGCGCGCCGTCGCGGCCGGATGGGTCCGCCGCCGCCAAGCCGCTGGCGGACATGACGCCGACCGCCTACGCCGCGCTGGCGATCCTCTGCCTGACCTATGTCGGCGTCGCGATCGGCCGGTTTCCCGGGCTGCGCCTCGACCGCGCCGGCATCGCCTTCCTCGGCGGCGCCGCGATGATCGCCTGCGGCCCGCTGACGCTCGCGGACGCCTTCGCCGCGATCGATTACGACACGCTCGCGCTGCTGCTCGGCATGATGATCGTGGTCGCGCACCTGAAGGTGTCGGGCGCCTTCCGCGCCCTCGGAGCGCTGGCGATCGAGCACGCCCACCGACCGCTCGCGCTGCTGACGACGATCACGCTGCTCGCCGGCGTGCTCTCCGCCTTCCTGGTCAACGACGCGATCTGTCTCGTCATGGCGCCGATCGTGCTCACGGTCACCCGCGCGCTCGGGCGCAACCCGATGCCCTACCTGATCGCGACGGCGGCGGCGTCGAACTGCGGCAGCGTCGCGACCCTCACCGGCAATCCGCAGAACATGGTGATCGGCGCCTATTCCGGCATCGCCTATCCGGCGTTCGCCGCCGCGCTCGCGCCCGTCGCCGCCTTCGGCCTCGTGGCGACCGTCGTCGTGGTCTGGTTGGTCTACCGCGAGGAATTCGCCGCGCGAGGCGAACTCCAGCCGCATCTGATGCGCGGCCGCATGCATGTCGGGCAGGCGGTCAAGGCGAGCCTCGTCTGCGTCGCGCTGGCGGCCGCCTTCTTCGCCGGCGTCGCGCCGGCCAAGGCCGCGGTGCTCGGCGGCGCGTTCCTCCTGGTGACGCGGGCGATCAAGCCGGAGCGCATCTACGCCGAGGTCGACGGCCGGCTTCTGCTGATGTTCGCCGGCCTGTTCGTCGTGGTGGCGGGCGCCGAACGGGCGTTGCTCACCCCCGAGCGGATCGCGCTGGCGCGCGCCATGGGCCTCGACGACCCCTGGCGGCTTTCGGCCTTCACCGCGGTCCTCTCGAACATCGTCAGCAACGTGCCCGCGGTGCTGGCGCTGAAGCCCTTCATCCCGACCTTCGTCGATCCGCGCAAGGCCTGGCTGGTCGTCGCGATGAGTTCGACCCTCGCCGGCAATTTCACCCTGCTCGGCTCGGTCGCCAACCTGATCGTCGCCGAGCATGCGCGCGCGGAGGGGACGCCGATCGGCTTCTGGGCCTATTTCAAGGTCGGCCTGCCGCTGACGCTGATCACGCTCGCGGCCGGGACATGGTGGCTCGCCCGGGCCTGAGCGGCCCCGCGGTCGTCAGCGTCCGGAACGCGCGTTGCCCGAATTGCCGCCGCCGAGGTCGAGCGGCGCATTGCCGGCGTCGGGCGCGGGCAGGGGCGCAGCGACCACGGCGGGCTTCGGCTTCGGCTTCTTCTTCGGCGGCGCGGCCTGGACCGGCGAGGCGGCAGGCGCGCTGGCGTTGGGGTTGCCGTTGTCGGCCGGTTCGGCGGCGGCGTCGGTCGCGGCCGCGTCCGTCGCCGCGGCGTTGGCCTGCGGCGCTTCCTTGATCACGGTCGTGCCGCCTTTGCAGTCGACCAGCCAGACGTCGTAGATCGGGTGCTCGACGCCGTGCAGGCCGGGGCTGTCGGCGAACATCCAGCCGGAGAAGATGCGCTTGAACTTGTGCTGCTCGTCGACCTCGTCGACCTGAGCGAAGGCGTCGGTGCGCGGCGGATCGGTGGGCGGGCGCGAGAAGCAGACGCGCGGCGTCACCTGGAGGGTGCCGAACTGCACCGTCTCGTTCAGCGCGACCTCGAAGGTGATGATGCGGCCGGTGATCTTGTCGAGCCCGTCGAACACCGCGACCGGGTTGGCGATCTTGTCGGCATGGGCGGGAGCGGCGAGACACAGCGCCAGCGCGGGCGCCGCCGCACGAAGGGCCGCGCGGACCACGCCGTTCGGGCGCGCGACGAAAAGGTGCGACAAGCTCATGCGGGCCGATCTGCCGGTCAACGGGGGCGGAATGAAGGCGGCTACGCCCCGGGGGTCCAGGCCTCGTAGTCGCCGCCGGTCGCCTGCCGGTTGGGAAGCGGATTGAGGGTCGAGCCCTTGGGGCGAATCGCCGCCGGCGTCCCGGTCGGATTGCCGATATGCGGCTCCTCCCACGGATGCGGCGTGTACTGCTCCTCGCTCGGCGGGGTGTCGACGGTCTGATGCAGCCAGCCGTTCCAGCCCGGCGGGGTCATCGAGGCTTCCGACATGCCGTTGTAGATCACCCAGCGGCGCTCGAAGCCGAGCGCCGGATCGATGCCGGGCTTGCGGTAATAGCGATTGCCGAACTGGTCCTCGCCGACGAATTCGCCGTGACGGCGCGTGTACCAGAGGGTGTTGAGGGTCGCCCCGTTCCACCAGGTGGCGAAACGCAGGAGAAACAGCTTCAGGTCCATCGCACCAGCCGCGGGTCGAGACAGAAGCGCCGGGCGTCGGCGCGGCGCGTTTATGGCGGCGTAGTCCCCTGCTGTCCAGTCGAACTTTGCGCGGAGAACCGCCGCGCCGCCCCTTGCGAGCGCGCCCGACTCGGACGATGCTCGGCCGCGAGCGGCGCGATTAACGTCCCGTTATCCACTCTTATCCACAATATGTTGTGTTCGGTGACGATCGGCGTCACTAGCTGTTGACGGTCTCGGAGCAGAGTCGTAAGTTCGAGTCGGTCGGAACGGCGGGCCGGCGCACAGCGCCGCCCCAAGGGAGCGTAGGGTTTCCCCGCGCCGTCGGCCGGAGGCCCGGGTTCGCCCGCGGTCGGTTGCGTCAGGATCAGCGAAACGATGGGACGACGGCGCGGCGACGCGCCGCGCGGCGCGTCGCGTGAGACATGGGAACGCGGGGAGCGACCTCGCGTTCGATCAACGAGGCGGGCGCCGGGCGGCCCGCGCAGGACGGCGAGGGCGAACAGCGATGCGGATCGAGCGGCACTACACCACGGCGGGCGCGTCTCCCTATGACCGGATCGCCTTCGCGGCGACCAAGAGCGAAATCCGCAATCCGGACGGCTCGGTGGTGTTCGCGCTCGACAATATCGAGGTCCCGGCGGCGTGGAGCCAGGTCGCGGCCGACGTGCTCGCCCAGAAATATTTCCGCAAGGCCGGCGTGCCGGCGCGCCTGAAGCGCGTCGAGGAGCACGACGTCCCGTCCTTCCTGTGGCGCTCCGCGCCGGACGAAGCGGCGCTCGAAGCCCTGCCCAAGGCCGAGCGGACCGGCTCGGAAGCCTCCGCCAAGCAGGTGTTCGACCGGCTCGCCGGGGCCTGGGCCTATTGGGGCTGGAAGGCCGGCGTGTTCGACGGCGAGGCCGACGCCGCCGCCTATTACGACGAGATGCGCTACATGCTCGCCGCGCAGATCGCCGCGCCCAACTCGCCGCAATGGTTCAACACCGGCCTGCATTGGGCCTATGGCGTCGACGGGCCGAGCCAGGGCCATTATTACGTCGACTTCGAGACCGGCAAGCTGGTCAAGTCGAAGTCCGCTTACGAGCATCCGCAGCCGCACGCCTGCTTCATCCAGTCCGTCTCCGACGACCTGGTCAACGAGGGCGGCATCATGGACCTCTGGGTGCGCGAGGCGCGTCTGTTCAAATACGGCTCCGGCACCGGCTCCAATTTCTCCGCGCTGCGCGGCGAGAACGAGAAGCTGTCGGGCGGCGGGCGCTCCTCGGGCCTCATGTCCTTCCTCAAGATCGGCGACCGCGCGGCCGGCGCGATCAAGTCCGGCGGCACCACGCGCCGCGCCGCCAAGATGGTGGTGGTCGACGCCGACCATCCCGACATCGAGGCCTATATCGACTGGAAGGTGAAGGAGGAGCAGAAGGTCGCGTCGCTCGCCGCCGGCTCCAAGGTGGTCAAGCGGCACCTGAAGGCGATCCTCAAGGCCTGCGTCAACTGCCAGGGTTCCGGGGACGACTGCTTCAACGTCGAGAAGAACCCGGCGCTCAAGCGCGAGGTCAAGCTCGCCCGCAAGAACGACGTGCCGGACGGGATCGTCAAGCGCGTCATCCAGTTCGCCCGCCAGGGCTACACCAGCCTCGACTTCGACACCTACGACACCGACTGGGAGTCGGAGGCCTATCTGACCGTCTCGGGCCAGAACTCCAACAATTCGGTGCGCGTCGACGACGCCTTCCTGCACGCGGTCGAGGCCGACGCCGACTGGAACCTCACCTGGCGGCTCAGCGGCAAGGTCGCCAAGACCGTCAAGGCGCGCGACCTGTGGGAGAAGATCGGCTACGCCGCCTGGGCCTCGGCCGATCCCGGCCTGCAGTACCACACCACCATCAACGACTGGCACACCTGCCCGGCGTCGGGGCCGATCCGCGCCTCGAATCCGTGCTCGGAATACATGTTCCTCGACGACACGGCGTGCAATCTGGCGTCGCTGAACCTGCTGCAGTTCCTGAACGCCGAGACGAAAGTCTTTGATATTGTGGCTTACGAGCACGCCGTCCGGCTGTGGACCGCGACGCTCGAGATCTCGGTCGCGATGGCGCAGTTCCCGTCGAAGGAGATCGCGCGCCTCTCCTACGAATACCGCACCCTCGGCCTCGGCTACGCCAACATCGGCGGGCTCCTGATGTCCTGCGGCATCCCGTACGACAGCGACGCGGGCCGGGCGATCTGCGGCGCGCTCTCCGCCGTCATGACCGGCCGCGCCTACGCCACCTCGGCCGAGCTCGCCGCCAAGAACGGCGCCTTCCCCGGCTACCAGCCGAACGCCGAGGCGATGCTGCGGGTGATCCGCAACCACAAGCGCGCCGCCGACGGCGAAGTCTCCGGCTACGAGAGCCTGTCGGTGGCGCCGACCCCGCTCGACCACGGCTCGCTGCACAAGGCCGGCCCCGCCTTCTCCCCCTTGGGCGAGGCCGCCCGCGCCGCCTGGAGCGCCGCGCTCGCGCTCGGGCAGGCGCACGGCTACCGCAACGCCCAGGTGTCGGTGGTCGCCCCGACCGGCACGATCGGCCTGGTGATGGACTGCGACACGACCGGGATCGAGCCCGACTTCGCCCTGGTCAAGTTCAAGAAGCTCGCCGGCGGCGGCTATTTCAAGATCATCAACCGCGCCGTGCCCGACGCGCTGCGCGCGCTCGGCTACGACGAGGCGCGGATCGACGAGATCGTCGCCTACGCCGTCGGCCGGGCGACGCTCGCCAACGCGCCGGGGATCAACCACGCGGCGCTGCGCGCCCGCGGCCTGCCGGAGGCGGCGATCGAGAAGGTCGAGGGCGCGCTCAAGGGCGCGTTCGACATCCGCTTCGTCTTCAACAAGTGGACGCTCGGCGCCGAGACGCTGAGCGGCGCGCTGAAGATCCCGGCCGAGCGTTACGAGGCGCCGGGCTTCGACCTGCTCTCGGCCCTCGGCTTCTCCAAGGCCGAGATCGAGTCGGCCAACATTTACGCCTGCGGCGCCATGACGTTGGAGGGCGCGCCTCATCTTAGAGTCGACCATTATCCGGTGTTCGACTGCGCCAATCCGTGCGGCCGCACGGGAAAACGCTACCTCTCGGTCGAGAGCCACATCCGAATGATGGCGGCGGCGCAGCCGTTCATCACCGGCGCGATCTCGAAGACCATCAACATGGCCAACGACGCCACCGTCGAGGATTGCAAGGACGCCTACATGCTGAGCTGGCGGCTCGGCCTCAAGGCCAACGCGCTCTACCGCGACGGCTCGAAGCTGTCGCAGCCGCTGAATTCGCAGTTGATCGAGAGCGACGACGAGGAGGAGGAGGCGCTGGAGACCCTGCTCGCCTCCGCCGCCCCGGCGCGCGCCGCCCAGGTCGCGGAAAAGATCGTCGAGCGGGTGATCGAGCGCGTCGAGCGCCTGCGCGATCGGGAAAAGCTGCCCGACCGGCGCAAGGGCTACACCCAGAAGGCGGTGGTCGGCGGCCACAAGGTCTAT
This sequence comes from uncultured Roseiarcus sp., assembly GCA_945957375.1. Taxonomy (GTDB): domain Bacteria; phylum Pseudomonadota; class Alphaproteobacteria; order Rhizobiales; family Beijerinckiaceae; genus Roseiarcus. The sequence goes on from CAMFKX010000227.1 coordinate 8,795, forward strand.
CTGCGCACCGGCGAGTACCAGGACGGGCGGCTGGGCGAGATATTCATCGACATGCACAAGGAGGGCGCCGCCTTCCGGTCGCTGATGAACAATTTCGCCATCGCGATCTCGATCGGCCTCCAGTACGGCGTGCCGCTGGACGAGTTCGTCGAGGCCTTCACCTTCACCCGCTTCGAGCCGGCCGGCTTCGTCCAGGGCAACGACGCGATCAAGAACGCCACCTCG
>CAMFKX010000228.1 GCA_945957375.1 uncultured Roseiarcus sp.
TGATGATGTCGCAACCGGCCTTGGCAAAGGCTTCGAGATAGGGATCGGCGGGCGAGATCATCAGATGGCAGTCGAACGGCTTGGCCGAATGGGGACGCAGCGCCGCGATCACCGGCGGGCCGAAGGTGATGTTGGGCACGAAATGGCCGTCCATCACGTCGAGGTGAATCCAGTCGCCGCCGGCGGCGTCGACCGCGCGCACGGCCTCGCCGAGCGTGGCGAAGTCGGCCGAAAGCACCGAGGGCGCGATGACGACGGGGCTGGCGCTCATGGTCGATGTTCCCTCAGGCTTCCTTCGGCCGCGGGTTGGGCAGGAAGGCCGCGATGAAGCCGATCGCCGGCAGGAAGGCGCAGATCTGATAGACGAAGCGCAGGCTGGTGTGGTCCGCGACCATGCCGAGGAACGCCGCGCCGATGCCGCCGAGGCCGAACGACAGGCCGAAGAACAGGCCCGCGACGGCGCCGACGTTGCCCGGCGTCAGTTCCTGCGCATAGACGACGATCGCCGAGAAGGCGGACGACAGCACGAGCCCGATCGCGATCGAGGTGACCACCGTGCCGACGAGCCCGAGATGCGGCAGCAACAGGGTGAACGGCAGCACGCCGACGATCGAGCCCCAGATGACGGCCTTGGCGCCGAATCGGTCGGTGAGCGAGCCGCCGAAGAAGGTCCCGACCGCGACCGCGGCGAGGAAGACGAACAGCAGGATCTGCGACGTCTGCACCGACACGCCGAATTCCTGGATCAGATAGAACGTGTAGTAGCTGCTGAGGCTCGAGGTGTAGAGCACCTTGGAGAATAGCAGCACGATCAGCGCCGTGATCGTCCAGAACACGGTTCCCGGCGGGTGCTTCGGGGCGACTGCCGCCGCGGCCTGTTTCTTCGCCAGGCGCTGATGCTTGTGCCAGCGGCTGACGCGGATCAGCAGCACGACGGCGATTCCGGCGAGCGCGGTGAAGGCGAGCACCGAATGCTGGCCGAACGGCACCACGATGAAGGCCGCGAGCAGCGGCCCGGTCGACTGGCCGAAATTGCCGCCGACCTGGAACACGCTCTGGGCGAAGCCGTGCCGTCCGCCCGAGGCCGCGCGCGCCACCCGCGAGGCCTCGGGATGGAAGACCGCGCTGCCGACGCCGATGACGGCGACCGACATGAGCAGCAGCGGATAGGTTCCGGCGAAGGCCAGCCCGACCAGGCCGGCGAGAGTAAAGGCCATGCCGATCGGCAAGAGAAAGGGCATCGGCCGGCGGTCGGCGGCGAGCCCGATCAGCGGCTGGAGGAGCGAGGCGGAGACCTGGAAGACGAGCGTGATGATGCCGGTCTGGAAGAAGCTCAGCGCCATCTGCTCGCGAAACACCGGGTAGAGCGCCGGCGCGAGCGACTGCATCGTGTCGTTGAGCATATGCGAGGCGCTGACGGCGAGCAGCACGCCGAATGCGGCGCTTTGGGCCGCCTTGCGTTCGGCGGCGGCCGGGCCGGCGTAGTCCTGCGTGGTCGTCGTCACGGAAAACGCCCTCCGCGCCGCCGGCCGCAGCCGGCGCGCCCTGTCTGGCTTGCGCCAGCGGCCTCGGACCTCTGAAGCGACCGCCCGGGCGTGCTCGGGCGGGAAAACCTATCGCGGCGCGAGCACCATGATCATCTGGCGGCCTTCCATCGACGGCTCGGCCTCGACCTTGGCGATCGGAGCGGTCTCCGACTTCACCCGCTGAAGCAGCTTGTAGCCGATGTCCTGGTGCGCCATCTCACGGCCGCGGAAGCGGAGCGTCACCTTGACCTTGTCGCCCTCTTCGAAGAACCGCATCACCGAACGCATCTTGACCTCGTAATCGTGGTCGTCGATGCCCGGACGCAGCTTGATCTCCTTGATCTCGACCACCTTCTGACGCTTGCGCGCCTCGGCCGACTTCTTCTGCTCGAGGAAGCGATACTTGCCGAAATCGAGGATCTTGCAGACGGGAGGCGTGGCGTTGGGAACGATCTCGACGAGATCCAGTCCGGCTTCCTCGGCCTGACGCTGGGCATCCGCGAGGTTGACCACGCCCTGGTTCTTGCCTTCTGCGTCGATCAGCTGGACCTGAACGGCGCGAATGTCGCGGTTCGTGCGCGGGCCGCCTTTCTCCGGCGCCGCCGTTGCTTTCATAGGACGACGAATGGCCACTCTCCTGGGTTCTGGGCTGCGCTCAAGGCGCATGTTTACGTTCCGCCGGAAGGCTCACGCCCCGCGGACCTGCAGTGATGGGTCAGAATCCGGGTTTAGTCAATCGTCTGCGGCCGATTGGAACAGGCGCGGCCAGCGCTTTTCCACCCAGGCGAGCAGGCGCGCCACCCGCCGCCTCAGGAACGGAACGTCCTCCGCGATCAGCACGATTCCGAGCGGCAGCATCCACAGGCCGAATACCGGCAGGATCGCGAGAAAGCCGCCGAGGATCAGCAATCCCCCGGCGGGAAGGCGCGCCCAGCGCGATTCCGGCCGGAGAAGCCAGAGCGCGGCCTTGGCGAAGGCCGCGGGCAGGCGGTCGATCAGCCGGCCGATTCGGCGGCGATGATGGTGATCTTCGTCGTGGTCGAGCGTCATGTCGCCGTCACGTCGCCAGGCTGGCGATGACCGCGTCGAGCAGCGGCGCCCCGGCCGGCGTCAGGCGAATGCCTCCCGCCGGATCGCGTTCGAGCTGGCCCCCCTCGATCAGGCGCTCGACCCGGGTCCGGTCGAGCGGTCGACCGCTCAGCGCCCGGAAGCGCTCGGGATCGACGCCCTCCGTCAGCCTCAGGCCCATCAGCAGGAATTCGTCGCCCTGCTGTTCGGAGGTGAGCGGCGCGTCGTCGACGAGGCCGTGACCGGCCTGCTCGACCTGCGCCAGCCAGGCTTCCGGGCCTCGCTCGCAGGCCTGCGCCAGGCGGCCCTGCGCCGTGAGCAGGCGGCCGTGCGCGCCGGGTCCGACCCCGGCGTATTCGCCGTAGCGCCAGTAGATCAGGTTGTGGCGGCTTTCGCCGCCCGGCCGGGCGTGATTGGAGACTTCGTAGGCCGGCAGGCCGCGCGCCGCGGTCAATTCCCGCGTCGCCTCGAACAGGGCTAGGCTCATGTCTTCGTCGGGCAGCGCCAGCTTGCCGGCGTCGCGCAGCCGCTCGAACGGGGTGTCGGGCTCGACGGTGAGCTGGTAGAGCGAAATATGGTCGCCCGCGAGGTCGAGCCCGCGTTCGAGCTCGTCGCGCCAGTCCGCGACGCTCTGTCCGACCCGACCGTAGATCAGGTCGAAGGTGTAGCGCGGGAAGACCGACGCCGCGAGGCGAAGCGCCGCGAGCGCCTCAGCGACGCTGTGGCGGCGGCCGAGCGCCTGGAGATCGGCGTCGGCGAGCGCCTGCACGCCGATCGAAAGCCGGTTGACCCCGGCGGCGCGGTAGCCGCGGAAACGCTCCGCCTCGACGCTGGTCGGATTGGCCTCGAGGGTGATCTCGGCGCCGGGCTCGACCCTCCAGTGCGCGGCGATGGCGTCGAGGATCCCGCCGACCGTCTCCGGGCGCATGAGCGAGGGCGTGCCGCCGCCGAAGAAGATCGAGCGGACCGAGCGGCCGGGCGCGAGCGCGGCGCGATGGGCGATTTCGCTGCGAAAGGCGGCGAGATAGCGCGCCTCGTCGACGCCGGCCGCGCGGACGTGGCTGTTGAAGTCGCAGTACGGACACTTCGACAGGCAGAACGGCCAGTGGACATAGACCCCGAAGCCGGGATCGGCGTCGCCGGGCGTCCGCTGCGTCGCGCCGAGCAAAGTGTCGGCCTCGTTCATCCCGGGCCTTATGCCAGCGATCGTCGGCCGGCGCCAGTCGGACGCAAAGGCCGGCGAGCGGTTGGTTGTTCAACTGGATTCATTGATGGTACAAAAGTACAAGGCGGAGCGCGGAGCGTCGACTGTACCTTCCCGAGGGCCCATGCGAGTACGCGACGTACAGGCTCAGTCAGGGCGATCGATCTCGTGACTTATCGGACAGCCGGACTGGTTCACCACGTTGCGCACGCGCCCGATCCGATGGCGTTGTTCGACCGCGACGCGCGCCTTCTCGCCGCCAGTCCGGCGTGGATTTCCGGTTTCGTCGCGCCGCTGGAGGAATTGCTTCGGAGCCGTCTCGGAGCCGAGGCCGCCGGGCGCGATCCGATCGCCAGCGCCGACGGATCGGTCCGGTGGCTGGAATGGCGCGCGCGGCCATGGCTCGCCGCCGACGGCGAGATCGGCGGGACGATCGTCTCCTGCGTCGACGTCACCGCCCGGATCGAGGCCGAGCGGCGCGCGGACGAGCTCGCGCGGCTGCTCGACGAGGCCCGCCGTCAGGCGGAGGCGGCCGAGCGCCGGCTCAAGGGCCCGATCGACGCGATTCCGGGCGGTTTCGCCCTCTACGACCGCGACGATCGGCTCGTCGATTTCAACGAGGCGAGCCGCGCTCATTTTCCCGGGATCGCCGACGAAATCCGGCGCGGCGCTTCCTACGAGCATCTGCTGCGTCTGGGCTTCGACCGGGGCGACTCGGCCCACGGCGCCGCGGACGAGGAGGCCTGGCTGCGCGAGCGTCTGGCGCGGCATCGCAACCCGACCGGCCCGATCGAGCAGCGCACCGAGGACGGGCGCTGGCTGCGTATCGAGGAAAGCCGGATGACCGACGGCGGGACCCTGGTCATCCGGACCGACGTCAGCGATCTCAAGGCCCGCGAGCGCGAGCTCGCCAGCAAGTCCTCGCTGCTCGAGGCGACCCTCGGCAACATGGGCGAGGGAATCCTGGTGTATGGCGCCGATGCGCGGCTGATCATCGCCAATGATCAGGCGGCCCGCCTGCTCGACGCGCCGCGCCGGCTGTTTGCGCCGGGCGCGGCGCTCGCAGACCTCATCGGCTTCCGCGCGGCGCGCGGCGACTATGGCGCGGTCGGCGTCGAGGACGCCGTCGAACGACGGATGGCGCGATTCCACGCCGGCAAACCCTGGCGCGGCGCGCGGCGCCTCCCGGGCGGAAGCGTGGTCGAATCGTCGGTCAATCCGATGCCGGACGGCGCCGGCGCCGTTTTCGTGTTGCAGGACGTGACCGAACGCGCCGATCGCGAGGCCAGGATGGCCGACGCGCTCGCCAAGGCCGAGCACGGCAGCCGGGCCAAGTCGGAATTCTTGGCGATGGCGAGCCACGAACTGCGCACGCCGATGAACGCCATCATCGGTCTGTCCGGCCTGCTGCGGGAGCGGATCGGCGCCGCCGCCGAAGAGCGTTACGCCGCCACGATCGAGGCGGCGGGGGAGAGTCTGCTGATCGTGATCGACGATCTGCTGGAGTTCGCCAGTCTCGACGCGAAGCCGGCGGTCTCCGAGGCTGCGCCGTTCGACGTGCGAGGGCTGATCGCCTCGGCGATCGACATCGCCTGTCCGCCTGCGCGGATCGGCGATGTGACGATCGTGACGGAATGCGGCTCCGCCGTCCCCGCCGCCCTGGTCGGCGACGGGCAGCGGCTGCGGCGGACGCTGGTCAATCTGCTCGACAACGCTGTCAAGCACACCGATCGGGGCGTGATTACGGTTCGCGCGCGGACGCGGGAGGCGTTGGCCGGCGGCGCGGCGATGTTGCGCGTCGAGGTCGAGGATACCGGCACGGGATTTGCCGAGGGCGAGACGGCCCGCCTGTTCGAACCCTTCGAGCGGGGCCTGTCGGGCGACCGCACGCGCGCCGCTGGACTCGGTCTCGGGCTTGCGGTCTGCCGCAAGCTCGTCGACCTGATGGGAGGGACGATCGGGGCCGAGAGCCGCCTGGGCGAAGGAAGCTGCTTCTGGTTCGAGGTCCCCGTCGGCGTCGCGGCGCCGCTTGCGATGATCGAGGCCGGCGTCGGCCAGGAGCGGAGCCTGGCCCCACGTCTCCGGATCCTCGTCGCCGAGGACATCGAGGCCAACCGCGCGGTGATCGGCGGCATTCTCGATCGACTCGGCCACGAGACGCATTTCGCGGAGGACGGGGCGCAGGCGATCGAGGCGGCGCGAAACGCCGACTTCGACGTGATCCTGATGGATATCCAGATGCCCAACGTCGACGGCCTCACGGCGACGCGAACCATCCGCGGGCTGGGGCGCCGCTTTCGGCGCATTCCCATCATCGCCGTCTCCGCCTACTCTCAGCCCGTCGACAAGGAGGCGGCCTACGGCGCCGGGGTGTCGGGCTTCCTGACCAAGCCGGTCCGACAGGCCCAACTCGACGCCGCGCTTCGGACGTCGACGGAAAAAGTCTGACATTCGCTCCCGCCCGCGTGAGCGGGGGATCCTGCGAGGGCGAAATTCTTTTGCCGCGGCGTGCATTGTCTTTCGGCGCCGCGGCGCTATTCTTTCAGTGCTCGCAATAACTTCCGGAGCAGGCGGAACCGTACGAAGACGATCCTTATGGGTAGCAAGAGTGGCCGGCTGGATCAGTACGTCGCCCAGGCGCCGGGTCCGATCGCGATGTTCGACCGCGAGATGCGGTATCTCGCGGCGAGCGAGCGATGGCTATTGGACAACGGCCTGACGGAGTCCCCGGTCGGCCGCAGCCATTACGACGTGGTCCCGGACCTCAGCGACGCCTGGAAGGCGGGGCACCAGCGCTGTCTCGCGGGCGCCGTCGAAAGTTCCGAGGGCGAGCGTTTCGAGCGGGCCGACGGGCGCATTCAGTGGATCCAGTGGGAGATCGGCCCCTGGCCGGCCGAGGACGGCGGCATCGGGGGAATCCTCATCCGCGCGGTCGACATCACCGCCCGGGTCGAGGCGCAGGAGCGCGCGAACGAACTGGCCCGGCGGCTCGAGGAGGCCGCCCGCCGCGCGGAGGAAGCCGAGCGCCGGCTCAAGGACGCCATCGACGTCAGCCCGGCGGGCTTCGACATCTTCGACGCGAGCGGCCGCCTGGTCGTGTCCAACGCGGCGGCCGAGGCGATGAACGTCGCGGCCGGCGGCGCGCGGGACGATGCGCCCCGGATCGACGTCGACGGCGGGCTCGTCGAGCAGTCGACCGCCGCCGGACGCTGGTTGCGCGTGGAGGCGCGGCGGATGTCCGACGGCGGATCCGTGGTGGTCCGGACCGACGTCACCGACCTGAAAAGCCGTGAACGGGAATATGCCCGCAAGTCCGCGGTGCTGGAGGCGACGCTCAAGAACATGGGCGAGGGCATTCTCGTCTACGATTCGGACGGCCGGCTCACCGTCGGCAACGACGTCGCCGAGGCGATGCTTCACGCCCCGCCGGCCTTGTTCGAGCCGGGGGCCGCGCTCGGCGAGCTCGTCCGCTTTCGCGCGGCGCGCGGCGACTACGGCGACGTCGACGTCGAGCGCGTGGTGCAGGAGAAGCTCGCAGCGTTTCGCACCGGCGATTCCTGGCGCGCCGCCTACCGACAGCCCGATGGCCGGGTGGTCGAGGCCTCGGTCAATCCGATGGCGGGCGAGGGCGGCGGAATCTTCGTCCTTCGCGACGTGACCGAACTCGTGGATCGGGAAGCCAGGCTGACCGAGGCGCTGGCCCGGGCCGAACAGGCGAGCCGGGCGAAATCGGAATTCCTGGCGATGGCGAGCCACGAATTGCGCACGCCGATGAACGCCATCATCGGCCTTTCCGGCCTCCTGCGCGAACGCATCGGCGGCGCGAAGGACGGGCGCTACGCCGCCACCATCGAGGCCGCGGGCGAAAGCCTCCTGGTCATCATCGACGACCTGCTGGAATTCGCCAGCCTCGAAGCGGGCCCGCCTGCGCTTCACACGGCGCCGTTCGACCTGCGCGCGCTGGTCGATTCGGCGATCGCGATCGCCTGCCCGCCGGGGCGGACCGCGCATCTGACGATCCGGTCGGAGCTGGACGCCGCAGAGGCCGCGACCCTCGAGGGCGACGTCGGCCGCATTCGCCGGATTCTCGTCAACCTGCTCGACAACGCGGTCAAGCACACCGCCGAGGGCGGCGTGACGATCCGGGTCGCGGCGCGGCGCGCCGCCGCCGGCGACGGCTTCGCCCTGCGCGTCGAAGTCGAGGACACCGGCGAGGGCTTTCCGGCGGCGGACGCCGCGCGCTTGTTCGAGCCCTTCGAGCGCGGGGCGTCGCGCGAGCGCACCCGCGCCGCGGGCATCGGCCTCGGCCTCGCGATCAGCCGCCGGCTGGTCGACTGGATGGGCGGCACGATCGAAGCCGAAAGCGCGCCCGGCGCCGGCAGTCGGTTCCGGTTCGAGATTCCGGTTCGCGCCGCGGAGCCGCTCGGCGCGGGCGCCCCCGTGGAGACGCGGCCGGCCGATCGCCGTCGCCTCACGGTCCTCGTCGCCGAGGACGTCGCCGCCAACCGCGAGGTCGTCGGCGGGCTGCTGGAGAAGCTGGGACACAAGGCGCAATTCGCCGAGGACGGCGCCCAGGCGATCGACGCCGCCGCGAAGACCGCATTCGACGTCGTCCTGATGGACATTCAGATGCCGAATGTCGACGGACTCGAGGCGACGCGCGCGATCCGAGCGCAGGGCGGGCGGTCGGCGAGCGTCCCGATCATCGCGGTCTCGGCGTTCTTCCTGCCGGCGGACAAGGAAGCGGCGTTCGCCGCCGGCGTGTCCGGCTTCCTGTCCAAGCCCTTGCGCAAGTCGGCTCTCGAGGAGGCGCTGACCGCGGTCGCGCCGGCGTCGAGGGCGTCCTGATCCGAAGCGCGGCCCGGTCAGTCGTCCGGCCGGGCTTTCAGGCGGGAGACGGCGCGCACGATCGCCCACGGGCCGGCGACGGCGCCGACGAGGCCGGCCAGCATGACGCCGAGCATGACGGGGTTGTCGCCGAAAACCTGCCACATCGCGTCGGGCAAAGGTCGCCTCCGTGGGTTGCGCCCGCCCTATGGCGCGCGGCGCGACGCGCGGCAATCCCTGCTTTCCGACGCGAGCGTCTTGACGCGTCGCCGGCCCGGCCCTAAACAGCGGCCTTTCCGGGGCCGGGCGATTAGCTCAGCGGTAGAGCACTCCCTTCACACGGGAGGGGTCGCAGGT
>CAMFKX010000229.1 GCA_945957375.1 uncultured Roseiarcus sp.
AGCCGATCGAGCGCCGCCGCGGCCGCGGCGCCGCGACCAACGCCTCCGGCCGGTTCGAGAGCCAGAAGCGCGAGGATTTCGACGACGGCTGGACCCGCGACGAGGCGCCCGAGCCGCTGGTCACCGAGGTGACGTTCGAGCGCCCCAGGGCCGTCATCACCCGCAACGCCTCGCCCGACATCCCGTTCGACCGTTCGATCAATCCCTATCGCGGCTGCGAGCACGGCTGCTTCTACTGCTTCGCGCGGCCGACGCACGCCTATATGGGGCTCTCGGCCGGGCTCGATTTCGAGAGCCGCCTGTTCGTCAAGCAGGGCGTGGCGGCGCTGCTCGAGCGCGAGCTCGGCGCGCCGCGCTATGCGCCGGCGACGATCGCGCTCGGAACCAACACCGACCCCTATCAGCCGATCGAGCGGCAGTATCGCACCACCCGCTCGATCCTCGAGACCCTGCAGCGCGCGCGCCACCCGGTCAGCATCGTCACCAAGTCGAACCTCGTGCTGCGCGACCTCGACATCCTGAGCGACATGGCGCGCGACGGGCTCGCCAAGGTTTTCCTGTCGGTGACGACGCTCGACCGCGCGCTCGCGCGCAAGATGGAGCCGCGCGCGCCGACGCCGGAGAAGCGGATCGAGGCGATCGCCCGCCTCGCCGAGGCCGGCGTGCCGACCGGCGTCATGGTCGCCCCGGTGATTCCGGCGGTGAACGATTCCGAGATCGAGGCGATCGTGACCCGCGCCTGGGCCGCCGGCGCGCGCGAGGGCGGCGCGATCGTCCTGCGCCTGCCGCTCGAATTGCGCGACATGTTCCGCGAATGGCTGCAGGTCCATTTCCCGGACCGGCTGAAGCGCTCGGTGTCGCTGGTGCAGTCGATGCGCGACGGCAAGGACTACGAGGCGCAATGGGGCCGGCGCATGGCCGGCTCCGGCCCCTACGCCTGGATGATCGCGCGGCGGTTCGAGATGACGGCGCGGCGCCTCGGCTACCGCGAGACGCCGCTTGCATTACGCACGGACCTGTTCCGCAAGCCCGCCCCGCCGGCGGACGCGCGCGGGGCGCAGCTGAGCCTGTTCTAGGCCGGCGGATTTGTGGGGTCGGGGCGCGAGCCGTGACTGCCAAGCCGACGACGCGCACGCCGAGCACAACCCTCATCCTGAGCCTGTCGAAGGATGATCCAGTAGCCACGGACGTCAGCGCCATCTGGAACGTCCTTCGCCAGGCCCAGGACGAGGGCGGCGGCGATTGTCGGCCGTCGCCGCCAAGGACACGGGCCTTCGTGACCCTTCGTGTCCTTGGTGGTGATCTCCCTAGATCCCGCCCCAATAGGGCCCGACGCCGTAATAGTCGTGGATCTTGCCCTCGTAGGTCCGGTCGCCCCAGTTCGGCTCGTCGTCGGTGTCGTAGGCGGGCGCCCCCTCGAGCTGGCTCTTGTCGAGATTGACGACATAGCCGGCCATCTCGGTGTCGTAGCGCAACAGCGACCAGGGCAGCGGGTGGTACTTGTCGCCGATGCCGAGAAAGCCGCCGAACGACAGAATCGCATAGGCGACATGGCCGGACGTCTTGTCGATCATGACGTCGTGAATCGCGCCGAGGCTCTCGCCGGCGGAATTGTAGACGTCGGTTCCCTGCACCTTGCTCGCGGCGATGAGGTTTCCGGTCTCCTGAACAGCGTCCATGACGAATCTCCACTTGCGCCCCCGCGCCTTTCGCACTGAACGCGGGCGAGCATTGCGGAGTTCCGGAGCGGCGCGCCGCTCCGTTCAGCCGGCGGGAGACATGGCGAGCGTCGGCGTCGGCTCGGGCTCGCGCTCCGTCGCGCGCGACGGTCGAGGCCGTTCGTCGCCCGACGAAGCGGGCCCATGCGCGTTTCGGCGCCGTTCGCCGGCGCGCGCCGCGAGCAGGGCGGTCGGGTCGCGGTCGAGCGCCAGCGCCGAGACGTCGCGCAGGTCGCAAGGCGTCAGGCCGATGTCGGCGAGTTCGCGCCGGTCCATCGCCGCGAGCGCGTTCAGCGCGGCGCGGGCGGCGGCGACGCGGAACGGCCAGGCGGCGATACGGCCGATCAGGGCGAGGGCGGTGGCGGCGGACGCGGACATCGGAACGTCTCCTTTCGTCCCCGACCGTCGCGCGAACCGCCTTGCTCCGCCAGAGACAGTCCAATACAGTTTGACCAAACTGTACTGACCCATCGGGAGGACAGTTTCCGAACGGAGGCATCATGGACGATCGACCAGCCTCGCGCGTCGAGTCGACGGCGGCGCATATCCGCGACCGCGTCGCGAGCCGGGCGCTGGCGCGCGGGGCGCGCCTGCCCTCGGTGCGCGAACTCGCCGAAAAGCTCGGCGTGTCGAAATCGACCGTGGTCGAAGCCTACGACCGGCTCGCCGCCGAAGGCGCCGTGGTCGCGCGACGCGGGGCGGGCTTTTTCGTCGCCGCCGCGGCCGAGCCGCGCAGGCTTAACGCGGTCGCCGCGGCGCCGGAACCCGCGATCGACCCGTCGTGGATCAACCGGCAGGCGATGACCGCGTCGCCCGACTTTCTCTGCCCCGGGGCGGGCTGGCTTCCCGACTCCTGGGTGCTCGACCTCGGCGTCCAGCGCGCCTTGCGTCACGCCGCGCGCGACGACACGCACCGCCGCCGCCAGTACGACGAGCCGCTCGGCTATGCGCCGCTGCGCCGCCTGTTTTCGCTCCGGCTCGCCGATCGCGCCGTTCTGGTCGATCCGGACCAGGTGATCGTGACCGACAGCTGCTCGCAGGCGCTCGATCTCGTCTGCCGCTTCCTGCTCGGGCCCGGCGACACGGTCGTGGTCGACGATCCGTGCTATTTCAACTTCCTGTCGCTCTTGACGGCGTGCCGCGCCAACATCGTCGCCGTTCCCATGACCCCGAACGGGCCGGAGGTCGAAACCCTCGCCCGGCTGTTCGCCGAACATCGCCCGCGCCTCTATCTCACCAACGCCGGCCTGCAGAACCCGACCGGGGCGACGCTCTCGCCCGCCGTGGCGCACCGCGTCCTGCGCCTCGCCGAGGATCACGACGTGCTGATCCTCGAAGACGACACCTTCGGCGACTTCGAGCCGGAGCCCGCGATCCGGCTCGCGGGGCTCGACGGCCTGCGCCGCGTGGTGCAGGTCGGCAGCGCCACCAAGACGGTCGGCGCCGCCACCCGCTGCGGCTATATCGCCGCGCGCGCCGACTGGATCGCCCCGCTGGTCGACCTGAAGCTCGCGACCTCGATGGGCAACAGCGCGACCGGCGCCGCCATGCTCCATCGCGTGCTGACCGAGAGCAACTACCGCCGCCATCTCGACGGCCTGCGGCGCAAGGCGGCCGACGCGATGGGCTTCACGCTGGCCGCGCTGCGCAAGCGCGGGCTGGAGCCCTGGATCGAGCCGCGCGCCGGCATTTTTGTCTGGGCGCGCCTGCCGGGCGAGGTCGCCGCCGCCGACGTCGCCCGCTACTGCCTGACGCGCAAGCTGCTGCTCGCGCCGGGGCCGGCGTTCAGCGCCTCCGACCTCGGCCGCGGCTTCCTGCGCTTCAACGTCGCGCGCTCGGCCGAGCCGCGCATCTACGAGGTTCTCGACGCCGCGATCGCCGCCGCGCCGCGCGGAGAGGCCTGATGCCGCGCTTCAAGCTTACCGTCGAATACGACGGCCAGCCGTTCGTCGGCTGGCAGCGGCAGGAGAACGGCCTCTCCGTGCAGCAGGTGCTGGAGGAGGCGGCGTTCGCCATGACCGGCGAGCGCCGCGTCGTCGCTGGGGCGGGCCGCACCGACGCCGGCGTGCACGCCGCCGGACAGGTCGCGCATGTCGATCTTGCGCGCGACTGGGCGCCGTTCCGGCTCGGCGAGGGACTCAACGCCCATTGCGTCCCGCATCCGGTCGCGGTGCTCGCCGTCGAAAAGGTCGCCGACGATTTCGACGCGCGCCATTCCGCCTGCGGCCGCCGCTATCGCTACCGCGTGGTCAATCGGCGCGCGCCGCTCGCGCTCGATCGCGGCCGGGCCTGGCGGGTGAAGCCGATCCTCGACCTCGCGGCGATGCGCGAAGGGGCGCGGCTGCTGCTCGGCCGGCACGACTTCACCACCTTCCGCGACGCCCAGTGCCAGGCGAAGTCGCCGATCCGTACGCTCGACGCGCTCGAGGTGACCCGCGACGGCGACGCCGTCACCTTCGAGGTCGCCGCGCTGTCGTTCCTGCACCGGCAGGTGCGCTCGATGGTCGGCTCGCTGATCGACGTCGGCGCCGGCCGCTGGACGCCCGGCGATCTCAAAGCCGCGCTCGACGCCGCCGACCGCAGTCGCTGCGGGCAGGTCGCGCCCGCGCACGGGCTCTGTCTGACGCGGGTGGATTATCTGTAGGCGGCGTCGCTGACGCCGCCGGCGCGCTCAGCGAGCGCCGACAGGACGGGCCCTGTAGGCGGCGTCGCGACGCCGCCAGGCGCGCTCAGCGAGCGCGCCTACAGGATGCGTCGCTGACGCCGCGGGCGCGGTCGGCGACCGCGCCTACATGGCGCGATCGAGGAACGCGGCCGCCGTCTCGTTGAACGCTTCCGGTTGCTCCATCTGCGGAACGTGGCCGCATGTCTCGAAGATCCGGACCTCCGCGCGCGGCAGACGCGACCGGAGGATCTCCGCCTGCGCGCAGGGCAGCAACCGGTCCTCTCGTCCCCAGATGACCAGCGCCGGCGCCGTCATCGCCGGCATGGCCTTCTGCAGCGCCTCCATCTGGGATCGCTCGAAGCCGCCGATGCCGACGAATCCCCTCAGGGTCTTGAGGAAGGCCGAGTGCGCGCCGGGCGCGCTCGCCAGCCGATACTTGGTCGCGACGAAGGCGTCGGTGATCAAGGCGGGATCGTGGACTCCGAGCCGCCAGAGCGTCTTGAGGCCGCTCGGGCTCGGCCGCGACAGCAATTCCCCGAGATACGGGACGGTCGGCAGACGCATCATGATATGCGTCGCCCGTCCGACGCCGGCGGGCGCGACGAGCGTCATCGACAGCACGCGTCCGGGGTCCTGGCGCGCGCACTCCAGCGTGATGCGCCCGCCCAGCGAATGGCCGACGATGTGGGCTCGCTCCACCCCCACGGCGCCGAGGAAGGCGAAGACGAACCGCGCAAGGTCCGGCAGCCCATAGCGGTCGCCGTCCGGCTTGTCGGTCAGACCCTCGCCCAGCATGTCGAGGGCGTAGACCGTGCGACCCGCGGCAAGCGCGTCGATGTTGGCGGTCCAGTCGATGACCGAGCAGCCGATGCCGCCGAGCAGGAGAACCGCGGACCCGCCGTCGCCCGCCCGCCAGTAACGCGCGCGAACGCCGCCGACCTGGACGAACCGGTCCTCGAAACTGTCCCCCATCGTCCCCTCCCAGGCGTGCGCTCGCCGCAGAGTATCGGCGGAGCCGGTCTATGTCTCGACCCGCTGTCGTTCGGCTTCGCCGACGCCGCCAGCGCAAATCAAGGGCCGCCGCCCCGCCGGAGCGCATCGGCGGCGGTGGCGAGCGGCAGGACGAGCGACAGCGCCGCGTCGTCCAGGCGCAGCGCGCCGTAGCTTTCATACCAGCGGGCGGCCCGCTCGGTCTTGGCGTCGATGACGAGCGCCACGCCGCCGACATCCTGCGCGACGCGAATGCAGCGATCGGCGGCGCGCAGCAGCAGGGCGCCGCCAAGGCCGCGGCCCTGAACGCTGCGATCGACGGCAAGGCGGCCGAGCCGGAACGCCGGAACGTCATAGCGCGCGAGGCCTCTTCGCACGAGCGCCGGCGCGCGCGCATACGCGAGCGAGGCGGGGCTCAGCGTATAGAAGCCGAGCACCCGGGAAGGCGCGTCAACGGGAACGGCGACGAAGCATTTGGCGCCGCCGCTGTCGTGATTCTGGCGGGCGAATCGATCGAGATAGCGATCGAGGTCGGCTTCGCCGCAATCGAAAATGGCGCGATCGTGGCGCTTGCCGATCGGCTCTTCTCGCCAGGCCAGACCCGTCAAGGAAGCCGAAAGCCGGCTTTGGCCGCCTGCACGAGACGGTCGGGCGCGGGCGGCGGATCCTCAAGCAGCGCGAGGACGCGCAGCGAGTCGCGTTCCGAAAGGGCGAGGCGCTCGGCCTCGGCGATATCGGCCTCGGCTTTCGGCAGGACCAGATCGAGGATATAGCCGGTCAGGTCGCGGCGTTTGATCGCAGCGGCCCGCGTAAGCGTCGACTTGTCTTCCGGCCGAAGCCTCAGTTCGACGCGACCGTTGTCCGTCAGGGCTCTGGGCATGGGACGACTCCTTCCCGACTCCGCATAGCATACGGCTTCAATCCGTACGAGAGGTTTGTAGGCGGCGTCGCTGACGCCGCCGGGCGCGCTCGGCGAGCGCGCCTACAAGGCGACCCTGTAGGCGGCGTCGCTGACGCCGCCAGGCGCGCTCGGCGAGCGCGCCTACAGCACGAAGCCGGTGGGACGGCGTCGCTGACGCCGCCGGGCGCGCTCGGCGAGCGCGTCTACAGGGCGAAATAGCGCTGCATCACGCGCTCGTAGATCTGCGATAGCGCCTCGATGTCGGCCAGCGCGGCGCGCTCGTCGACCGCGTGGATGGTGGCGTTCGGCAGGCCGAAGTCGACGACCGGGCAGTAATCCTTGATGAAGCGCGCGTCCGAGGTGCCGCCGCTCGTCGACAACTCGGGCTTGCGTCCGACGACGTCCTCGACGGCCGCGCAGACGAGCTCGGTGAAGGCGCCGCGCGGCGTCAGGAACGACACCGCGTTGGTCGGGTCGAACGCCAGCGTGAACCGCTCGGGCCCGACCGCGCCGGCGATGCGCCGCCCGATCTCGGCGGCGAGCGTTTCCGGCGTCCAGCGGTCGTTGAACCGGACGTTGAACACGAGCCGGACTTCGCCGGGAATGACGTTGGTCGCCGGATTGCCGACGTCGACGGACACGACTTCGAGGTTCGACGGGTCGAAGTCGGCGCTGCCCTCGTCGAGCGGAACGAACAGCGCGTCCAGCACCGGCGAAAGCCTTCGCAGCGGATTGTCGGCGATCTGCGGATAGGCGACATGGCCCTGGCGGCCGTGCAGGGCGAGCCGCCCGGTGAGCGAGCCGCGCCGGCCGTTCTTGATCGTGTCGCCGAGCCGCTCCACGCAGGTCGGCTCGCCGACGATGCAATGGTCGAAGGCCTCGCCCCGAGCGCGCGCCCATTCGAGCAGTTTCGCCGTACCGTTGATCGACGGACCTTCCTCGTCGCCGGTGAGGAGAAAGCTGATCGAGCCGGCGAAAGGTCCGGCGGCGACGAAGCGGAGCGCCGCGGCGACCGCCGCCCCGACGGCGCCTTTCATGTCGCAGGCGCCGCGGCCGTAGAGCTGGCCCTCGGACACCTCGGCGGCGAACGGGGGAAACCGCCAGCGCGAGACGTCTCCGGTCGGCACCACGTCGGTGTGGCCGGCGAAGACCAGGTTCGGCGCCGCCTTGCCGAAGCGGGCGTAGAGGTTGAGCACGTCCGGCGTGTCCGGCGCCGAGAAGGTCACGAGTTCGGCGGCGAAGCCGGCGCTCGCGAGCACATCGCGCAGATAGGGCAACGCGCCGGCGTCGGCCGGCGTCACGGACGGAAAGGCGATGAGCGCGCGCGTGATGGCGAGCGCGGCGGCGGGACTGGGCATGTCGGTCCAAACGGCAGTTTCGAACGCAAAATTCGGGGCGCGGTGTAGCCGCGCTCGGCGAGCGCGGCCGACGCGGTCAGCGACCGCGTCTACAGCCGGTCGGCCACCGGAGAGATCACTTCGGCCGCATCTCGCGAACCGCCGCCGCCCAGTCGAGGCCGACGTCGTAGATCGGCGGCTCGGTGTTGGAGAGCAGGTTCCACAGGCCCGTGTGCGGGCTCTTCTTCAGCGCCTTGATCAGCACCCGGCCGTCGGTGAGGCCGCAGACGCACATGCGCCCGACCAGACTCTCGTCCGGCGGGTCGCGGATGTCGTCGTAGAACACCAGCCAGTTGTCGAACAGGGCGCCGAGGGAATGGCCGCGGATCTGCACCGCGACCGTGTTGGGCTTGGCGCCGATCGGCGCGTCGACGTCGTCGAACGGCCCTTGGCCCTCGGCGTAGAAATGCGCGACCGCGCCGGCGCCGACGTAACCGACCAGCGGCGCCTTGGGCTGGATCGGCTTGCCGCCGCCGCCGAGCGGACGGGGCGGCTCGATGCCGAGATATTCGGCGACGATCGGGATTTCGTCGGCGCGCAGGCGGCGGTGGCCGTTGAGCAGGTCGGTGACGGCGGAGGGCGAGCGGCCGAGCGCCTTGGCGAGGCCGCTGCGGGTTTTGCCGGTGTGCTTGAGGCCGGCGCGGATCCAGTCGACGGTCACGGGCTCCATCCCCTTCTTTCGCGCGATCGACGCGCTCACGCGCCCGCCCGAATCGGCGGCGCTTTTTGGCTTGTGCGATTAACCACGGTTTCCGAAAAACCGCAAGACAGAAAATACAAAAGATTGACGTCGTCTTCGGATTCGCCGAATATGAACATAACAGGAACGAGAAATGGCGAATTGCGGCGGTCCGCCGCGAGCCGCGACGAGGAGGGATTGATGACCGCATCGGGGGGACGGCGAAAGCCGGCGAAAATCGACACTGACCGGGCGCTGGCGATCCGCGCCTGCGCCCAGCACCTGGCCGATCTGCGTCGCGCCCAGCCGCGGCCGCCGGCGTCGGTTGCGCTGCCGGAACGGGCCGCCGTGCGGCTCGTCTGCCCGATCCCCGACGGGTCGTGGTGTTCGTCGCCGGCCCAGATGTGCGCGGAGCTTGCCGAATGACCAGGACATCGAAGGGCGCCGCCGCGCCGCGCCGCAAGAAGACCCTCGCCGACGCGGTCGAGGAGCGGCTCGACGCGACCCCCGAGCGGCTCGCGCGGGCGCGCGACGCGGGCCAGGCGACCGAGCGCGTCGCCGGCTCAGGAGCGAGTCCGGCGGGCGCGCGCCGGGTCCTCGACCCGTTCGACGT
>CAMFKX010000230.1 GCA_945957375.1 uncultured Roseiarcus sp.
CGCCAGCACGGCGTCGACCAGGGCGCGCGGCGCCGCATCGCGCGGGACGTGACGGCGGACCGCCTCGCGCACCGCCGCAAGCTTGCGGCTCTCGGCGGCGAGCGCCGCGTCTTCGGCAAGATCGCGTTCATGGGCGAGGGCGCTCATCGCGTCGAGTTCGCCGTCGAGGGCGGCGTTCAGCCGCAAACGTCGCGGGTCGGAGACAGGATCGCTCATGGATCGGCTTTCATCATACGGGCGAGCGCGCCGCGGGCGCGCGCGAGACGGGACATCACCGTTCCGATCGGCAGACCGGCCGCCTCGGCGATGTCGCGATAGGAGAGATCGTTGACCTCGCGCATGACGAGGATTTCCAGCAGCGGCGGCGGCAGCGCCGCCATCGCCTGCCGCAGACGCGCGCCGTCCTCGGCCGCGATCAGCAGCGCTTCCGGGTCCGGCCCGGGATCGGCGGGCGCGAGCGGCTCGAGGTCGTCGAGGCCGCCGGCGAAGGTCAGATTCCGGTTCCGGCGACGCGCCATCCAGGTGATCGCCGCATTGCGGACGATGGCGAGGAACCACGGCTTCGGCCGCTCGACGCTGGTGGTCTCGAGCGCCCGCAGCGCGCGCAGCGCCGCCTCCTGGACGACGTCCTGGGCGTCGTCGGCGTCGCGGCAGAGCCACCTGGCCAGCGAATAGGCGTCGTCGAGCAGGGGCGGAACGAGGGCGCGAAAGCGCTCCGCCGCGAGAGGCCCGACCGCCGTCATCGGAAGCCGAACCCTGGGCCGCGAATCGGGGCTATTTCGTCCGCTCCTTCAGATAGGCGATCACGTCGGCGCGGTCCTGCGGGCCGGGGAGATGAAAAAACATCTTCACCCCCGGGACGAAGCCTTGCGGATCGGCGAGCCACTTGTCGAGCGTCTCCTCGTTCCAGACGAATGTCGCGCGTTTCAGCGCGTCCGAATAGTCGTAGTCGGCGACCGACCCGGCCTTGCGGCCGTAGACGCCGCGATGCCTGGGGCCGACGTCGTTCTGATCGAGCGAGTGGCAGTCGGTGCAGGCCTGATAGATCTGCTCGCCCCGAGTCGCGTCGCCGACCGGAGCGGCGAGCGCGGCGCCGGGGACGAGCGCCGCCACAAGGAACACGAACCGGAACATCGGCGCGCCTCAGCCGAGGTCCGTGTCGGTCACCGCGAGGCTCGTCCCCGTCGCGACATAGGCGACCTCGCGCACCCCGAGCCATTTGCGCAGCTCTCCCGCCGGCACGAGTTTCGGCCCCGGCGAGGGCGCGGTTCCGGGGGCGGGCTGCGGGAAGGCGCTGGAACGCGCGGTGTGGAAGGCCACGGTGCCCTCGACCTTCTGCATGATCTGGTGGATGTGGCCGTTGAGCACCGTCACCGAGCCGAAGCGGGCGAGCAGCGCCAGCGCCTGCGCCGAATCCTCGGTGCCCCAGCCCCAGTCGGGCGCGACCATCCAGAGCGGAATATGGCAGAAGACGACGATCGGGGTCGAGGTCGACCGGCCGGCCAGATCGTCGGCGAGCCAGGCGAGCTGCTCCGCCCCGAGCGAGCCGAGGCCGTTGGCCTTCAGGTCGACCACGTTGACGAGCGAGACGAAGTGCACGCCGCCGTGATCGAAGGCGTACCAGCCGCCGCCCGCGCCGCGCCCGAACCGGGCGAACCACGCCTCGCGGGTCTTCGCGTCGGTGATGTCGTGCTCTCCCGGCGCATAGTGGACGTCGAGCTTCGTCCGCTTGATCATCTCGAGCGCGTCGTCGAACTCGCCGGGCTTCGCGGTATGGGTCACGTCGCCGGTATGGAGGACGAAGGCCGGGGCGTACGGCATGGCGAGCACCCGGTCGATCGCGACGTCGAAGGTCGCGCGCGCGTCCGGGTTGGCGGGCTTGGAGAAGCCGATGTGGCTGTCGGAGAGCTGGACGAAGGAGAAGCCCGTCGCCTCCGCCCGGGCGGAGCCGATCAGGCGCGACGACGGCACGCCGCCGGCCAGCGTCCAGACCACCCCGCCTCCCGCCCAGAGCATGCATTCGAGCAATCCTCGCCGGTCGACGCCGCCCCTGTCGTGGCTCTCGGTCATGATCGTTCTCCCGTGATGGCGCCTGGCGCCGACACCGAGGAGACCGGGGCGGCCGGGGTTTTATTCCAGGCGCGGGCAAGAAAACTTTCCGGCAGTCGTCGGAGCGCGAAGCAGCGTTTCCCTTGGCCGCCGCTACGCGGAATCAACCTTTTTATGGCGTGAAGACTGCTTCTGTTTGACGCAGATCAAGCTCCATTGTCTTGAACTGGAGAAGCTATAGTATCGACCTTCCAGTAAATCTATTCGAGCGCCATCGCATCGTGGTTTCGCAATTGACCAGGCTCGACGGATTTATCGCCGAGGCGCCGAGCGCCATGGCGATGTTCGACCGGTCGATGCGTTATCTGGCGGTGAGCCGAAAATGGTTGACTGATTACGGACTGACCGAGTCTCCGGTCGGCCAGAGCCACTACGCCGTGTTTCCGGAAATCGACGCCCGCTGGAAGGCCGCGCATCAGCGGGGCCTCGCCGGGGAGACGGAGAGCGTCACCGGCGACGGCGACCGATTTGTCCGGGCCGACGGCGCCGTCCAGTGGATCACTTGGGAAGTGCGCCCCTGGCGCGACCCGGACGGCGGCATCGGCGGTATCATCATCGCCTCCGAAGACGTCACCGCCCGGGTCGAAGCGCAGCGGCGGGCGGAAGCCGAGGCGCGCCGCGCCGAAGCTGCGGAGCGTCGGCTGCGGGAGGCGATCGAGATCATTCCGGGCGGCTTCCTGATCTACGATTCCGACGACCGCCTCGTGATCTGCAACGAGGCGGCGCGGGCGATGTACCCCGTCCTGAGCGACGTCCTGAGACCCGGGTTCGCGTTCGAGGACATCGTCCGCGTCGGCCTCGATCGGGTCTATCGGCCCAAGGGCGTTGACTGGGACAGCTGGATCGCCGAGCGCCGGGAACGACGCCGCGTTCCGCCGGGCGCCGTCGAACAGCGGACCGAGGAGGGCGGCTGGCTGCGCATCGAGGAGCGCCGCATGTCCGACGGCGGCCTCGTGGCGCTCCGGACCGACATCACCGACCTCAAGACCCGTCAGCACGAACTCCATGAAAAGAACGCGCTGCTCGAGGCGGCGCTCGACAACATGGGCGAGGGATTCTCGGTCTTTGGCCCGGACCTCAGGCTTCTGGCGCGCAACCGGGCCGCGGCCCGCATCCTCGGGTATCCGACCGACCTGCTCGAGTCCGGCGATTCCTTTGCGGACGTCATGCGCTTTCGCGCTCAGCGCGGCGACTTCGGACCTGGCGACGTCGAACAGCAGGTCGCGTTCCGGGTCGCGCGATTCCGCGCGCAGAAGCCCTGGAGCGAGACGCGCGAGCGGCTCGGCCGGGCCTTCGAGACTCGCTTCAGCCCGATGGCGGACGGCGGCGGAGTCTTCATGTTCCGCGACGTCACCGAACGCGCGGCCTATGAGGCCAGGCTCGCCGGGCAGAACGCCCTTCTCGAGGCCATCCTGCACAATCTGGACGAAGGGATCGTCGCCTTCGGGCCGGATCTGAAGCTTCGCACCTGCAACGACATTGCAGCGAGGATGCTCCAGGCGCCGCCCGACCTGCTCCGCGCCGGCGTCGACTTCGCGGACATTCTCAGGTTTTCCGCCGCCGGCGACGACGACGATGTCGAAACGGACGCCGCGGTCCGCGAGCCTCTCGACGCCTTCAAGGCCGGCCGGCCGTGGGCCCGGACGCGCAGCACGCCCGAGGGTCGAGTCCTCGAAAGTCGCCTGAACCCGATGCCCGACGGCGGCGCAATCTACGTGTTGCGCGATTTCACCGAGCGCGCGCGATACGAAGCGGAGATCGACCGCAAGAACGCGCTGCTCGAGGCGACCCTGCACAACATGGGCGAGGGGATCGTCGTGTGCGACGCCGATTTCCGCGTGCTCGTCGCCAACGCGCTCGCGCCGCAGCTGCTCGACACGCCCCCAAGCCTGTTCGAACCCGATGCAGGCTACGACGACGCCCTGCGCTTCCACGCGGGTCGCGGCGACTTCGGGCCGATCGACGTCGAGGCGTTCGTCCGCGCGCAGTCGGCGCAACTGCGTAGCGGAACCGCGTTCGCAAGGACCTGGCGCCAGAGCGACGGCCGCGTGATCGAAATGCGGTTCAGCCCGATGTCGAGCGGCGGCGTCTTCGTCTTCCGCGACGTCACGGATCCGGTCGAGGCCGAGGCGAAGCTCGCCGAGCGCACCGCGCTGCTCGAGGCGACGTTCGAGGCCATGGGCGAGGGAATCCTGGTCTACGGTCCCGATTTCCGGCTGCGGACGTCGAACGACCTGGCGGCGCAGATGTTTGACCTTCCTCCCGCGGTTCTCCAGCCGGGGACGCCGCTTTCGGACGTCATCCGCTTCCACGCCGTCCGGGGCGACTTCGGCGACGGCGACGTGGAGGACCTCGTTCGCGCCAGAACCATTCATTTGGGCGAACGGACGCCGTGGACCGCGACGCGCGCAGGTGGCGACGGCCGCGTGATCGAAAACCGGTTCCGTCCGATGCCCGACGGCGGCGGGCTCCACCTCTTCCGCGACGTCACGGAGAGCGAGCAGGCGCAGGCGCGCATCCGCGAGGAGGAAGCGATCTTCCGCAGTCTCGCCCAGCAGAACGTGGCCGGGATCGCGATCATCGGCGAAGTGGGAACGATCGCCTATTGCAACGATTTCTTCGCCAATCTCGTCGGCCTTCCTCCAACCGACGCGATCGGCCGCCCGTTGCTCGACTTCGTGCCGGAAGCCGAGCGCGCGACGGTCGTCCGCAGCCTGCAATCGCAGCTATTCGGGAGCGGCGCGCCGGTGCAGATCGCCACGATGGTTCGCGCTCGCGACGGGCGCGACGTCGAGGTGCTGGTGAACGCGTCCAAATCCACGTTCGGCGGGCGTCCGGCCTCGATCGCGGTCGTGGTCGACGTCAGCGCGCGCAACGCGGCCGAGCGTGAGCTGGCGTCCGCCGTGGCGGTCCTGGCGGCGATCCACGAAGCCTCGCCCGACGGCATTCTGGTCATCGACGCGAAGGAGCGCATCCTTTCCTTCAACCGGCGCTTCCGCGAGATGTTCGCGATTCCGAATGAGGTGCTGGAAGGGAGGCAGGATGCGCCGTTGCTGGCGTTCGCGGTGCAACAAGCCGAAGACCCCGTAGGGTTCATGGCCCGAATGCGGTTCCTGTTGGACCATCCGGACCAGTCCGCTCACGAGGAGGTGGCTTTCAAGGGCGGTCGCGTCATCGAGCGCCTGACCTGGCCGTTGCGGACGACCGACGGGGTGCGTTTGGGCCGGATCCTGTTCCTGCGCGAGATCACCGAGCGGCGGCGGGACGAGGAACGGCTGCGCGCGAGCGAGGAGCGTTTCCGCACCCTGGTCGAGGAAGCGCCCGACGCCATCATGCTGTTCGATCTGGACCGGCAGAGCTGCGTCGCGGCCAACAAGGCGGCCGAACGGCTGTTCGGCGTTCGCCGGGAGGTGATCCTCGAACAGGGGCCATGGCGCTTCTACGCGTCGGACCAGCCCGACGGCCGCCCGGCGCCGGAAACTTTCGCCGAGCACAACCAGCGCGCCGAAGGCGGCGAGGAGGTCAGTTTCGAGAGGCGCGTCCGCCGCCCCACCGGGGAGGAACGCTTGTGCCAGGTGAATTTCTTGCGGCTGCCGTCGAACGTCCGGCTGCTGCGCGCTAGCTTCGTCGACGTCACCGAGCGCGCCGAGTTCGTCGCCAGGCTGACGGACGCGCTCGCCGGCGCCGAGCAGGCGAGCCGCGCCAAGTCGGAATTCCTGGCGATGGCGAGCCACGAGCTGCGCACGCCGATGAACGCCATCATCGGAATGTCGGGCCTGCTGCGCGAAAGCGACCTGCCGCCCGCGCAGCGGCGCGAGGCCCAGGCGATCGAGACGGCGGGCGAGAGCCTGCTGGTCATCATCGACGACCTGCTCGCCTTCGCCAGCCTCGAGGCGAGGCTGCCCGCGCCGGTCGCGGCGCGGTTCGATCCGCGGACGCTCGTCAGCGACGCGATCGCGATCGTCGGCGCCCCGGCGCGGATGAAGGGCCTGTCGATCGCCGCCGACTTCGACGCGGCGCTGCCGGCGACGCTGACCGCCGACGGCCCGCGCATCCGCAGGGTGCTCGTCAATCTGCTCGACAACGCCGTCAAGTACACCGTTTCCGGCGGCGTCACGGCGCGCGCGCGCCAGACGCCTCCCGGCCCCGCCGGCGGCGGCGCGTTGCGCATCGAGGTCGAGGACAGCGGCGCCGGCTTCGACGCCGCCGACGCGACGCGGTTGTTCGAACCGTTCGAGCGCGGGGCGATGACCAACCGCACCCGCGCGCCGGGCATGGGACTCGGCCTCGCGATCTGCAAGCGCCTCGTCGATCTGATGGGCGGGACGATCGGCGCCAAGAGCGCGCCCGGCGCAGGCAGCCTGTTCTGGTTCGAGGTCCCGACGCGCGACGAGCCGCTGGCGCCGGCCGCCGCGCCCGTCGGCGAAAGCCGAACGGGGCTCCGGATTCTGGTCGCCGAGGATATCGAGAGCAACCGCGACGTCATCGGCGCGATGCTCAAGAAACTCGGCTACGAGGCGGATTTCGCCGAGGACGGGGCGATAGCGGTCGAAGCGGTGCGCCGGGCGGAATACGACGTCGTCCTGATGGACATCCAGATGCCGAATCTCGACGGGCTCGACGCGACGCGGGCGATCCGGGCGATGGGCGGCCGGCGCGCGGCCATGCCGATCATCGCCGTCTCGGCTTATTCCCAGCCGACCGACCGGGACGCCGCCCTCGCCGCCGGCATGAACGAGTTTCTGCCGAAGCCGGTGCGCCGGTCGGCGCTGGACGCCGCGCTGCGCGCGCTGGTCGCGCAGCCCGCCTACTAGCCGCGCCCGACTATTTGTCCGCCTTCCGCTCGTGCGCCCGCTCGATCGCGGCGCGCACCGCGTCACGAACTTCCGGATCGTGGCGGTCCCACAGTCCGGCGACCGGCGGGTTGCGGCCGCGGTCACGCGCGGTCGCGATCACGGCTTCCGCAGACTGAATGCGTTGCCCCTGCTCGAGTTGGCGCAAGTAGTCCCAGGTCGTCAGAAGGATGATCCGACGTGGGTCGACGATGACGATCCGCTCGACATCGCGGTCGTCGCTGAGGAGAATGGCGCGTTCGCCCTCGGCAAGTGGAAAAGACCGGATCGCCTCGACGGCTGCACGTTCTCCCAGGTCTCTCTCCAGTCGCCCACCTGTTCGGGAAAGCCGCAGAATCTCGTTCTTGAAGACCTCGGTCGGCTCAATCCGCACCGTCTCCGCATGGGCGCGCTGCCAATCGATGATTTCCTGCGCGCCCAGTCGATCGACCTGCGCAGTCGCTTCATAGAACACCGCGTCGGGGACGACGACGGGCAAGGAAGCGTAGAGCAGATAGTCGAGGCTCTGGGCCGCCGCGAGCGTGATCAGCGGCGAAGCGTCGGTCACGATGACGGCGACCTCAATCCCCATGTCGGCGCAACAGCGGCTGGAGGATCGCGCTCGCGCGGTCATAGTCCGCGCGGCGCGCCGGCGTGTCGGAAGGCTTGGGCAGGGGCAGATCGACCTGCGCCAGGGCGATCAGCAGGTCGGCGTAGCCGTCGAAGTCGAGCAGGTCGATCGTCTGCCGCGTTCCGAGACGTCCGGCGGAATAGGCCTCGAGAATTGCACGTCGGTCAGCGTCCGCCATGGGCTTGTCCTCCCCGCCAGTCTACGCCCGCGCGCGGCGCCGGAAAAGCGCCGGCGCTCGTCTACTGCGCCGGGATCCCGAGCTTCACCAGCCGGTAAACGATTCCCTCGACCAGCGCCTGGAACGAGGCGTCGATAACGTTGCCGGAGACGCCGACGGTCGACCAGGTGTCGCGGTCGCCGTCGCCGAACTCGATCAGCACGCGCGTCACCGCGTCGGTGCCGCCCTGGAACACGCGCACCCGGTAGTCGCGCAATTCGAGGTTCTCGATGTATTTCTGATAGACGCCGAGGTCCTTGCGCAAGGCGAGGTCGAGCGCGTTGACCGGGCCGTTGCCTTCGGCGGCCGAGATCATCCGGTCCTCGCCGATGCGGATCTTCACCACCGCCTGCGAGGCCGAATAGGTCACCCCCGGCGCGACCACCTTGCGCTCGACGCCGACATGAAAACTCTCGACCTCGAAGAAATCGGGCACGCCGCCGAGCACGCTGCGGGCGAGCAGCTCGAACGACGCGTCGGCCGCCTCGTAGGCGAAGCCCTGCGACTCGCGCTCCTTGACGACTTCCAGCAGCCGGTTGAGCCGCGCGTCGGCCGGATCCGCCTCGACGCCGAGCCGCTTCAGTTCCGACAGCAGGTTGGAGCGGCCGGCCTGGTCGGAGACCAGGATCGCGCGCCGGTTGCCGACGCTCTCGGGCGGCACGTGCTCGTAGGTGCGCGGGTCCTTCGCCAGCGCGGACGCGTGGATGCCCGCCTTGGTGGCGAAGGCGGACGCGCCGACGTAAGGCGCGTGCCGGTTGGGCGAGCGGTTCAGGAGTTCGTCGAAGGCGCGCGAGATCGCGGTGATCTGTTCGAGCGCCTCCGCCGTCACGCCGATCTCGAAGGCCTCCGAATACTCGCTCTTCAGCGCCAGCGTCGGGATCAGGGTGACGAGATTGGCGTTGCCGCAGCGCTCGCCGAGGCCGTTCAGCGTGCCCTGCACCTGGCGGACGCCGGCGCGGATGGCGGCGAGCGAATTGGCGACCGCGTTGCCG
Source organism: uncultured Roseiarcus sp. (assembly GCA_945957375.1). Taxonomy (GTDB): domain Bacteria; phylum Pseudomonadota; class Alphaproteobacteria; order Rhizobiales; family Beijerinckiaceae; genus Roseiarcus. The sequence continues at coordinate 8,782 of CAMFKX010000230.1, forward strand.
GTGTCGTTATGGGCGTGGATGGCGAGACTGGCGCCGGGGATGACGCGCGCCACCTCGGCGACGATCCGCTCGATCTCGTGCGGCAGCGTGCCGCCGTTGGTGTCGCACATCACCGCCCAGCGTGCGCCGGCCTCGATCGCGGTGGTCGCGCAGGCGAGCGCATCTTGGGAATTGGCCTTGT
>CAMFKX010000231.1 GCA_945957375.1 uncultured Roseiarcus sp.
GCCTGCGCCGTCACCAGCGCGCCGGCGCCCTTGGCGCCGCCGGCCTTGTGCGCCGAGAGCGCGACCGCGTCGACGCCGAGCCCGGCCAGGCTGAAGGCGTCGCGGCCGGGAAGCTGGACGGCGTCGCACAGGACGAAGCCGCCGGCGTCGCGCACGAGGGCGGCCGCTTCCGCCACCGGCTGGATCACCCCGGTCTCGTTGTTGGCCCCCTGAAGCGCGAGCAGGATCCGCCCCGGCCGCCGCCGCGCCGCGTCCAGCCAGTCGAGGTCGATCCGCCCGTCGCCGCGCAACGGCGCGATCTCGACCGTCGCGTCGGGGAAGCGCCGTCCCTCGAGCGCGCAGGCGTGCTCGCCGGCCGAGAGGATCAGCCGGTCGAGCGGCGGCTCCTTCGACCCGACGCCGAAGCGGGGATTGAGCGCGGCGACGATCGCCTCGGTCGCGCCGGAGACGAAGGTCACGCAGCGCGCCGGCGCGCCCGCCAGCGCCGCGACCTCGGCGCGCGCGTCCTCGACCAGGCGGCGGGCGGCGCGCCCCTCGGCGTGGACGGATGACGGGTTGCCAGCGGTGTCCAGCGCCGCGATCACGGCCGCGCGCGCCTCCGGGCGGATCGGCGCCGTCGCGTTGTAGTCGAGATAGGTTCTCGTCCCTGCAGCCGCCATCCCGTCTCCGACCTGGTGAAATCGCGCCGCCGGCCCCATGCGTCCGGGCCTTCGCAAGTGCTTTTTTGCTTGCAATCTCGGGCGCGTTGCGTGCTATGAGGCTGCCTCCGAGGCGAGCCTCCCGTCGACCGAGCCGAGACATAAGCGCGCCGCGCCCGCGTCGCAAGCCGCGCCGGCGGCGGCGGGACACGGGATCGCCTCGCCGCGGCCGGTCCGACCGGTCTTTGGAGTATGCATGCCCGAAGTCTTCTTCAACGGTCCCGCCGGTCGGCTGGAAGGCCGTTTTCATCCCGCCAAGCAGCGGGGCGCGCCGATCGCCGTCGTCCTCCACCCGCATCCGCAGTTCGGCGGGACGATGAACAACCAGATCGTCTACAACACCTACTACAATTTCGCCGAGCGCGGCTTTTCGGTGCTGCGCTTCAACTTCCGCGGCGTGGGGCGCTCGCAGGGCGCCTTCGACCACGGCCAGGGCGAGCTTTCCGACGCGGCCTCCGCGCTCGACTGGGCGCAGTCGATCAGCCCCGAGGCGCGCGCCTGCTGGATCGCCGGCGTCTCGTTCGGCTCGTGGATCGGCATGCAGCTCCTGATGCGCCGTCCCGAGATCGAGGGTTTCATCTCGATCGCCCCGCCGGCCAACCGGTTCGACTTCAGCTTCCTCGCCCCCTGCCCGTCCTCGGGCCTGTTCGTCCATGGCGACAAGGACCGCGTGGCGCCGCTGAAAGAGGTTCAGGCGCTGATCGAGAAGCTCAAGACCCAGAAGGGCATCCTGATCGAGCACGCGGTCATCCCGGAGGCCAACCACTTCTTCGAGGATTGCATCGACGACCTCCAGGCGGTGGTCGGCGCCTATCTCGACAAGCGGCTCGGCATGCCGCGGCACGCGCCCCCTCCGATCCGCAAGGAGCGCGCGAAACCCCTCCCGGCCCGGGAAGACCCATCTGAAACGGAATAGGCGCCAAGCGTGTCGCTGATCACGACGACGGAAGAGCTCGAGGCGGCATGCGAACGCATGGCGCGCCACCCCTTCGTAACGGTCGATACCGAATTCCTGCGCGAGACGACGTTCTGGCCGATCCTGTGCGTCGTCCAGCTCGCCACCGACGACGAGGCGCTCGCCATCGACGCGCTGGCGGAGGGACTCGATCTCCAGCCGCTCTTGACGCTGATGGCCGACGAAGACGTGGTCAAAGTGTTCCACGCCGCCCGCCAGGACCTGGAGATCTTCTGGAAACTGTCCGGCGTCCTGCCGACCCCGCTGTTCGACACCCAGGTCGCGGCGATGGTGTGCGGCTACGGCGACCAGGTGTCCTACAGCGAACTCGTGCAGTCGCTCTGCCGGGTGACGGTCGACAAGTCGTCCCGCTTCACCGACTGGGCGCGGCGCCCGCTCGCCGACGCCCAGATCGAATACGCCATCGGCGACGTCACCCATCTGCGCGACGTCTACAAGGCGCTGGTCAAGCGCCTCGCCGCGACCGGACGCCAGTCCTGGCTCGACGACGAGATGAAGGCGCTGACCTCGCCCGAGATCTACGAGCAGCATCCCGAGCGCGCCTGGGAGCGCTATCGCGGCCGCGCCCGCAAGCCGCGCGACCTCGCCGTGCTGATGGAGCTCGCGGCCTGGCGCGAGGGCGAGGCGCAGGCGCGCGACGTGCCGCGCTCGCGCGTGCTCAAGGACGACGTGCTGATCGAGCTGTCGCTGGCCGCGCCGCGCACCGTCGAGGCGCTCGCCAATCTGCGCGCCTTCCCGCGCGGGATGGAGCGCTCGCGCGCCGGCGGCGAAATCCTCCAGGCGATCGAGCGCGGCCTCGAGCGCGACCCGAAGACCCTGCCCAAGATCGAGCGCGAGCGGCGCAACGGCGCCAACGTCGCCGCGACCGTGGAGCTGCTCAAGGTGCTGCTCCGCCAGGTCAGCGAGGAGAGCGCGGTGGCCGGAAAGCTGATCGCCACCGTCGACGACCTCGAGGCGATCGCCAACAACGACAAGGCCGACGTGCCGGCGCTGACCGGCTGGCGGCGGCGGCTGTTCGGCGAGCGCGCCCTCCAGCTCAAGCACGGCCTGCTCGCGCTGACGGTCGAGAACGGCAAGGTGATCACGCTGGAATGGCGCGACGCCGAAGACTCCCCGCCGCCCGAGGCGTGACGCTCGTCGCGCGTCAGGCCGGTTTCCCGCCCCGCAGGTGAGGGGCGAGCGCCGCGATCAGGTCCTTGAGGCGGAACGGCTTGGCGACGAAGCCGCTCATGCCCGAGTCGAGCGCCGCCTGACGCTGGTCGGCCATGGCGCCGGCGGTCAGCGCGACCACCGGCAGATCGGAAAGACCGAGCTCGCCGCGAATGACCCGCGTCGCTTCGAGGCCGTCCATTTCCGGCATCTGCACGTCCATCAGGACGGCGTCGAACGCGTCGGGCGCGGCGCGCAGCCGTTCGACCGCCTCCCGGCCGTTTTTCGCGATCTCACACAGCACGCCCCGGCTCGACAGCAGCCGGACGGCGACCTCGCGGTTCGTGTCGCTGTCGTCGACGACCAGAATGCGAGCGCCCGCGAGCGCTTGCGCATCCTCGGCGGCCGCCGGGCCGCCGGCCGCCTGCATCGACGGCCGCGACGTCTTGAAGGCGATATCGACCCGGAACGCGGCGCCCTGACCCAGCTCGCTTTCGACCCCGATTTCGCCGTTCATCAATTCGACCAGGCGTTTGACGATGGCGAGGCCCAGTCCGACGCCGCCGAATGCGCTGGAGGTCGTGCGGTCGGCCTGGGAGAAGGGCTCGAACAGGTTCGCCATCCGGCCCGGGGCAATGCCGATCCCGGTGTCGCGCACGACGAAGCGCAGGCGGACGAATTCCGTCGCGCGTTCGACGGCGGACAAGGAAATCGAAACCTCGCCGGCTTTGGTGTACTTGATCGCGTTGGAGACGAGATTGGTCAGGACCTGGCCGAGCTTGCCTGCGTCGCCCAGCACGTCGGGCAGGTCGTCGGGCAGGGGCTCGACCCGAAGCGCGAGACCCTTGGCCTCCGCCGAGACGGCGAAGGTGGCGGCGATGTTGCGGACGACCTCATGGGGGGCGAACGGCCTCTTCTCGAGGCTGAGCTTGCCCGCCTCGATCTTGGAGAGGTCGAGGATGTCGGCCAACAGGGCGAGGATGGTCTGCCCCGCGGAATCCAGGGTTCGCACCAAGACCGCCTGCTCGGCGTCGAGCGCGGTGTGCAGGAGGAGCTGGGTCATGCCCGAGATCGCGTTGAGCGGGGTGCGGATCTCGTGGCTCATGTTGGCGAGGAAAATGGACTTGGCCCGGTTGGCGGAATCCGCGTCGGCTTTCGCCTGTTCGAGCGCCCGCAGGGCGATCGTCTGCTCGGTAATGTCATAGGTGACGCCGAAGATGCGGCCCGGGTTTCCGGGCTCGGCTCGGCTGAAGAACCGGAGATGGCGAAGCGCCCCGTCGGCGCGGATGATGCGATAGTCGGCCCCGACGCTGTCTGCGGTCTCGACGGCCCTGTGGAACGCGGCGACGACGCGATCGTGATCGTCCGGATGCACCATGGCGCTGAAGAGGCCGATCGGGTCCGGGAACTCAGCCGCGGTGGTCCCGTAGAGCTGGTGCATCACCCGGTCCCAGTAAAGGCGTCGCGGGGCGGCGTCGAATTCCCAAACGCCGATGATGCCGACGGCTGCGGCCGCTTCGAGACGCTCCTTGGCCGCGCGCAACTCGCTTTCGATCGTCTTGTGGCGGGTGATGTCGCTGTAGGTGGCGAGGACGCATCCCTGCGCCAGGGGCGCGCCCTGCAGCTCGATCCACCGGCCGTCGCCGAGCCGCCGCTCCGTCTGGTACGGAACCTGCGCCGCCATCATGGCCCAGAAGCGATCGGCCACAGCGTCAAAGGACGTCTCGCGGCCGAAGTCGCCGCGGTCGTAGCAGAACCGGTGTTGATCGATCAGGCGGAACGGCTTTCGGTCGAGCAGATCCTCGGGAAGCCCGAGAACGCGGCCATAGCTCGTATTGCGAATGACGCATTCGCGGTTCCGGTCGAACACGGCGGCCCCGTAGGGAGCCGCGTCGAGCACCTCCTGCAGCAGGCGCCGATTGTCCTCCAGCTCCGCCTCGACGCGCTTGCGCGCGGTGACGACCGCCGCGGCGCCGCGGTATCCGGCGAAAGTTCCGCTTTCGTCGAAGACCGGAACGCCGCTCACCGAATACCATTGAATGTCGCCGCGCTCGTCCCGCAGCATGTTTTCGAAGCCGCGGAAAGGCTGTCGCGCCCGCAATCTCCCGAGATGCTCCGCAAGGTTCTCGGTCGGAGTCGGCGCATCCTGCTTGAGCAGGTCCACGAGCGACGCGCCGAGCAGATCGGCGCCGGACAGGCCGCTGACGCTGGAGCCTTCCGAAAAGTAGGCGAGGTTCAGGTTCTCATCGACCTCCCAGAACCAGTCGGCGGCGCTATTGGAGAAATCACGGAAGCGGCTGCGTTCCTGCTCGAGCGCTCTTCGCATGCGCAGGCGCTCGGTGATGTCGCGCGCGGTTCCGTAGATATACGGCTTTCCGCCCACTTCGAAGGCTCGGTAGGTCAGTTCGACGTCGAAGACGGCGCCGTCCTTGCGGCGATGCCGCGTCTCGACGACGCGGGGGACGCCGACTTCCACGTCCTTGAGAATCCGCGGCTTGAGGCCCTCCGCGCCGGGCTGGATCATCAGATCGGCGATGGTCAGCGTCTTGAGGTCGTCCCGGTCGTAGCCGTACATGTCGAGGAACGAAGGGCTGGCTTCGACGATCGTCCCGTCGAGGTCGAGGATGTAGAGCCCGCCTACCGCCGTTTCGAGCAGGGCCCGGAGCCGCTCCTCGTAGGCGAGCCGCGCCGAAATGTCCTGTCCCTGCGCGACGAAATGCGGGATCGCCCCGGCGCAACCGCGAGCGACCGAGGTTTCCCACTGCATGGGGATCGCCCGTCCGTCCTTATGCCGGTAACGCCGGATGGTGCGATTCGATTTCAGCTCGCCGGACGCGAGACGATTCAGCACGTCGCGGTCGAGCGGCGCTTCACCCGGCGCGAGGACGTCCACGACTCTGAACCCGCGGATCTCGTCGGCCGTGTAGCCGAGCGTATCGAGCACCGCCTGGTTGGCCTCGACGATGCGGCCGTCCCGCGCATAGATCACCATCGGATTCGGCGCGCAGGCCATGGCGTCGCGGAACTTCTGTTCGGACGCCGCCAGTTCGACCGCCTTTTTGGCGAGCTCCTGCTCAACGCGCTTGCGCTCGGTGATGTCGCGCAAGGACGAATGGACGAAGGCGGCGCCGTCGAGCGTGATGGGCCTCACGTTGATCTCGGCGTCGAAGACGGATCGGTCTTTTCGGCGGCACCGCGTCTCGAGGAGGAGGGGTTCGCCGCTCTGCGCGAGCCGGCGGAACGCCGCCAGGAGTTCGGTTTCGCTCTTCTCGACGTCGATGTCGGCGACGTTGAGCCGCCCAATCTCCTCGCGGCTGTAGCCAAGCATGTTCGCGAACGACTGGCTGAACTCGACGACGGCGCCGTCGAGATCGTGCACGCAGACTCCGTCGGCCGACGACTCGAGCAGGGCGCGCAGGCGCTCCTCGGACGCGAGGCGCGCCGTGATGTCCTGACCCTGAGAGAGGAAATACTGCGGTTTGCCGGCCGCGTTGCGCACGAGCGAGGTGTCGACTTGACCCCAGACCCGCCGTCCGTCCTTGCGGAGGTAGCGGCGCAGGGTCCGGTAGGTCTTCACTTCGCCGGCGATCAGCCGCGTCAGATTTTCCGCGTCTGGCGGCTCCGAATCGGGCGCCAGGAGGCTCGGCGGGTCGATCGAAAGCAGCTCTTCGCGCGTGTAGCCGAGCATTTCGCACAGAGCGTCGTTGACCTCGACGATTCGCCGGTCCGCGTTGAAGATCACCATCGGATTCGGCGCGTAGGCCATCGCGTCCCGGAGCTTCTGTTCGCTGGCGACCAGGGCCTGGGATTTCGACTTGAGCAGGTCCGTCCGCACGGCGACCCGCTTGGAGAGCCAATCGTTGCGCCGTCGAACATCTTCCATGGTCGAGTGCAATCTGCGCGCCATCCAGAACGCCCCCGCGTCCACCGCGGCGCTGAGGAGGCCGAGCGCGATCGCCAATCGCCGCCACGAGCGGTCGATCGCCGCGGTCGGCTGCCCGGCGAGCGCGAGGAATGGCGCCCGCTGCAGCTTCCGGTAGGCGTAGAGTCGCGAGACGCCGTCCAGCGGCGAGATTGTCTTGAAGAGATTGCTGTCCTGCTCGGGATGTTCGCGCAGCAGGGCTTGCAGGGTGTCCGACATCGACGCCTCGCCGATCGGGAGCTCGCCGCCCAATTCCCGGGTGTGACGCGCCACCAGCGCCCCGGCGCTGGTCCACAGGGCGACGACGCTTTGTTCGGCGTAACTGATCGTTGCGAAGGTGTCGCTGAATTCGCTCGACGGGATGGCAGCGGCCACGACCCCAAGGAACCGTCCATCGGCGTCGTCGATCCGCCTCGCCAGCGCAGTCACCCATGCGCCGAAGGTCTTGGAGCGAACCGGCCCTTCGAACAGGAGCCCGCGGTCGCCTTCGATCGCGCGTTGGAAATAGGCCCGGTCGGCGTAATTGGGCTGTTCCGATCCGGCGGCCATAACGCCTTCGCCCAGAACGACGCGCCCCGCGCGGTCCAGAACCGTGATCCGCGCGATGAAGGGATTATCGGCGATCTCCGCCTTCATAAAGGCGGCAAGGCGCGCCCGTTCCGCCGGCGGGCTCTCGAGCTCTCCGGCGTAGAGGCGGCCGATCGACTGCAGCAGCGCGTCGGTCCGATCGAACGAAGCCTGGACGTTCTCCGCGATGAGAGTGGCGGTGTTGAACGTCGCCTGACCGGCTGAAGCATAGTCGGTCGCGCGGGTCTGCCAGACGACGTAAGCGGAGACCAGCGCCACGACGAGCGCCGTCGCCAGGGCGTTGACGTAATGGAGGGTCGCGTTTCCGCCCGCCCGCTCGTCCGACGAGTCGCGGATGTATCGCGTCCCCTCGCCCGAGAGGCTCCTCATTCCGGTCTTGTCCCCGGCGGCTTCGCGGACATTCTATCTTGACTATGGTAAGTTAGATAGACATTGAAGACCTTGCTGCCGCAAAAGAAAAGCGTGCGACCGAGCCGCCTGAGCCGGTTGACGTAGAATTGATCCAGCGGGGACCGCTGCGCCTCCCCGGATCGTGACTGGCATGTTAGCGCCGGATCCCCTATGCGAGGCGCATGGCCGCGCTTTCGACCCACCGCCCCCTCGTCCTCGCCGCCGTCATGGCGGCCAATTTCATGATCGCGATCGAGGCGACCATCGTCTCGACCGCGATGCCGCAGATCGCGGCGCAACTGGGCGGACTCGAACTCTACAGCTGGGTGTTCGCGGCCTTCCTGCTCACCCAGACGGCGACCACGGTGGTGTTCGGCAAGCTGTCCGATCTCAAGGGGCGCAAGGTCGTGATGCTGTCGGGGGTGGCGATCTTCCTGTTCGGCTCGATCCTGTGCGGCTTCGCCTGGTCGATGCCGTCGCTGATCGTCTTCCGTCTCGTCCAGGGCGTCGGCGCCGGCGCGGTGCAGCCGGTCGCGATGACCATCGTCGGCGACCTCTACACGGTGCACGAGCGCGGCAAGATCCAGGGCTGGATCGCCAGCGTCTGGGCGCTCTCAGCGGTGCTCGGGCCGCTGGTCGGCTCGCTGATCATCGCGCGCTGGTCGTGGGCGTGGATTTTCTGGATGAACCTGCCGATCGGGATCGCCGCCTCGGCCGGCTTCTGGCTCTGGCTGCACGAGACGAAGTCGGAGGCGCGCGGCAGGATCGACCATGTCAGCGCGGGCGTGTTCACCATCGCCATCGCCGCGGTGATGGCGCTGATGACGGCGCTCTCGACCGCCAGCTGGCGCGAGATCGGCGTCCTGGCCGCGATCTCCGCGGTCGCCGTCGTCGCCTTCATCGTGCAGGAGCGGCGTTCGCCCGAGCCGATGATCTCGCTCGACCTGTGGGGCCGGCGGCCGATCGCGGCGGTCAACGCTTCGTCGCTGTTCGCCGGCATGGTGATGATCGGGCTCACCACCTTCCTGCCGGTGTTCGTCCAGGGCGTGATGGGCCGGCCGCCGCTGATCGCCGGCTTCGCGCTCTCGGCGATGGTGCTCGGCTGGCCGATCGGCGCGACGGTGTCGCCGCGGCTATGGGCGCGCTTTGGCGTGCGCAACGTGCTGCGCGCCGGCTCCGCGCTGCTCCCGGTCGGCGCGCTCGCCTTCGTGTTCCTG
>CAMFKX010000232.1 GCA_945957375.1 uncultured Roseiarcus sp.
CTCTTGGGGCTGGCCCTCACGCTCGACGCCCTGGACCTGTCGATCACGCGCAACCCGGGCGCGCGGGAGGCGGTGCTCGACGCGGTCCGGCTGCTCGTGGTGGTCAACGGCCTCGCGCGCGGCCTGCTCGCGCCGCAAGCCGAGGCGTGGCGGCTGGTCCCGGTCGGCGACCGGTCCGCCGGCCGGCTGTTCCGCAGCGCGGTCGCGATCGCGGCGATCTGGGGCGCCGAGCGGCTGATCGAGCCCGCCGCCGACATGTTCGGCTCCCTTTATCTCGTGATCGCCGGGCGGGCGATCGGCGTCGTGCTGGTCGCCGCGGTCCTGGCCGCGACGCTCCGCCGGCTGACGCCGCCGCGCGCAGAGGGCCAGGCCGCCGTCGCCGACCGGCTCGCGCCGGCCCGGGCGATCGGCTGGGTGTTCGTCTTCGTCGTGCTCGCCGCCGCGGCCGCCGGCTACATCGCTTTCGCGACGTTTCTGGTCAATCAGGCGGTCTTCCTGGCGATTCTGGCCGGCCTGCTCTACCTGATCGACGTCATCGTCCATGACGGCGCCGAGGCTGTTTTCGATCCCGACGGCGCCGTCGGCGCGTGGCTCAGGATGATGTTGGGGCTGCGCCGGAGCGTGCTGGCGCAGGTCGTCGTCGTGCTTCAGGGCGTGGCGCGCCTGGTCCTGGTGGTGATCGCGGCGGCGGCCGTGCTCGAGCCCTGGGGCGTGCAGTCGCAGGACTGGATGGGATCGCTGCGCTCCGCCTATTTCGGCTTTGCGGTCGGCGGCGTCACCCTGTCGCTGTCGTCGATGCTCAGCGCGGTCCTCGTGTTCGCGGCGATGATGTTCGCCGCGCGCATCGTCCAGAACTGGCTCAGCGACCGGCTGCTGCCGCAGACCCAGCTCGATGCGGGCGTGCGCAACTCGATCAGCACGATATTCGGCTATATCGGCGCGACCGTCGCCGTGCTGTTCGGCGCCGCCCAGGTCGGCCTCGACGTCCAGAAGCTCGCGATCGTCGCCGGCGCGCTCTCGGTCGGCATCGGCTTCGGCTTGCAGTCGATCGCCAACAATTTCGTCTCCGGGTTGATCCTGCTCTGGGAGCGCGGCGTCCGGGTGGGCGACTGGGTGATGGTCGGGACCGATCAGGGCTTCGTCCGGCGCATCAACGCCCGCGCCACCGAAATCGAGACCTTCGACCGGGCGACCGTGATCGTGCCGAACTCGAGTCTGGTCAGCGGCGTCGTCAAAAACTGGGTGAACCCCGACCGGATCGGTCGAATCCTGATCGCCGTCAATGTCCCCTACGACAGCGACGTCGAGAAGGTGCGCGAGATCCTGATCGACGCCGCGAAGGCGCACGATCTCGTCCTCAAGATCCCGGCGCCTTCGGTGCAATTCGTCGACTTCGGCGAGTGGGCGTTCAAGTTCAACCTGGTGTGCTTCGTCGACGACGTCGAGATGGCCGGGCGGGCGCAGAGCGAACTGAATTTCGAGATCCTGCGCCGGATGCGCGAGGCGGACATGCGCTTTCCGGCGTCGCCCTCGGCGCCCGCCGCGCCTGCGAAGCCCGCGGCCTCGTAGCCGGCCGCGGCAATCCCCATTCCCGGCGAAGGCGACGCCTTCGAAGATCGCCTCTAGCCGTCGGTGACCCGCCCCGCCTCCCAGCCGATGATCGCCTGCTTGCGCGCAAGGCCCCAATGGTAGCCGGTGAGCGCGCCGGATCGGCCGAGAACCCGATGACACGGCACGACGAAGGAGATCGGGTTCTTTCCCACCGCCGCGCCGACGGCGCGGGCGGCTTTCGGCTTGCCGAGCTTGCGGGCGATGTCGGAATAGGTGGTCGCGCGCCCCATCGGCACGCAGAGCAGCGTCTCCCACACCCGAACCTCGAAGTCGCTGCCGATCATCACCACACGCAGCGGCGCGTCGGGCCGCCACAAGGTCGGATCGAAGGCGCGCGCCGCCGCGGGCGCGGTGAAGGCGTCGTCCGCGACGTATCGCGCCCGCGGCCAGCGCCGCGTCATGTCGGCGAGCGCCGCTTCGCGGTCGCCGTCGTCGACGAAGCCGAGGCCGGCCATGCCGCGCGGCGCGGAGACCACGATCGCCTCGCCGAACGGCGACGGGTGAAAGCCGTAGCGCAATTCCAGATCGTCGCGGCGATAGTCGCCGGGCGTCAGGGCTTCGTGGGTGACGAACAGGTCGTGCAGCCGGCTCGGGCCGGACAGACCGACGTCATAGGCGGCATCGAGGACGCTGGCCGAGTCGCGCAGCAATTCCCGCGCCCGCTCGATGGTGATCGCCTGCAGGAAGGCTTTCGGCGTCAGCCCCGCCCAGCGCTTGAAGAGATGCTGGAAATGCGACGGCGACAGTCCGACCTCGGCCGCGACGTCCTCGATCGACGGCTGGTCGCGCCAGCGGGTGGAGAGGAATTCAATCGCTCGCCGGACTGTGGCGTAGTCGGCGCTCTCCGGCGGGAATGAAGGCTTGTCGAGCATGGTGCAAATTCCGGTTTTCGCAGCGATCCTCGCCGATGCTGGCGGTCGCCGCCACCCGAAAACGACGGCCGACGTGGCGGCGTCGCCGATCCGCGTTCGCGCTCGACGCTCACCCCGAGAGACAGGCGATCCGGCTCCCGTCGTTCAGCAAGCTTGAACGGCCCGGGGCAGTATGTTAACACTTCGATGAACGGTCAACGTGGTATGTTGACAAATCAATGTAGGAGAGCTCGATGGCACGCAACGCTTCGGGGGCCGCGCTAGCCGTAGCCTTTGCCGCTTTCCTTGCAAGCGCTCCGGCGGCGCACGCTGACGGGTGCGACAACGGCTTGGGCAACGGCGGCCAAAACAACGGGAACGGCAACGGCCACGCCTGCTCTGACATCGCAGGGGGCGGCGCGGCCGCCGAATCGCCGCTGCCGTTGCTCGGCGGGTCGCCCTTCGCCCTGCTCGCGCTCGGCGGAATGGGGTATTTCCTGTGGAAACGACGCGCCGCGGCCGCCTGAGGGCGGCGCCCGCGCTCTATGATCTCGGATTTGCCGGCTCGTCGAGCCCTGTCGGCAACCCGTCGATGCTGACCGCGTTCTTCTCGCGGCGGTAAGCTGCGAGCCCGTCTTCCCCCTTCGCCTGCGCCCAGTTTTCCAGCGACGGCCGCTCGCTGCGGTAGTCGAACAGCGGCACGCCGTAGCCGCACGACGTCTGCACCCGATCCACGCCGAGGCGAACGATCTGCCGGGTCCCGACCGGCGCGACGCCGCCGAAGGCCGCATCCAGGACGCTGCGATAGGCGTCGCCGCCGGGACGCAGGCTCTCGCCGCGGCCGTACAGGCGCAGGATGTTCGGCGGGCCGTCGAAGGCGCAGAACATCACCGTCAGCCGCCCGTCCGCCTTGAGATGCGCCGCCGTCTCGGCGCCGCTGCCGGTTCGGTCGAGCCAGGCGACCGTGGTCTCGTCGAGCACGGCGAAACAGTCGCTCGGACGCGGCGAGATGTTGATATGCCCGCCCGGCGCCGCCGAGGCGGCGAAGAACACGTGCTGGCGGGCGATGAAGGCGCGGCACGCCGCGTCGATCGAGGGGAGAACCTTGGCCATGACGTCAGTCTACCGCGTCTCGGTCAGCGCGTTCCAGCCCCATTCCAGCAGCGGCAGCGCCTCCGCGGCGAATTGGCAGAACGAGGAGACCAGCGCCGGCTCGCGGATCTCCGCCTCCGCCACCGGGCGCACACAGATGAAATGCCGCTGCCGCGCGGCGAACAGGATCTCCGGGTCCTCGACTGCCTCGAAGCCGCGCGGCGCGCGCTTCAGCGCGTCCTCGTCGGAGAGCGCGAGCCCGTCCTTGCGCAACTTGGCGAGCATCCGCTTGTAGACCTTGGGCGCCCGCGCCGCGGCCTCGCGCAGCTTCGCAAGGCGCGGCGGGTCGAGCTGGTAAAAGCCGGCGGCGAAGAAGCATTCCTCCGGCGACAGGTGGAAGTAGAGCACGCCCGGGTCGTTCTTCGATCCCGAGCGGGTCATCGCGAGGCCGGCGTTGGTCTTGTACGGGTCCTTGTTGTTGGCGAAGCGCACGTCGCGATGGATGCGGAACAGCGAGTTCTTGCGGTCGCCCTTGATCGGGATTTTCGATTCCGCGAGCCGCGCCGCCGCCTCCTCGACCAGGTCGCCCATCGGCTTGCGGACGTTGGCCTCGTAGATCGCCCGGTTGGCCTCGAACCATTCCTTCGTCTGGTGGAAGGCGAGCGCCTTGAAGAACGGCAGCGCCTCCGGCCCGAACCCCGCGAAACTCACCCGCCCCTCCCGCCCTCAGACCAGAACCGGATGCTTCGCCATCCCCTTCGCCCCGAACACCCGCTGGTAGCGCTCGATCTCCTCGACCGGCCCGAGCGCCTTGTTGGGATTGTCGGACAGCTTCACCGCCGGCCGGCCGTCGGCCTCGGTGACCTTGCACACCAGCGAGATCGCCTTGAGCTGGCCGTCCGCCCCGGCCGGCGCGCAGCCGAGGAAATCGTTGGTGAGATTGGTGCCCCAGCCGAACGACAGATTGACCTCGCCGCGCAGCGCCCGCGCCGCCTGCTCGATCGAATCGACGTCCATCGCGTCCGAGAGCACGACCAGCTTTTCTCCCGGATCGCGTCCGCGCGCCTTCCACCAGGCGATCAGCTCGCGCGCGGCTTCGATCGGCGGCTTCGAATCGGGGCGCGCGCCCTTCCAGTCGGCGACCCAGTCGGGCGCGGCGCGCAGGAAGGCGGTGGTGCCGAAGCAATCGGGCAGCACGACCAGCAGGTTGCCGCCGTACATGGTCGACCAGTCGCGCAACACGGCGTAGGGCGCCTCGCGCAGCTCGGCGTCGTCGCGGGCGATCGCGGCGTAGACCATCGGCAGCTCGTGGGCGTTGGTGCCGATCGCCTCGAGGCCGGTGTCCATGGCGTGCTTGACGTTCGAAGTGCCGATGAAGCTGCCGCCGAGCCCCTCCTGCATCGCCTCGACGCACCAGCGCTGCCACAGGAAGCCGTGACGGCGGCGGGTGCCGAAGTCCGACACGCGCAAAGGCCCCTCGCGTTCCAGCACGCGCAGCCGCTCGACCTTGGACCAGAGCTTCGCCTTGGCGCGGGCGTAGAGGACGTCGAGATCGAACCGGCTCATGCCGCGCATCGCGGCGCGCGCGCGCAGCTCGTTGATGATCGCGAGCGCCGGGATCTCCCACATCGTCGTTTCGGCCCAGAGGCCGGAGAAGGTCAGCTCGTATTGGCCGTCGCGCCGGGTCAGCTCGTAGTCGGGCAGGCGGAAATGGGCGAGCCATTCCATGAAATCCGGCTCGAAGATGTGCCGCGTGCCGTAGAAGGTGTTGCCCGCGAGCCAGATCAGCTCGTTCTTGGCGAAGCGCAGGGTGCGGGCGTGGTCGAGCTGGTCGATCAGCTCGCGCTCGTCGACGATGTCGGCGAGCCGGATCGAGGCGGTGCGGTTGATCAGCTGGAAGGTCACCCGCCGGGTCGGGTGCATCCGCCAGATCATTTGCAGCATCAGCAGCTTGTAGAAATCCGTGTCCAGCAGCGTCCGGATCGCCGGGTCGATCCGGAAGGTATGGTTGTAGACGCGGGTTGCGATGTCGGCGGCCATTGTGCGACCTTATGGGGACGTTTGGAACGCGACAAGGGCGCCGCGGACCGGCGCGCGGGGAGGAGTTCGGCCGACATGTCCAACGAACAAGGCGCCGGGCGCCCGGTCAAGCCCCGCGTCGGCCTTTTCGTCACCTGCCTCGTCGACCTGATGCGCCCGACCGTCGGCTTCGCCGCAGTCAAGCTGCTCGAGGACGCCGGCTGCAAGGTGGTCGTGCCGGCGCAGACCTGCTGCGGCCAGCCGGCCTACAATTCCGGCGACCGCACGACCGCGGCGGACATCGCCCGCCAGACGATCGCGGCGTTCGAGGGCTGCGACTACGTGGTCGCGCCGAGCGGCTCGTGCGGCGGCATGCTTATCCGGCACTATCCGGAACTGTTCGCCGGCGAGCCGGACATGGCGATTCGCGCCGAGCGCTTCGCGGCCAAGACCCACGAGCTCGTCAGCTTCCTCACCGACGTGCTCGGGGTCACGCGGGTCGCGGCGCGCTTCGAGGGAACCGTCGCCTATCACGACTCGTGCTCGGGCCTGCGCGAGCTCGAGGTCAAGGCGCAGCCGCGCCGCCTGCTGAAAAGCGTCGAGGGCCTGACCCTGGTCGAGCTCGACGAGGCCGAGACCTGCTGCGGCTTCGGCGGCATGTTCGCCGCCAAATACGGCGAGTTGTCCAACGCCATCGTCGCGCGCAAGGCCGACGACGTGCGCAAGAGCGCGGCCGGCACGCTGATCGCCGGCGATCTCGGCTGCCTGCTCAACATGGCCGGCAAGCTGCAGCGCGAGGGCTCTCCGGTGCGCGTGCGTCATGTGGCGGAGGTGCTCGCCGGCATGGCCGACGGGCCGGCGATCGGCGAGCCGGAGATCAAGCCATGACCGTCGTCGCGACCACGCCGCGGTTCAAGGGCAACGTCCACGACGCGCTGACCGACGCTCGCCTGCAGGGCGCGCTGGTCCACGCCAGCAATTTCGCCGGCCGCCGCGCCCTCGCGGCCGCGCGCCTGCCCGAGTTCGAGGCGCTGCGCGACAGCGCCCGCGCGATCAAGGATCACACGCTCGCGCATCTCGACCTCTATCTCGAGGCCTACGAGCGCAAGGTCGTGGAGACCGGCGGCCATGTGCACTGGGCCGAGGACGCCGAGGCGGCGCGCCGGATCATCGTCGACCTGTGCAAGCGCCGCGGCGCGAAGACCGTCACCAAGGGCAAGTCGATGATCTCGGAGGAGATCGGGCTCAATGCGGCGCTCGAGGCGGCGGGCATGGCGGCGGTCGAGACCGACCTCGGCGAGTACATCATCCAGTTGCGCGGCGAGACCCCGTCGCACATCATCGCGCCCGCGATCCACGTCACCAAGGAGGACGTCGAACGGGAGTTCCGCAAGGCCCACCTGGACCGGCCGGCGGACCGCGACCTGAGCCAGCCCGAGCAATTGCTCGCGGAGGCGCGCGCCGAGCTCAGGGCGAAGTTCATGGCCGCCGACGTCGGCGTCACCGGCGCGAATTTCCTCGTCGCCGAGACCGGGACCTCGATCATCGTCACCAACGAGGGCAACGGCGACCTGACCCAGATCCTGCCGCGCGTCCATATCGTGATCGCCTCGATCGAAAAGATCGTGCCGACGCTCGAGGACGCGGCGCAGCTGCTGCGGGTGCTCGCCCGCTCGGCGACGGGCCAGGACGCCTCGGTCTACACCACCCTCTCGACCGGGCCGCGCCGCGAAGGCGACAAGGACGGCCCGTCGGAATACCACGTCGTCATCCTCGACAACGGCCGCTCGGCGATGCTCGGCGGCGAGTTCGAGGACATGCTGCGCTGTATCCGCTGCGGCGCCTGCATGAACCACTGCCCGGTCTACCAGGCGGTGGGCGGACACGCCTACGGCTGGGTCTACCCGGGGCCGATGGGCGCCGTGCTGACCCCTTCGCTGATCGGCGTCGCCGAGGGCGGCCAGTTGCCCAACGCCTCCACCTTCTGCGGCCGGTGCGAGGCGGTCTGCCCGGTGCGCATCCCCCTGCCGAAGATGATGCGCCACTGGCGCGAGCGCGAGTTCGAGCGCGCGCTGTCGCCGGCGGCGCAGCGCTACGGCTTGCGGTTCTGGGCGTTTTTCGCCAAGCGGCCGACGCTCTACCGATTCGCGACCGGCCTCTTCACCCGCGCTTTGCATTGGGCGGGGCGGAAGAAGGGCCGGTTCGCTTCGCTGCCGCTCGCGGGCGGCTGGACCGACTACCGCGACCTCGCCGCGCCCGAGCGGGCGACCTTCCAGAGCCAGTGGCGGGCCAAGAGCGGAGCGGTGAATTGAATCCGCGGGATGCGATCCTCCAGAACCTGCGCCGTTCGCTCGGCGTCACCGGCGGCGAGGCGCCGCGCCGATTCGAGGTCGAGCGGCGACTCGCGGAGGCGCCGCCCGGAATCGTGCCGGCGCGCGGCCAGGGCGACGTTGCGACGCGGGTCGCGACCTTCCGGGCGGAGGCGGAGCGGGCGCAGGCGAGCGTCGCCGAGATCGCCTCGCTCGCCGACGTCCCGGCGGAAGTCGCCCGTTATCTGCGCGAATCGAACTGTGCGGCGACCTTGCGGATGGGCGACGACGCGCGTCTCGCCGCCATGCCCTGGGGCGACACGGCGCTGGAAATCCTGTTCGGCGCGTCGGACGGCCACGACCTCAACGCCGTCGCCATGGCGTTCGCGGGAATCGCAGAAACGGGGACGCTGGCGCTCGTCTCGGGCGCCGACAATCCCACGACCCTTAATTTCCTGCCCGACAACGCCATCGTCGTGCTGAGACGCGAGGATGTCGTCGCCGATTACGAAGCCGCCTTCGCGCGGCTGCGGGGCCGTTACGGCAAGGGGAACGCGCCGCGCACGCTCAACTTCGTCACCGGACCGTCGCGATCGGCCGACATCGAGCAGACCCTGCTGCTCGGCGCCCACGGGCCGCGCCGGCTGCACATCGTGATCGCCGGCTGAGGAAGACGAGAGTTTTCCTGGCCGGCGCCGGGCGGACCGCGGACAATAACCGCCGCAAACTTGCCTTGGTGGGAATTTAGTAACCAAGCTAGAGGTAATCATACGGCGGCGGCGCGCGCTTCGAGAAGGGCGCGCGCGGCGCGCACGCGGCGGGTCCCGAGTTTATGAAGATACGCGTTTTGCTGGCTGGCGCCGTCGCATGGGCGCCGCTCTTGACCGCAGCGGCGTTCGCCGAGACTGCGGCTCCGGCCACGAGTCCTCCGGCGGCTTCGTCGACGCCGGCCGCCGCGCCAGCGACCGCGACGCCGCCTTCGGCGACGCCGGCCGCGGCCAAGCCTGCTCCGGCCACGCCTTCGACCGCCTCGACGGCCC
>CAMFKX010000233.1 GCA_945957375.1 uncultured Roseiarcus sp.
GAACAGGAGCGCATCCGCGACCGCGCCGCGCGTCACAGCGCGGCTGGCGGCGGCCGGCGCGACCATGCCCGGCGCGACGACGATCAGCCGGTGATCGGCCTCGGCGACCATGTGCCGGGATTCCTGCTGCGGCCGGTGCCGAAGCGCAGCCCCTCTCCCCACGACCATGAGCGCACGTCGGAAGACTGACGCCCGCCGGGACGGGACGCGATGCTGAAATCCAGCTTCCGCCCCATCCTCGCCGTGCTGGTGTTCGGGATCGCGGTTCCGATCGGCCTGCACCGCTTGAGCCGCGCCACCGGCGTCGCTTGGCTGATCGCCGCTGCGGTCGCGCTCGGCTTGCTCTACGGCGCGATCAAGGCCGACAGCGCCTGGTCGGGCGATGGGCTGATCGTCAACCTCCGCCTGATGGCCGTCTGCGCCGTCATTCTCGCCGCCTATGTCGGGATCAGCGTCGCGGCGGTCGAGGCGATCGCGCGCCGCCTATAGCGCGGCGCCCGGCGGCTCGCGCGCTGGAGGTGCGCCGCCGATTGTGCCAAAGCCGGTGCGTCCCATGCGCCGAGTCTCGCCTCATGCCGTCGCCAAAGAAGGCCCTCTCCCTCGTCCGCGTCGTCGCGACGGCCGCCGCAATGGCGGCCATGGCGCTGATCGGTCCCTCCCGGGCGGAGACCGTGCCGAGCGCCGTCTACGCGACCGCGCAGCGCCTGATCGCTCTCGACGGGTTCCGGCGGCTCAATCTCTATTGCGAAGGGTCGGGCAGCCCGACCGTCGTGCTCGACGCCGGGGCGGGCGACGGCATGGCCGCCTGGCGCTACGTCCAGGCCGAGGTCGCCAAGGTCACCCGGGTCTGCGCCTATGACCGTGCGGGTCTCGGCTTCAGCGACGCCGCCGATCGCCCGTTCAATCTCCGAGGCGCGGTCGAAGACCTGCACAGCCTGACCAGCGCCGCGCGGATCCCGGCGCCGTTCATCTACGTCGGCCACTCGCTCGCCGGCGCGATCGGTCTCCTCTATGTCGCGACCTATCCCGACGACATCGCGGGAGCCGTCCTGGTGGATCCGGCCTTCGCCGGCGAACTTCAGGCCATGCAGGCGGTCCTGCCGCCCGAGAACCGGAAGGCGATGCAGGAGGCCTTCGAACGGTCGCTCGAAGCCAGGCGCGCCTGCCTGGCGCTGGCGCGGAAGGGGATGCTGGCCGAGCCCTCGTCGCAGGAGGCGCGCGACTGCCTGTTGGTCGACTGGGATGGGGATCCCGCGCTCGACCCCGCTTTGCGCCAGACCATGGTCCGCCTCCAGACGCTGCCCCGGGTGTGGGAGGCGCAGATTTCCGAGCGGCAGTCCTTCTTGCCGCAACAGGGCAAGCCGGATGGGCTGACGGCCGAACTGGAGGGCGCAAATCCGTCCTTCGGCGCAAAACCGCTCGCGGTGTTGACGCGGGGCGTCGAGCAAGGCGGGCCAGGCGTCCCCGCCGCCGACACGGCGAAGGTGGAGGCGGAATGGCGCGCCGGCCACGACCGGCTCGCCGCGCTATCGAAGCTCGGCGACGATCGCATCGTCCCCGGCGCGGGGCATTATATCCAGATCGATCGGCCGCAGGCGGTAATCGACGCCGTGCGGCGCGTCGTCGCGGTCGCGCGCCTCAAGTGACGGACCTGTCCCGGCGCGCGCGAGATTCGCTCGGCGGCCGTTTCTTTTTCGGCTTGACCTTGGCGGCTGCGGCCCGGCGCGCGGCGTCGAGGCCGAGCGCCGCCCAATGGTTCAGTTCGTCCGGGTCGTCAAAGGCGCCGGCCGGCAGACACCAGTAGGCCATGGTCATCGGCTTGCCCTTGGCGTGATAGACGAACGGCGCCGAGCCGGCGGCGGAAAACGCAGCCTCGGTCTCGCGGTCGACTTTCACGAACACTTCGCCGCCGGTTTCAATCGCAAAGCAGAGCCCGTCGGCGTAGACGCCGCAGCCGCCGAACATGCGCTTCACCGCGACGGCGGCGAACGGCTCGAACAGCGCCCTGAGGTCGTCCGGCGTCATGCCGGAGCGTTGAGCGCTTCCGGAGCCGCCGGGGTGATGGCGACGCTCTCGCCGCAGCCGCAGGATGAGGTTTCGTTGGGGTTGTGGAACGAGAAGCTGGCCGACAGCCGGTCGACGGAGAAATCCATTTCCGCGCCGAGCAGGAACAGGACCGCCTTCGGGTCGACCAGCAACCGGACGCCCTTGGCCTCGACCACCTCGTCAAGCGGAGACGCTTCGTCGGCGAGCTCCATGGTGTAGGACATGCCGGCGCAGCCGCCGTTCTTCACGCCGACGCGCAAGCCGGCCACCGGCCTGCCGGCGTTCTCGATCAATTCGCGGGCGCGGGCTGCGGCCGCATCCGTCAAGGTCATCACCTGCCGCCGCAGGAGTCTGGACGCCATCGTTTCTCTCCGTCATCCGGGTTCAAGGCCCGGCGCCGTTCGCGATATATAGCATCGGATCGGTTGGTATGACAGGGGCGGCGACGAAGCCGTTATTTGTTGACCAAGGCGCCTTGCAGATTGGCCTCGCCAGCGACGTCTGCGCGGTCGCCGTTTCCGATAATCCTCGATGCGATGGCCGGTCCGCCTCCGACACGCGCGCGTGCGTGTTTCCCGTTGCCGATGATCTTCGCCGCCACCCGCCCGGCGTTATCGTAACAGACGAGGTTCACAGAGTTCCTCGCGACTTCGCCCTTGCAGTTCACCGGCTCCGCAGACGCGCCAGCGCCGAAAAACGGCAGCGCTGAGAGAGCCGAAACGAAAGACAACCAACGCCGGCAATGCTGCGACATGACGCCCTCCCCGCAAGATGTCCAATGATTGGCATGAATAGTCTGTGAACGCCATTCGCGCCCGCGGTTTCCACGCGGTTTCCAGAGCGCCGTGCGACATGCTACGAGCGCCGCATGAGCACCCGACCCAAGCGCCACGACGACATCGAAGACGCCCCGACCATGCACCGCTGGACGGCGAAGCACTACGTCCTGACGGCCGTCATCGTGATCGTGGTCATGGGCATGTTCGCCTACAGCTGGTCGTAGCGCCGCGTCACTCTGCGGCCGGCCGCACCGCGATCAACGACTTCGGCAGCGGCCCGAACCATTCGAACCGGATTTGCGCGTCGGGGAACAGAAACGCCATCTGCTCGCGGTCGAGCAGGCGCGCGTCCTGCACCCTGCGCATCGCGGCGCCGATGTCGACCGACGACCCGTAGGCGGCGAGGCGGGTGTGGGCGAAGATCTTGGCCTGGACGACGTCCGGAAGCCAATGGAACAGCGGCAGCAGGACGTGCGTGTCGACCGGGAACCAGTAGTAGGGCGTCTGGACATAGTAGGCGGGCGCCAGCCGGCGCGCCTGCCTGGCGAACTTCTCCACGTTGTCCCAGTGGCCCACGTGTTCGATGGTCGAGTTGGAGTGCACCACTTCGAAGGCGTTGTCGGCGAACTGCGGCAGATTGCAGGCGTCGCCGGCGATCTCGACGAACCGGCCCGACTCCGGGGCGGGGGCGACAATCTCCGGATTGACGAGCGTGATCGAGACGTTCCGGCTCTCGAGATAGGCGTCGTCGAAAATGTTCCAGTACGCCTTGCGTCCGCCGAGGTCGAGGATGCGGACGGAGCCGCGCCGGCGGTGCGCGTCGTCGATCAACGACTCGATCGCCGCCCGCCGGCGCCTGCGCAGCCGCTCTCCGAACCGGTACGCCTGGTCGACAAAGTTGCTCACGAAGCTTTCCCCGTTGAGGGTGCTTGTTATCGACGGCAACCCCTTTTCGCAACGCCTGCGTCGTGAGCCGTCGTTCTGGAGCCGGCCGCAAAACTGTGGCAGAGCGTGCCGCCGCTCCTGTCCCGAGGTTCCCTTGCCGCAGCTTGAATTGAACGACGCCCTGCTCCGCCGCATCGCCGAGGCGCTCGAACGGCTCGCTCCCCCTGCCCCGGCGAAGCCTGACTTCGATGCGGCCGAAGCCTTTGTCTGGCGGGCCGAGAAGGGGGCGCTGGCGCCGGTCGCCAGGGTCAACCGGGTTGATTTGGCGCTGCTGCGCGGCGTCGACCGCGTGCGCGACCTGCTGGTAGAGAACACCGAGCGCTTCGCCCGCGGCCTGCCGGCCAACAACGCGCTGCTGTGGGGCGCGCGCGGGATGGGCAAGTCGTCGCTGGTCAAGGCGGCGCAGGCGGCGATCAACCGCGAGCCGGGCGTCGCGGGAAGGCTCAAGCTGGTCGAGATCCACCGCGAGGACATCGAGGGCCTGCCGGCGCTGATGGCGATCCTGCGCGAGGCGCCCTACCGCTTCATCGTGTTCTGCGACGACCTGTCGTTCGACGCGGGCGACGCCTCCTACAAGTCGCTCAAGGCGGCGCTCGAAGGCGGCGTCGAGGGAAGGCCCGGCAACGTGCTGTTCTACGCCACCTCGAATCGCCGTCACCTGCTGCCGCGCGAGATGATGGAGAACGAGCGGTCGAGCGCGATCAACCCGGGCGAAGCGGTCGAGGAGAAGGTGTCGCTGTCGGATCGCTTCGGCCTCTGGCTCGGCTTTCACCATTGCAGCCAGGACGACTATCTCGCCATGGTGCATGGCTACGCCGACCATTTCGGGCTCGACGCGCCGGCGGACGAGATCGAGCGCGAGGCGCTGGAATGGGCGACGACGCGCGGGTCGCGGTCCGGCCGGACGGCGTGGCAGTACATCCAGGAGCTCGCCGGCCGCCTGGGGCGGCCGCTCGACCGCGCCTCGTGACGCGGCGCGCGCAGTCGAGGCGGCCGCGCGCCTTCGAAAAGGCGTAATTTTATGGGATTTTCGCTTTCTCGATATTCGGTCGGACCATCTTCGCCTGAGCCCCAAGGGGTCACAGTCTCTGACGCTCTTCCTCGAAAAATCGAATGTTGGGGCTTCGCGGTGCGGAGTCGCAGACCCACATCTGTTCAAGGACAGTCGTCATGATTATGGGCACGGTCAAGTGGTACAATTCCGAAAAGGGCTTCGGCTTCATTCAACCTGACGACGGCGGCAAGGACGCCTTCGTCCACGCCAGCGCGATCGAGCGCGCCGGCATGCGCACCCTGCGCGACGGTCAGAAGATCGGCTTCGAGCTGGTCCAGGACGCGCGCACCGGCAAGGTGTCCGCCGACAAGCTCGAAGCGGTCTAGGACCCGGAACGTCCTGTCGTCCGCCGCCCGGAGACCTTCGGAGGCGGCGGCGGGACCTTGCGGATCCGATCCAGCGAAGGGCCAGTCTGTTTTTGGCCCTTTTCCATGCCTTGCGAGATGCAATGCGATGCCCCACAAATTTGCGGTCGGCCAGACCGTCGACTTCAATGCCAAAGTGATGCCGACGGCCAAGCCGCTCGGCCCGTTCGAAATCGTACGCCTGCTGCCGTCCGACGGCGCCGACGATACGTCCTATCGCATCAAGAGCAAGGCGGAGCTGTTCGAGCGAAGCGCCAGGGAGCACGAGCTCATCTCCGTCGATTCGCCGTCCGCCGAGCCGAGCGCCGGACTGACGCGGTGGGTGGGTCCCAACGTCGCGGTGCGACTGCAGCCGCCCCGTCCGTCTCGCCCGCGCTGAGGCCGCCCCGGACCTGCAAGCCGCGCCAAACCGAACGACGGAACGCGGGCTATGTCGCGTGACAGTGTTCAGGTCGCCGCCGCAAGGTCGACGACGGCGCCTCTGCGCTCGTGAGCAAGCCTTCGCATTCCCCGAGTGCGAGCAGCCCTGACATCGGAAAGCAACCTGCACGGACTTCGACTTAACGAAAGCGCAGCCATATCCGGGTTTTGCATGGTCTCACCGCGTTGAGACTCCGCCGGTTCGTATATTGCTGACGGCGCCAACTGGGAGTAGCTTGTTGACGCTTGCAACTTCGCAAGCCTTAGCAGGGGAGCAGGGCCATGCCTCGGCTCGCAGGCATTTCAATATTATGCGTTGGCGGCTTAACCCAATTGATTTGCAACACGCCCGCGGTCTCCGCGACGCCGAGTCAGCAGATCATGGGCGTGTTCAGCGATCCCGTGTATATCGGAAATATATATAACACTCCCACCATCGGAGGACACACGTACTACGACAATACCTTGTCTGCGCCGGCCACCACGACGATCAGCGGCGGCGGAAGCACATTGACCTGGGGTACGAATCCAACGCCACCGATTGGAACAAACTACAGCACATTGACTTTTACCGGCGCTACCGTGCCGTTTCAGGATCAATCGACGCCGATTCAACTTGGAACGATTACCTATACTAATGGAACAAGCAGCCTCGACTCGATCATATTCGGCGCAACGCTAACATTTTCTCTTAATGGCGTCACGCTCGGATCGGATCAGCTCATTATCACCACAACATCAAATCAGAGCAGCGGCACCTACTTGACGCAGGCTCAGGCGGAACTGGACGCTGACTACGTCAATTTATGCGGCCTCTCCAGCACCATCTGCAACACCGCGATCCAGGCCTACGAAAACACCCAAGGCATGAACGGCGTGCCGTTCTCCACGCCAATCGTCGCTGCGCTGTACGGCACATACGAGGTCGATCCCGGGATCAACCTGACCGACGTCACCTACCAGAGCGGCGACGGCGTGGTCGGCGACCGGACGCCGGAGGGAGCGATCCCCGAGGCTTCGACCTGGGCGATGATGGCGATGGGATTCCTGGCCCTCGGTTCGTTCGGGTATCGCGCCTCGCGTCGGAGCGCCGCCTGAACAGGCCATCATCCGGAAATGGGCGGAACTGCATCGCGCGGCTCCGCCCATTTTTTCACGCGGTCCTTGTCGGGTTCAGCGTTTCGCCGGCCAGGTGACCAGGGCGAGCCCTCCGGTCACCAGAACGATCGCCGCCGCGAACCCCGGCGTGATCGCGTCGCCGAACACCAGCCAGCCCGCCAACACGCCGACGAGCGGCGTCACGAAGGTGAAGGCCGCAAGCTGCGGCGCGACGTAGCGCTTGAGCGCCCAGAACCACAACGCGTAGCTGACGCCGACGACCACGATTCCCTGCCAGAGGAGGAGCGCGAGCGTCTGCGCCGAAACGCTCCGCGGCGCAGCTTCGCCGAGCGCCCAGGCCAGGAACGGCGAGACCGCCGCGGCGACCGCGATCTGGTAGAGCAGCACCTTGAGCGGGTCGGCGCGCCGGAGCGGCGTCGCCTTGATCACGATCGTGGTCGCCGCCCAGAGCGCCGCGGCGAGCAGCGCCAGGACGTCGCCCAACAGCCCGCCTCCGGGCGAGCGGCCGAGCATGGCGAGCGCGACCCCGGCGAACGCCAGCGCGAGCCCCAGCCATTGACGGCGATCGAGCCGCTCGCTCTTCATCAGGAACACCGCGCCGAGCGCGACGAAAAACGGCGAAGCGTAGATGAACAAGGTCGCCCGCGACGCCGTCGTCCAGCGCAGCGATTCGTAGAGCGCGACGAACTCGGCGGTGAACAGCAAGCCCGCCAGCGCGCCGGCGGCTTCGGTTCCGTCGAGGGTGAAGATGGGGCGGCGGGCGAACCGCGCGTAGGCGACGACGCAGACGATCCCGATCGCCGAGCGCAGCCCCGTCTGGGCCACCGGACCGACGTCGGCGAGCGCGAGCTTCACCGCCACCTGGTTGAAGCCCCAGACCACGCAGAGGACGAAGGTGAGGGCCGCGCCGAATGCGTCGAGGGGTCTGGCGGTCATGCGCTTCCGTAAGGTCCCGCCGCGGACAAAGCAAAGGCGGCGGGCCTTTCCTGGGACCCGCCGCCATGCTGGGCGCCCGGACCCGTCTGGCGACGGACTCCGGAGCCTGAACCCGTCCCGACCGGAGGCGGGACGTCGCGAACCTGCCGGTCAGAGCCCGGCGAGGAAGCTCGTCGGATCGACCGGGGTCGATCCCTTGCGCAATTCGAAATGCAGCTGCGGCGCGTTGACGTTGCCCGTCTCGCCCGACTTGGCGATGATCTGGCCGCGCTTGACCTGTTCGCCGCGCCTGACGTCGAGTTCGCCGTTGTTGGCGTAGGCGGTGACGTAGCCGTTGGGATGCTTGATCAGCACCAGATTGCCG
The DNA here is from genome assembly GCA_945957375.1 of uncultured Roseiarcus sp. Lineage (GTDB taxonomy): Bacteria > Pseudomonadota > Alphaproteobacteria > Rhizobiales > Beijerinckiaceae > Roseiarcus. The sequence continues at coordinate 8,029 of CAMFKX010000233.1, forward strand.
TAACCCTTCAGGCCGTCGCCGGAATAGACCACCACGCCGCTCTCGGCCGCCCGCACCGAGGTGCCGGAGGGAACCGAGATGTCGATGCCGTCGTTGCCGCCGGACTTGAAGCCCTGGATGATCCGCCCGCGCGCCGGCCAGCGGAATTCCGGATTCGATCCCGACGCGTCGGCCTCGGTGGCGGTGACCGCCTCCTTGGCGGACGCCGCCTTGGGATCGACGTTGCCGGTCGGCGTGTCGTCGACGCCTTTCTTCGCGGCCGCTTTGGCGGCGGCGACCTCGGTCTTGGCGGAGTCCTTCAAGGGCAGGTCCGGCTTGGCGTCGGGGACCTTCGGCTCGGCTTTCGCCTTGTCGTCGGCCTTCGCCTTGTCGGCGGTCTTGGACTTGTCCTCGGATTTCGCCTTGGCCTTGTCGTCCTTGACGGCCTTCGCGGTCTTCTCCTTGTCGTCGGCCGCGGCGACGTCTTCGGCGCGCTTCTTCGGCTTGGCCTCGGCGTCGGCGGCCTTGGCCGCGTCAGCCGACGCCACGGCGCGGCCGCCGGCGCTGTAGACGGGCACGACCATGCGCATGCCGCCCTTGACGTCGGAGGGGCTCGACAGCCCGTTGGCGCTGAGCAGCGCCGACGCGGGCACGCCGTAGCGACGCGAGAGCGTCTCGACCGATTCGCCGTTGGCGACCACGATCGGGGTTCCGCCGGCCGCGCTCCAGCCGACCTTCGATCCGCCGACGGGCGCTGCGGAAGCTGTCGAGGCGACGGCCGGGGCGGCGGGGATCGGCGCGCTGGCGACGCCGGTCGCGGGCGCCAGC
>CAMFKX010000234.1 GCA_945957375.1 uncultured Roseiarcus sp.
GCGCTACACTCCGACGGAGCGCCTTATAGGGAAGGCCGGCGCCGCTGGCAATGCGTCCGCGCGGCGATTGTTTCAGGTCTCCGGCACGCGCGCCTGGCGAAGGATGCGCAAGGCCTCGGCGAGGTCGGCGAGCGCGCCGCGCAACACTTCGAGTTCCAGGTCGGCCCGGTCGGCCCGGCCCGCGCCGACGCCGTGCGACGCCGGGGCCTCGAAGTCCGCCGGGCGGCGGACCGCGGGCGGCGCCTCGGCCAGCGGGTCGGCCCCCGGTTCGACGAGCGCCGCTCGCGGATCGAAGCCGCCGCCGGTCAACGCCTGCACGCCCTGCTCCTTGAAGAGTTTCTGCACGCCCTTGATCGTATAGCCCTCTTCATAGAGCAGGCGCTTGATCAGGCGCAGCCGGTCGACGTCGTCGGGGCGGTAATAGCGCCGGCCTCCGGCCCGCTTCAGCGGCCGGATCTGGGGAAACCGGGTCTCCCAGAATCGCAGCACATGCTGCGGAAGGTCCATCGACGCCGCGACCTCGCTGATCGTCCGAAAGGCCTCCGGGCTCTTCTCCATGGCGTCGCTCGCGGCGGGGCCGGCGGGGGCCGAATCGATCCCGCCGGGGGCTTCCACTATCTTCCGTCGCGCGCCGGAGCGCCAGTCGCGCCGGCTATTCCTTCGCCGCAGCATTCTCCTTGGCGTTGATCCTGGCCTTGAGCACGTTCGACGGCTTGAACACCAGCACCCGCCGCGGCAGGATCGGCACCTCGACCCCGGTCTTGGGATTGCGTCCGACGCGCTCGCCCTTCGAGCGGACCACGAAGGAGCCGAAGCCGGACAGCTTGACCGTCTCGCCCCGCTCGGCCGCGTCGCAGATCTCGTCCAGCACCGACTGCACCAGCTCCGCGGACTCGGTGCGTGACAGGCCGACGCGCTGATAGACGACCTCGGACAGGTCCGCGCGAGTCACGGTTTTCCCCGATTCGCGACCGTTTCTTGCGTTCGACATCCTGCGCCTCAAAACCAAGGCGCCCGCCGGACGCCAGCCCACCTGCGGGTCGGCCTCGCCGCCCGGCGTTTCAATCTCGCTTGCGTTCTGGACTTTATTTTCGCCCCGGGCAAGTCCATAAGCCGCCCGCCTAAGCCTGTAGCGTCTGCGACGCCGCGGCCGGAAAGCCCTGCCCCAGTCCAGTTCGCGCGCGGCCCTGTTCCGCGTCCTCTGGACAAACATTAGCAAAGGCGATGCGCAGTGTCGATGAACGCGCCCCTTGAGAACGAAAGCCGTCGCATCGTGCTGGTGACCGGCGCCTCGCGCGGCGTCGGCCGCGCGGCGGCGATCGCCTTCGCGCAAGCGGGCGCGCATGTCATCGCGCTCGCGCGCACCCAGGGCGCGCTCGAGGAGCTGGACGACGAGATCCGCGCGCTGAGGCCCGGCGACGGAAGCCCGGTGACGCTCGTGCCCGCCGATCTCCGCGATTTCCAGGCGATCGACCGGCTCGGCGAGGCGATCCATCGCCGCTGGGGCCGCCTCGACGCGCTGGTCGGCAACGCCGGCGTGCTCGGCGTCCTCTCGCCGCTGCACCACGTCGACATCAAGGACTGGGACGAGGTGCTGGCCGTCAACGTGACCGCCAACTGGCGGCTGATCCGGTCGCTCGACCCGCTCTTGCGCCGTTCGGCCGCCGGCCGGGTCGCGTTCGTCACGTCGGCCGCGGCGAGCCGGGCGGACCTGCGCGCCTACTGGGGCCCCTACGCGATGTCGAAGGCGGCGCTGGACGCGATCGCGCGAACTTACGCCGCCGAGACGCTCAACACCTCCGCCGTCCGCGTCATGCTGGTCAATCCCGGGCCGCTCAGAACCCTGATGCGCGCCAAGGCGATGCCGGGCGAGGACCCCACGACGCTGCGCACGCCGCAGGATCTCGCCCCGAAGCTGGTCGAGATCTGCTCGCCGACCTGGAGCGAAACCGGAAAACTCTATGATTTTCCGACCGATCGCGTTCTGGCCTTTCGCCCGCCCGAGCCGCTCTGAGCCGCCGGCAGGCGGCGGCGGAACGGCGCGCCGCGGGAGCGCGACGGCGGCGCGGCGCGGGCCCGATATTGACGCTGATGCGAATTGGTTGGGAACAGCCGGCGGCGGAGGGCGTTGGAGGCGCGGGATCCCAACGAGGAGCGCGCCATGGCAAAACCTTCCGACAAGCCTGCGGGCGAAACGGAAAGCGCATCGGAAAACCCCGGCGGCGGGACCGCCGGCAAGAGCGGAGCCGCCCAACCGGGCGCTGGCGAGTCTTCCGCCGGCGCCAAGGAGGCCAAGGACTCCAAGTCTGTTGAAGGGAGCGACGCCAAGTCCAGCGACGCCAAGTCCAGCGACGCCAAGTCCAGCGAGGCCAGGCCCGGCGAGGCCAGGTCCAGCGACGCCAGGTCCAGCGACGCGAAGTCAGGCGAAGGAAAGTCCGGCGAGGCGAAGCCCGGCGAGGCCAGGGGCGGCGGCAAGGGCAAGGACAGCCAGGATGCGCCCGCCTTCATCGAGCGGATGAAGTCCCAGCACAAGGCCCTGCATGCGATCCTCGACAAGCGGTCCGGTCGATCGGCCGAGCCGTTCGCCGTCGCGCGGGAATTCGCGGCGGTCTGGCTGCCGCATAACGCGGTCGAACGGGACGTGTTGCGCGGCCTCCGCGGCGCCGACTCCGTCCCTGAGGTTCTGGCCGAAGTCGAGATCCGCAAGGATATCGTCAACCTCCTGCTCGCAAACCTGCTCGATCAGGGTCCGCGCGGGGCCGAGAAGGCCGCAATCGAGACGCTCGCCCAGGAATTCTCCGCCCTCGTCCAACTCGGACGACGCGAGCAAGGCGGCCTTTCCCAGGCGATCGAGTCCTTCCTGTCGTCCGGCCGCCTGCCGATGCCGGAAATCGACAAGCGCTTCGAGCGGGCGCGGCAAAAGTTCGGCGAACTCGACGACGACGCCATCGGAGAGGCAATCGAAGAGCTGGCGCCCCGCCGCCTCTCCGTCCACGAAGAGCGCCAGCAGAGTGAACGGGAGCGTTATATGCCGAGGTATTCCTCTCAAGGTCGCGATCGCGACGAGCAAGGCCGCTTCCTCCCTGAGGAGGAGCGAGGATACGGCCGCAACGGTGGCGGCGGCGGCGGGTATCGCAGCATGTCGCAGCGTGACGAGGGCGGACGTTTTGTCGGCGACGACGAGCGACGTTCGCGCAGCATGCCGCAGCGTGATGAGGGCGGACGTTTCGTCGGCGACGACGAGCGGCGTTCGCGCAGCCGTCACGAGGACGAAGACGACGATCGCGGCCGCTACCGGCAGTCGTCCCAGCGCGGGTACGACGAGGACGAGCGGCGCTCAGGCTCGAGCTCGCGCGACCGCGGCCAGGGCGGATGGTTCGGCGATCAGCAGGGCCATTCCGAAGCCTCGCGTCGGGGTTGGGACAATCCCGAGCATGGCCGCAGCGGTTGGTTTGGCGATCGCGAAGGCCATTCCGAGGCGTCGCGGCGCGGCTGGGAGAGCGGCTCGGACCACGGCCGCAGCGGCTGGTACGGCGATTCCGAGGGCCATTCGCAGGCCGCACGCCGCGGCTGGGAGGAAGGTCACCGCTCGCAAAGACGCGAGGACGACGACAACGGCCGCTCCGGCCGCCGCTACGAGGCGGGTCGCTACGAGTCCCAAGAACGGCGCGGCTCCGGCGGCGGTTCGAGCGGATCCGGCGGCTACGAGAGCCGACGCGGCCGTTCCGACGATGACGACGACCGTCACGGCTCCAGCGGCCACGGCGGCTGGTCGGGCGACTCGGAAGGTCATGCCGAGGCGGCGCGGCGCGGTTGGGAGCGGCGGCGCTGAGGCGTCGCCATCCCCCGGATACAATGAGGGCGGCCCCGCGGGGCCGCCCTTTCTCTTGTTTCGCCGTTGCCTGACGTCGCCGTCACGCGGCGGCCTGATTGACGCCCTGCCTGGCGATCGCGGTCAGCTTCTCGTCGGCCGCTTTCTCCTCCTCCAGCGTTTCGTTGAGGATCTGCGCGCAATCCTCGCGGCCCAGCGCCTTCGCCCAGGCGATCAGCGTTCCGTAGCGCGCGATCTCGTAGTGTTCGACCGACTGCCCGGCCGCGATCAGCGCGGCGTCGAGCACCGACTTGTCGGCGACCTCTCCGGCCACCTCGTCGGCCTCCTCGACGATCCCGTCGATCGCCGGGCATTTCACCGACGAAGCCTGCGTCCCGCACATCTGGAACACCTGCTCCAGCCGCCGGACCTGGTTCCGGGTCTCCGCGAGATGGCTGTCGAACGCTTGACGCAACTGCGGGGTGGTCGCCTTCTGGATCATGTCGGGCAACGCCCCGACAATTCGCTTCTCGGCATAGTACACGTCTTGCAACTGATGGACGAACAGATCGTCCATCGACTTGATGTCTTTGGTAAACAGGCCCATGTCCTGATCTCCGGTTGAGGGGCTCGGGCGCCCGCAAGCCAACGCGGCGTCCCTGCCCTTGTTCCGCATCGGCGCGGCTCCGCCGGCCGCGCGACGATCTGCGGGGCGCGAAAGATCGCCCTTGCAGTCGCGGCGATCCGTCGCTATGAGACCGGCCTCGTCATGTCCCGCCGGGGGCTGAACGGAAGGCTGCGCCTGCGCGCGGCAGGGTTCTTGGCCCGTCTTCCCGTGTTCCCGCCTTCGAATGATCCGGTTCGAGCCTTTCCTGGGCTCGAGGGGCTCCGCGCGGGACGCGGCGCAGAAGAAAGAAAGGCACAATATGGCTCTCTACGAGCACATCTTCCTGGTGCGCCAGGACGTCACGCCCCAGCAGGTCGAGGCGCTGACGGAAACGATCAAGACGAAAATCGCTTCGCTCGGCGGCGCGGTCACCAAGGTCGAGCCCTGGGGCCTGAAGTCGCTCGCCTACCGAATCCGCAAGAACCGCAAGGCGCACTTCACCCTGCTCAACATTTCCGCCCCGTCCGAAGCGGTCATCGAGCTCGAGCGCACGCTCAGCATCAACGAAGACGTGATCCGCTATCTGACGATCCGCGTCGAGGAGCACGAGGCCGGCCCGTCGGCGATGCTGCGCAAGCGCGAAGATTCCGATCGCGACGATCGCGGACCCCGCGGACCGCGCGGCGACCGTCCGGATCGCGGCGATCGCGGCGACCGCCCGCCGCGTCGCCCGCGTGAAGACATGAACGTTGGAGCAAACTGATGGCCTCCGCCCCCCGTCGCCCCTTCTTCCGCCGCCGCAAGTCCTGCCCGTTCTCCGGCGCCAACGCGCCCAAGATCGACTACATGGATACGCGCCTGCTCTCGCGCTACATTTCGGAGCGCGGCAAGATCGTGCCGTCGCGCATCACCGCGGTGAGCGCGCCCAAGCAGCGCGAGCTGGCGCAGGCGATCAAGCGCGCCCGCTTCCTCGGTCTGCTGCCCTACGTCATCCGCTGACGCGGATTCGCTAGCGACCGGTCGTCGCGTTCGGGCTCGTCCCGTCCGCGGCGGCAGTTGGAGCCGGGCGCGTCCCGGCTTCTAACCGCACTTCGCGGGACAGCGCCATGTTTCAACGGTATGCGGTCGCCTTCGGCGCAGGTTGCGCCGCGGCCTTTCTGTTCGCGGTCAGCGCCCAGGCGAGCGCGCTGGCGATGCTGCTCGCCTATCTGGCGCCGCTGCCGATCATGATCGCGACGATGGGCTGGGGACTCGACGCCGGCGCGATCGCGGCCGCGGCGTCGGTGGCCGGCATGAGCCTGATCGCCGAGCCGCTGTCCGGCGTTCTGTTCGCCGCCTCGGTCGCGGCGCCCGCCTGGTTGATCTCGGCCTTCGCCGTCACCCCGCTCGCGCGATATCTTCCCGCGCGCTTCTCGGCGGTTTCCGTCTACCCTTCGGTCGGCGCGGTGGTGACGCTGACCGCGATCGTCGGCATGGCCGGCGCGGCCGCGGTGCTGACCTCGGTCATCGTCATCTATCGCGGCTATACGGAAGGCGCCCTGGCGGTGACCCAGGCGCTCTCGACCCTGGCGAAGGAAGCGCTGGAAGACGCCGACCCCGCGGCGGCCAAGGCCTTCGCCGAGACGCTGGTGCGCATCGGTCCCGCCACGATCGCCGGTTCGACGCTGCTGATGCTCTGCGTCAACCTCTACGCCGCCGCCCGCTCGGTCCAGCTGTCCCACCGGCTGCAGAGGCCGTGGCCCGATCTGCCGACGTCGCTCTGGATTCCGGCGCCGCTCGGCCTCCTCGCCGTGCTCGCCGCCGCGGGCGCCTGGCTCCTTCATCCGCCGGCGTCGCAATATTGCGCCGTCGTCGCCGGCGGGCTGGGCGCGGCTTTCGCCTTGCAGGGCCTCGCCGTCGCCCACGCGCTGTCGCGCGGCCTGAAGCTGCGCTTGCTGATGCTCGTCGCGCTCTACGCATGCTGCCTGTTGCGGGCGAAGTACACGCTCCCCGCGCTGGCGCTGATCGGCGTCGTCGACGCCTTCACCCGGCTGCGCATCCGCGCCGCCCTCCCTCCCGCCACAAAACCCAAACTGCAGAAATAGGAGACCATCATGGACGTCATTCTTCTCGAGCGCATCGGCAAGCTCGGCCACATGGGCGACACCGTCAAAGTCAAGGACGGCTACGCCCGCAATTTCCTGCTGCCGCGAGGCAAGGCGCTGCGCGCGACCGTGGCGAACAAGAAGAAGTTCGAGGCCCAGCGCGCCGACCTCGAGGTGCGCAACCATGAACTCAAGCGCGCCGCCAACGAGGTCGCCTCGACCATCGAGGGCGCGACCATCGTGATCATTCGCCAGGCCGGCGAGACCGGGCAGCTGTACGGCTCGGTGTCGGCGCGCGACATCGCCGAGGCGCTGACCGCGGCCAAGCATCCGGTGCAGCGCAGCCATGTGGCGATCCAGCAGCCGATCAAGACCCTCGGCCTGCACAAGGTTCCGATTCACCTCCACCCGGAAGTCGAGTCGATCGTCACCGTCAACGTCGCCCGCTCCGTCGAGCAGGCCGAGCGTCAGGCGAAGGGCGAGGATCTCTCGGTGCGCGAACAGACCTCGATGGACGATCTCGGCCTCGAGGTCGGCAAGGCTCTGGCCGAGGCCGGCCCCGGCGAAAGCCTCGGGCGCGAGTAAGATCGGGGCGTCGAGCCCCGCCCGCCCCGTCAGGCGAAGCGGAACTCGCTGACGTGGCGGTACGTCCGCCCCGGCCGCAGCGTGGTCGAGGGGAAGTGCCGCCGGTTGGGCGAATCCGGGAACGCCTGCGGCTCGAGACACAGACCGGCGTGGGCGCCGTAGCGCGCCCCGCCGAGCCCGGGAACCGGGACGGCGAGTTTGGCGGCGTCGTAGAACTGCACGCCCGGCTGGTCGCTGAACAGCGACAGGGTCAGGCCGTTCTTCGGCGAGCGCACCCGGGCGATCGGCGCCAGACCGCCCTCCCCGATCGGGTTCGAGGCGACGAAGTTGGTGTCGTAGGCGACCCCGGCGGCGTTGCGCACCGGACGCGCGGAACGGAAATCATAGGGCGTCGCCGCGACGGAGCGGATCTCGCCGGTCGGAATGAGGTCCGCGTCCGACGGCGTGTAGAAGTCGGCGAACAGCGTCGTCTCGTGGTCGAGAATGTCGGCCGAGCCGTCGAGGTTGAAGTAGCTGTGCTGGGTGAGATTGACTACCGTCGGCCGGTCCGTGGTCGCGGTCAGCTCGACCCGCAGTGTCGCGGGCTCCGCCAGACGATAGAGACAGGTTGCGACGACCGCGCCGGGAAAGCCGGCGTCGCCGTCGGGCGACTCGAGCCGAAGTTCCACCGACGTCTCATCGTGCCCCGCTAACTTCCAGTTCCGCTTGCCGAAACCGTTCGGACCGCCGTGCAACGTGTGCTTCTCGCCCGGCTTCCGATCCAGCACATAGGCTTGGCCGTCGAGGCTGAAGCGGCCGTTGGCGATCCGGTTGGCGTAGCGGCCAGGGACCGCGCCGAAGTGCGGGGAATGGGCGACATAGTCCTCGAGCGAGTCGAGGCCGAGGACGACGTGCTGCGGACCGTTCGCCGTCGGAACGACGATGTCGCGCACGACCGCGCCATAGGTCAGGATTTTCGCGCTCGCGCCGCCCCTTGTGATTGCGATCTCGTACACGGGCGCGCCGTCCAGCGTCCCGAACAGGCTCTTCGTCACCTCGTCCTCCCTGTCGCGCCTCAGGCGGTCGCCAGTTCCGACCGCGCCGCGCCGACCACGTCGCGGAACATCGCTTCGGTCAGGACGCCGGTGTTGGTGTTGTAGCGCGAGCAATGGTAGCTGTCGAAGAGAACGACATCGGCCGTCTTCAGTTCGTGCCGGGCGCCGTGGGCGAAGGGATGCGCGGCGAGGCGGGCCCCGAACGCCCGCAAAACCGTCTCGTGCGCCACCCGGCCCAGCGCCAGGATCACCTCGAGCCGCGGCAAAGCGCCGATTGAACCCGTCAGATACGCCCGGCAGGCGGTGATCTCCTGCGGCAGCGGCTTGTTTTGCGGCGGTACGCAGCGCACGGCGTTGACCAGCGCGCAATCGACCAGCCGCAGCCCGTCGTCCGGCCGGCGGTCGTAGGTCCCGGCGGCGAGGCCGAAACGAATCAGCGTGTCGTACAGCAGGTCGCCGGCGTAGTCCCCGGTGAACGGACGTCCGGTCCGATTCGCTCCGCGCAGCCCGGGCGCCAGGCCGACGATCAGGAGACGCGCGTCCGAATCGCCGAACGACGGCACCGGGCCGTTCCACCAGTCGGGGAAGGCGGCCCGGTTATCCGCGCGGAATTCGGCCAGACGCGCGCAAGCGCCGCAGTCCTTCGG
>CAMFKX010000235.1 GCA_945957375.1 uncultured Roseiarcus sp.
CACCGGCCTGCGCAAGCCCGATCCGCGCGTCTTCCTGGCGGCCGCCGAGGCGCTTCCGCCCGAACTGCTGCGCGCCTTCGTCGCGCTCTCGGCCGATTGCGGCGCGCTCGCCGCCGAGCTTGCGGCGACGCTCGCCGACGACCTGCCGCTCATCAAGCGCGACGGCGGCTTCGTGCGCGCCGGCGCGCTGGCGCCGCTCGACGAGGCGCGGGCGCTGCGCGACGAGAGCCGCCGCGTGATCGCCCAGATGCAGGCGGCCTACGCCGACGAAGCCGGCGTCCGTCAGCTCAAGATCCGGCACAACAATTTCCTCGGCTATTATATCGAGACGCCGCAGGCGCAGGGCGAGCCGCTGCTGAAAGCGCCGCTCAACGCAACCTTCATCCATCGCCAGACCATGGCGGGGGCGCTGCGCTTCACCACCAGCGCGCTGGTCGACCTCGAAGCCAAGATCGCCTCGGCCGCCGACCGGGCGCTGAAGTTCGAGCTCGAGGCCTTCGAGCGCCTGCGCCTCGCCTGTCTCGCCGAGGGCGCGCGGTTGCGCGCCTTCGGCGCCGCGCTGGCTACGATCGACGTCGCGGCGGCGCTCGCAGAACTCGCGGTCAGGCGCGACTGGACCCGCCCTCTGGTCGATTCCTCGCTCGCTTTCCGCATCGAGGGCGGGCGCCATCCGGTGGTCGAGGCGGCGCTGAAGAACGCTGGCGAGCCGTTCGTCGCCAACGCCTGCGACCTCTCCGGCGAAATCGCCGAGGGCGGGCAGATCGCCGTCGTCACCGGCCCCAACATGGCCGGCAAGTCGACCTTCCTGCGCCAGAACGCGCTGATCGCGCTGATCGCCCAGATGGGCTCCTATGTCCCCGCGGCGCGCGCCCATATCGGCGTGGTCGACCGGCTGTTCTCGCGCGTCGGCGCCGCCGACGACCTCGCCCGCGGCCGCTCGACCTTCATGGTCGAGATGGTCGAGACGGCGGCGATCCTCAACCAGGCGACGCCGCGCTCGCTGGTGATCCTCGACGAGATCGGCCGCGGCACGGCGACCTTCGACGGCCTGTCGATCGCCTACGCCTGCGTCGAGCACCTCAACGCGGCCAACCGCTCGCGCGCCCTGTTCGCGACCCACTTCCACGAACTGACGCAGCTCGCCGACACGTTGCCGAGGCTGAGAAACCTCACGATGCGGGTCAGCGAGTTCAAGGGTAATCTCGTCTTCCTGCACGAGGTCGTGCCCGGCGCCGCCGACCGCTCCTACGGCATCCAGGTGGCCAAGCTCGCCGGCCTGCCGGCGTCGGTAGTGCGGCGGGCGCGAAAGGTGCTCGCCGACCTCGAGGCGGCGCGCCCGAGCGGCACGCTCGATTCGCTGCCGCTGTTCTCTTACGAGCCGCACGAGCCGCCGCCGCCGCGCGACGACGCGCTGCGCGACGCGGTCGCGGCGCTCGATCCGGACACGATGAGCCCGCGCGAAGCGCATGCGGCTTTGTACGCGCTGAAGCGGCTTCTGGACGAGAAGCGATAGATGCCCTGCCGTCGCGGGTGCTAAGACATTTCACCACGAAGTTCACGAAGATCCACGAAGGCTTCGTGTCTCATGGTGTTCTTCTTGATGAACCCGGGCGCGCATGACCAGTCCAAGCCTCCTGATCGCGACCCTTGTCGCAGCCTACCTCTACGTCGTGACGCCGGGTCCGGCGTTTCTCGCGGTGTTCACGCTCGCGGCGGCGCGGGGGCGCAGGGCGGGGGCGTGGTTCGTCTGCGGGCACCTGGTCGGCGACGTCGTCTGGGGGGCGCTCGCGGTCGCGGCGATCATCGGCGCCAACACGCTCGGTCCGACCCTGTTCCAGGCGCTCGGCTTCGTCTGCGGGGTCTACCTGTGCTACCTCGGGGCGCGGGCGCTGATGACCCGCAAGGACGCGCCGCCCAGGACGGTCGGCGCCGAGCGGCCGCTCGCGACCGGCATGGCCTTCGGCCTCACCAATCCCAAGTCCTATCCGGTCGCGCTCGCGATGTTCTCGGCGATCGTCGCGCCCTATATCGGCGCGCTGAAGGTGGCCGACGCGCCGCCGATGTTCCTCGCCGCCTTCGCCGGCTTCCTGCTCGCCGACGCGACGCTGATCCTGGTCGCCGGCCTCGCCCCGGTGCGCAAGTTCTTCCTCACCCACGGCGTCGCGGTGACGCGGGCGGTCGGCCTGATCTTCATCCTGTTCGGCGCCCGCTCGATCGCCGACGCGGCCGAGGGAGCCATGCGCAGGACGGCGTGAGGTGCGGGTGCGACTGAGCTCGGAGGGCTCAATCCAGGAACTGTCGGAAATCGAAGACGTCGTAGCCCAGTGCGCCGGCTCGATGGAGCAGGGGTTGGTCGATGGTCATCAGGGTTGCGGCCACCTCTTTCAAGCTCAGAACGTGCAGGATGACGGCGTCCGTCGCTCCAAGGTCATGGAACTCATCGCGGTTGGCTCCGAACATGCTTGCGACCGGAACCTCGACGGCCCCGAGAATCAATTCCTTGAAAGTGCTCAGAATGGATCTGCGCATCGGATTTGCTATGTGCCGCAGAAGCGAAGACGTCTCGGCGACGATATCTGGAACGAGGAGAATATCCGAAAACGCGCCGATCAATTCGACCATCACGTCGAAATGTACGGATGTAAAATCGGCGGCAAGGCGCTTGTGAGCTGCGATGTAATTTCTCGATGTGCTCCCTACGACGAGAAGCATCAGGAGATTCGTATCCAGGATCACAGGCCCGTTCATGACGCCATAAGCGCTCGCGGCTTGTCCTTCATCGAAGGCGCTCTTCCATCTTCAAAGAGAGTGATGACCTTTTCGGCTCGCCGCAATGGCGAGGCCGCTCCGATATTCTCCAGGACCTCCTGCGCCCTTGTTCTTGGCGTGTTCCACGGACGAGAGAAACCGAGCGTGACGATCCAGCGATCCCCGAGACTTTCAATCTCTTCGAGGCTGATATCTGTGATCCGCTCGTCCGCGTAGACCTCCTTCAGGTAAGATTTTGCGGCCGAGACAGCTTCCCTTGTGTTCATCTTGGCATGCTCCGAAGCGCAGTCCGCCGAGGGGGCATCGAATTCTAACATGTGTTCGCCGCTGCACTCCACACCTTGTGGGCGCTGCCAGCGGCCCGTCCGGGCGCAAACCCCGGTCAGCGGAATCGGGTGGCTGATCGGAAGTCGGACGAGTTAGCGATGCGACGACACAACCGTCTGGCAAAGACCATGGCTCATCAAGACACCGATTCGCTCGCCTGGCCCGCCATCGAAGGCGACCTCGACGCCTACGGCTGCGCCGTCGCGCCGCGGCTGCTGGACGCCGACGCCTGCCGCGCGCTGGCCGGCCTCTATCCCGACGACAGCCGCTTCCGCTCGACCATCGTCATGGCCCGCCATGGTTTCGGGCAGGGCGAGTATCGCTACTTCGCCGATCCGCTCCCCGAGCCCGTCGCGGCGCTGCGGCGCGGCCTTTACCCGCCGCTGGCGCCGATCGCCAACCGCTGGAACGAGACGATGGGCGTCGCGACCCGCTATCCGGCGGACCACGACGCGTTCCGCGACATCTGCCGCGCCGCCGGCCAGACCCGGCCGACGCCGCTCCTGCTGCGCTACCGCGAGGGCGACTTCAATCGGCTCCATCAGGACGTCTACGGCGCGCTGCTCTTCCCGTTGCAGGTCGCGATCCTGCTCTCGGCGCCCGGGCGGGATTTCGACGGCGGCGCCTTCGTCCTGACCGAGCAGCGGCCGCGTATGCAGTCGCGCGCCGAGGTCGTCCCGCTCGACCAGGGCGACGGCGTGATCTTCGCCGTGCGCGACCGTCCGGTGCGCGGGGCGAACGGGCCCTACCGCGCGGCGCTGCGCCACGGCGTCAGCCGCATCCGGCGCGGCGAGCGTTTCACTCTCGGAATCATCTTTCACGACGCGACGTGAAGAAGGCCCGGGCGCTTCAAGTCCCGGCGCGCCCGCCAAGCTGAGACGCGGCGTCGCAGGCCAAAGGCGGCCGCTGGCGCAAAATGCAAAGCTCGGCTATGTCAGCGCAAAGGCTTGTTTACGTCCGTGTCGCCGGACGCCGAGACCTGCGCCCGCGGTTTCGGCCGAACTTGGGGTTTGGCCGACCGGCGCGATGGCGGCGCCGGACGAATCGGCTGGCTGGAACGCTTATTGCTGCCGCTTTGCGCGATCGGGGGCTGTGCGCTGAAGATTTCGTGCGGATCGGCGGCGAGCAGCATCTTTGGGGCGGCGGGCGCATGAACCATCAGACATCGGCGACGCTTTGGCATTCAAGGCACGACCGCGACAGCAGCGGGATCGTGTCCGTGTTGCGGCGGCGCTGGGCGCTCGCCGTGCTCACCGTGATCTTCACAGCCTATTACGCGTTCGTCCTGGCCGCTGGCCACGTGACGCCGTTTCCTGCGGTTCCGCTCGGCCTCACGTTCAATTCCATGATGGACCACATGCTGCAGGGTCGGTTCGACGTGGATCCCGACGCGGTGCAGTTCGAGGCCTTCCTGCGCGACGGAAACGCCTACACCTACTGGGGCGTGTTCTTCGGGCTGCTGCGGCTGCCGTTGATGCTGATTCCGGGCGCCCGCAACCTCGACGTGACGTTCCTGTCGTCCGTCGTCGCCCTCGGGCTCGGGCTCTGGGCCCAGTTGCTGGCGCTGCGGCTGGTCCTCGAGAAGGCCGCCGACGGTCCGGGGACGCGTTTCCTGGCCGTCATGATGACGGTGGTCCTCCTGCTTTCCGGCGCGCAAGTCGCCTTTCTGCGGCTGTCGATCTATCAGGAGGTCTGTTTCTGGGGCCTGGCGATCGGCGCGGGGTTCGTGTTGCTCGCCCTGCGAGGCCTGATCGAGGCGCACTTTCCGCTGGCGCGGCTGATCGCGATGGCCGTCCTGGCCGGGCTGGCGCTGAACGCCCGCGTCTCGTGCGGCGTCGGCCTGTACGGCGCGCTGGGACTGCTCGTCCTGGTCGAGGCCTATCTCGCGCCGTCGTGGCGAGCGCGCTTCGCCCTGATCGCGCCGCTGGTCGTGCTCGGCCTGTTCGCCGCGGTCGCCCTCGGCGTGAACTACGAGCGCTGGGGCGATCCCCTGGTGTTCCAGGACTATCGCCACTATGGGGTTAACCTCGAAGCGGGCCACGCCGAAAGCCTCGCGCGCCTGGACAAGTACGGGCTGTTCAACGTCCTGCGCGCGCCCTTCGGGCTCATCTATTACTTCTTCCCGATCTGGGCCGCGCCGACGGCGGGCGCGCCTTACATGTTCCTCGGGCCGCTGCGCCAGTTGTTCGATCTATGCGAGGGGCCGCCGTCGACGTTCTTCGTCACCGACCCGGTGCTCGTCGGCCTGTTCGTCTGGTTCGTCTGGCGAGCGGTGCGCGGACGGTCGCATATCGCCAGGCCAGTCTCCGCGGCGGCGCTGCTGATCGGGCTGAGCCTTGCCGGCCTTATTCTGCTCTGCGCCCCGGCGATGTGCTACCGCTATCGCCTCGACTTCTATCCCCTGCTGTTGCTCGGCGCCTACCTCGGATTGAACGAGGCGACGAAGCTCTATGGCGAGAAGGGGATCGGCGCCTTGCGCGGCGCCGTGCTGGGACTTGCGGCGCTCGTCGGCGTCGTCGCCTCGCACGGAGAGATGGCGCTCTACAAAGTCACCCCCTTAGGATCGGTTTGGCGCGTTTTCCCTGACGGCGTTGTCGCTGGTTACCGGAATGCGCTTCACGATAAGATGAAGAGCATGCAGTCCCCGCACCCATAGCGGCCGGGACTAGAACGCATTCCCGAAGCCCGACGGGCCGATGTTCGCAGCAAGGGTGACGACGTCATCCGTTTAATCCGACGACCGTAAGGGTGAAATCGGAACCGACGACTGCGGCGTGCTACAACGGAGGCCATGGTGCTTGAAGGACAGAAGATCGTCATCGTCCTCCCGGCCTACAACGCAGCGCGCACACTGCAGCAAACCCCGGACGCAATCCCCCGCCAGGTGGTCGACGAGATTCTGCTGACGGACGACGCCAGCCGGGACGACACGGTCGCACTGGCGAAGTCGCTCGGAATCCCGACCCTCGTCCACGACAAGAACCGCGGCTACGGCGGCAATCAGAAGACCTGCTATCGGGCCGCGCTGGATCGCGGCGCCGACGTCGTGGTGATGCTGCACCCCGACTATCAGTATTCTCCGCGCCTGGCGCCGGCGATGGCGTCGATGATCGTCTCGGGAGAATACGACGTCGTGATGGGCTCGCGCATCCTGGGCAAGGGCGCGCTCGCCGGCGGCATGCCGCTCTACAAATACGTGGCGAACCGCGGCCTCACGTTCGTCGAGAACATCCTGCTCGGCGAGAAGCTGTCCGAATACCACACCGGATATCGCGCCTGGAGCCGGGCCGCGCTCGAGACGTTGCCGTTCGATCGTTGCTCGGACGACTTCGTGTTCGACAATCAGATCATCGCGATGGCGGTCGCCTGGAACCTCCGGCTGGGGGAAATCTCGTGCCCGACCCGGTATTTCGAGGAAGCCTCGTCGATCAACTTCCGCCGCAGCGTGACGTACGGGCTCGGCGTGCTCGACACCGCGGCGCGCTACCGCCTGCATCGCATGGGTCTCCTGCAATCGCCGCTGCTTGAAGGCAGTCCCGGATAGGAGGCCCCGTGTTCTCGCAATCGCTGGCGATATTTTCCTCGGGCCTCGCCGCCATTCCCGACTGGGCGTACAATCTGGGCGGCGTCCACCTGGCGGCGGCGCAGATCTTCGCCCTCGTCGTGGGCGTCGTGCCGGCGTCGGCGCTCGCGGTTGCGGCAGGCGCGACGCTCGGGATCGTCTGGGGCTTCGCGCTCTCGACTGCGACGCTGCTGATCGGCGCGACCGCGACGTTCCTCCTGAGCCGCTCGCTGTTCCAGCCGTTCATCGAGCGCTGGGTCGGCGGGAGGTCCCGCGCCGCGGCGATCGACGAGGCCCTGAGCAACGAAGGCTGGCGGATCGTCTGCCTGTTGCGCGTGTCGCCGATCGCGCCCTTCGCCGTGACGAGCTACCTCCTCGGGCTCTCGAGAGTGACGTTCCGCGACTATCTTCTCGGCACGCTCGCGTCGCTGCCGGCGTTGTTCGGGTTCGTGACCGTCGGCGCGCTCGCGGCCAGCGGCGTGCATTCCGAAGTCGCGCAAACTTGGGTCGGTATGGCGTTTCTGGTCGTCGGCGTCGTGGCGACCTTGCTGCTGACCCTGATGATCGGGCGGATCGTTTCCAGGGCGCTGAAGACCGCCCCGATCGAGGCGCCGGCGCTCGCCGCCGGCGCGCCGTCCTTGCGGGCCGCGGCGAACCGGGACGACGGGCGTCCCTAGGGATTTCGTCCGCCCTCGCCGGAGCGATCCGAGCAGGCGGAAAGGACTTCTACGGTAACTCCTTCAGCCATCCTGCGCGGATCGGCGATACGCATCGCGACACTCTTCAGTCGCCCGTTAACCCTTTGTCCGCCATGATCGGTCCATGCCGATCCGCCGCTCGCCTCCGCTTCGCCAAATCCTCAGGGACCCGCGCCTTGCGCTGATGCTCGCGCTCGGATTCTCCTCGGGGCTGCCGTTTCTCCTGATCTTTTCGACTCAGTCGGCGTGGCTGCGCGAGGCCGGGGTGAGCCGATCGGCGATCGGGCTGATGAGCTGGGCGGCGCTCGCCTTCACCTTCAAGTTCGTCTGGGCGCCGTTGGTCGACGAATACGACCCGCCACTCGTCGGCGCGTGGCTCGGGCGCCGGCGCGGCTGGATGCTGCTCGCGCAGTTCGGCGTCGCGGCCGGGCTCGTCGGGCTCGCCTTCGGCGCGCCGGCGGCCGGGCTCGGCTGGAGCATCGCGTTCGCGTTCCTGACCGCCTTCGCCGCAGCCAGCCAGGATGTCGCCGTCGACGGCTGGCGCATCGACGCGGCGCCGATCGAGCGCCAGGGCATGATGTCGGCGGTCTATCAGCTCGGCTATCGCCTTGCGATGCTGTGCGCCGGCGCCGGCGCGCTTTACATCGCCGACTTCGCCAGTTGGCGCGCCGCCTATCTCGCCATGGCGGCGCTGACGCTGGTCGGCATGTGCGGCTGTCTGCTTTCGCCCCGGCTCGACAAGCCGCGCCCGGCCGGGGCGCGCCCGACCTTCGCCGCCTCGTTCGCCGAGCCCTTGCGCGACCTGGTGAGCCGCTACGGCCCGACGCTGATCGCCATCCTCGCGCTGGTCGCGATCTACCGGCTGCCCGACTTCGTCTCGGGCGTCATGGCCAATCCGCTCTACATCGACCTCGGCTTCACCAAGTCCGACATCGCCACCGTGTCGAAGCTCTACGGCGTCTGGATCGGCATCGCGGGCGCGTTCGGCGGCGGCGTGGCGATCGCCCGGCTCGGCCTGATGCCGCCGCTGATCTTCGGCGGCGTCGCCGCTTCGGCCTCGCATCTCTCGCTCGCCCTGCTGGCCTCGAAAGGCGCAAGCCTGCCGCTGCTGACGCTCGCCGTCAGCGTCGAGAGCTTCGCCTCGGGCTTCGCCGGGGCCGCCCTGATCGCCTACATGTCGTCGCTGGTGTCGCCGGCCTTCGCGGCGACCCAATATGCGCTGCTCTCCTCGCTCTATGCGCTGCCGGGCAAGCTCGTCGGCGGCCTCTCGGGGGTGATGGTCGATCAGTTCGGCTACGTCCGCTTCTTCCTCGCCACCGCCGCGATCGGCGTTCCCGTGCTCCTGTTGGGCCTGACGGTGTGGCGCCTGCAGACC
>CAMFKX010000236.1 GCA_945957375.1 uncultured Roseiarcus sp.
GCCTGGGTCAGCAGGAGCCCATCGACGTAACTGCGCATGTATTCGGCGTCGGAGTAAACCTGTTCGCAGGCTTCGGCGAACGTTGAGAGTCTGTACCGTCCCTCCCGGTGAAAAAAGATTTCCTCGTCACGAATGCGGTCGCAGGTCCAGCGATAGTTTCGCGCGAAACGGCTTTCATGACCGTCGATGAGTTTGAGGATGGCGGCAGAAACGAACTCGCTGGCGTCAAGCAATTCGACAGACCGCTGTCGAAAGCTTTGCTCCAGAAACTTCTCGTGCTCCGGCCAGGCCTCGAGCGCGATCTGGGCGACCGCGCGCGGCGGGCCGTTCGCCAATCACCTCATCCAAGCGAGAGGCGATTGCGAGGCTAGCGGCGCGAGGCTTAGCTCGCCCCTCGGAGATCGGCTCGACGCCGGGCCCCTGATTCAGCCGGCGCTGCGCTCTGCTTCCGGACAAGCTCATACTGATCCCCCGTGAGAGGGCGGTATTCGCCCGTCCCGTCAAGGGAATTGTTGTCACAAGGGTAATACAGATTCAATATAATTTTAAGATTGCGACGCCGGCAAGATCCCGCTCTATGAACTTCCTCGCCCCGCCGGCGCGGCGGCGCCGTATCACATGAACAGCGGCTCTTTCTCCAGCCCCTTGTAGAGCCCCGCCACCTGCTCGCCGTAGCCGTTGTAGATCAACGTCGGGCGCAATTGTCCGTCATTGAGGAACGTCTCACGGGCCTGGCTCCAGCGCGGATGCGGAACCTCCGGATTGACGTTGGCCCAGAAGCCGTATTCCTCCGGCCCGAGAGTCTGCCAGAAGGTCTCCGGCCGCTTGTCGACGAACGAGACGCGCACGATCGACTTGATCGACTTGAATCCGTATTTCCACGGCGTGGCGAGCCGGATCGGCGCGCCCTGCTGCTTGGGGAGCGGCTTGCCGTAGGCGCCGGTCGCAATGAAGGCGAGGTCGTTGGTCGCTTCCGCCATAGTCAGCCCCTCGACATAGGGCCAGGGCATGAAGGTCCGCTGTCCCGGCGCCATCTTCTTGTCGAGGAAGGTCTCGAACCGGACATAGTTCGCCGACGACAGCGGCTTGGCGAATTCGACGAGCTTCTTGAGCGGGAAGCCCGTCCACGGGATCGCCATCGACCACGCCTCGACGCAGCGGTGGCGGTAGAGCCGCTCTTCCAGCCCCATCGCCTTGAACAGCGTATCGACGTCGACCGTCTGTTCCTTCTCGACCATCCCGTCGAACTTGACCGTCCAGGGCCTGGTCCTGAGCGCGCTCGCGTCGAGGCGTTTGCTGGTGCTGAACTCATAGAAGTTGTTGTAGGTGAGATTGTACTTCTCCGGCGTCACCTCGCGGTCGAGGACGTAGGCGGGATCGCGCCGCGCCGGATAGAGGGCGGCGGACGGATCGGCGTCCTCGGCGCAAAGCCGGCCGCCGGAAAGGCCGAGCGCGCCCGCCGCGATCAGGCCCGCGAGCGCCGCGCGCCGGTCGAGAAACAGAGCCTCGGGCGTCGCCAGATTCTCCGCGATCTCCCAACCCTTGCGCCTGATGACATGCATGGACCCACTCCTCGGGCTCGATACGGAGACGACGGAGCCTTGGACCGCCATCATCGCTGGCTTTTCGGCGCGACCGTGGCGATTGTTACGTCGCCCCGCGCCGGAGGCGTGGAGTGGGCCCGGCGTTGAAACGATGCAGCCGCGCCCGGCCGGCTATTCCTTGTACCAGGTGATCTGGACGCCGTTGGCGACGAGCCGCCCGGCGGGAGTCCAGAGCGCGCAGGTCTGATCGGCGAAGCCGTTGTGGAAGATCGCGGCGTCCGCTTCGCCCACCAGCGGCGTCGCGCCGATGGCGGCGAGTTCGTCGCCGTCGATGTGGAAGTAGGTGGTCAGCGAAACCGTCGCCATCGGCTGGAAGGTGCCGCGGGCGTGCATGATGCGCACGAAGAAGGCGTCCGAAAGCGCGGCGAGCGACAGGTAGTCGAGCGGCCGTTGCGGGACGTCGGCGATCCAGGCGAGGCTGCGCGGGCTGTGGATCAATCCGTCGTCGCGCGGGAAGGTGTCGAGCCCGCCTTCGGCGAAGCGGAACGAATAGCGCCGCGTCCACTCCGGGCGCCCGGATTTGCTCATTTCGGCCAGCGCGTCGGGCGGCGGCGGCGTCGGGCCCTTGACCGGATAATGCGACCAGACCGGCTTGCGGGCGCCGCAGACGGCGCTCGCCGTCGTCAGCACCGAGCCGTTCTGCTTCAGCTCCATCGACCAGTGCTGGGTGGTGCGGCCGCCGCGCTGGAGCCGGGTCTCGACCTCGAACGGTCCGTCAGCGATCGGGCCGCAAAAGTTGACGGTGAGCGCGATCGGGTCGCCCATGCGGCGCGGATCAATCAGCACCGCGTTCAAGAGCGCCGCCGCGGTCGCGCCGCCGAACGGCCCGGCCATGTTGGCGTAGGCGGCATGGGTCGCGCCGCTCCAGCGCCCCTCGGCGACCGGGACAAGGCGCGCCGCCTCGTCGAGGGGGTGCGTCGGCGTCATGGCGGGGAGCGACGCGGCGAAGCCATGACCGCCGCCGTCAGACCTTCTCGACCTGGCCGAATTCGAGATCGACCGGGGTCGCGCGGCCGAAGATCGACACCGCGACCTTGACGCGCGAACGGGACTCGTCGACTTCCTCGACCACGCCGTTGAACGAGGCGAACGGCCCATCGGCGACGCGCACGTTCTCGCCGATCTCGAAGCGGATGGCGGCCTTCGGACGCTCGACGCCCTCGGCGACCTGTCCCTTGATCCGGTCGGCCTCGACGTCGGGAATCGGCATTGGCTTGTTGTCGGCGCCGAGGAAGCCGGTCACCTTCGGGGTGTTCTTGATGAGGTGGTAGACTTCGTCGGTCAGGTCGCAGCGCACCAGCACGTAGCCCGGAAAGAACTTGCGCTCGGCGCTGATCTTGCGGCCGCGCCGGACCTCGACGACGTTCTCGGTCGGCACCAGGATTTCCTCGAACTTGCTTTCGAGGCCGCGCTGCGCCGCCTGCTCGCGGATCGAGTCTTTGACCTTCTTTTCGAAGTTCGAATAGGCGTGGACGATATACCAGCGCATGGTCATGGATGTGGTTTCCGAATTGGGTCCGGCGCTCAGCCGCCGCGGCCGAAGCCGAGGGCGAGCCCGACGAGCACCCGCAGCACCTCGTCCACGACCGTGAAGAAGAGGCTGGCGAAGACGACGAGCAGGAGCACGAGCCCGGTCGTGATCAGCGTCTCGCGGCGCGTCGGCCAGACGACCTTGGACGCTTCCGAGCGCACCTGCTGAATGAATTCGAACGGGTTGGTCATTCCGCCGGTTCCGGTGAAGTTAGCGGGGCGCGGTCGGCATGCCGCCGGCCAGAAAAATTCGCGGCGCGGGGCCTCTCGGCGCCGCGCCACCCGAGGCTCATATAGGAAAGCGGCTCGGTTCGCCAAGCAAAATGTGACGAACCCGTCATGTGCGCCGAATTGCGGGCGGCGGATGCAGGCGCGTGTCGAGCGCGAACGGCTCCTGCAGCTTGAGACGGTAGCGACCCCTGGCGGACTCCGGGGCGAAGATCAAGTTCCAGCTGTGCGACGACACCGCGCTCGGGATCGCCACGAAGCGATGGCTGCGCAGGAGCTCGTCGCCGAAGGCCTGCTGGCCGGCGCTGGTCGTTCTCGCCCGCTCCGGGACGTTGTAGACGCGGTCGTTGACCGCGTCGGCCGCGCTCGGCGAGCGCGGCGACAGAGGCGCCGGCGCCCGGTTGCCGAAAAGGCTTCGACCGCTTCGGCCCCTGGCGCTGGTCGTTCTCGCCCGCTCCGGGACGTTGTAGACGCGGTCGTTGACCGCGTCGGCCGCGCTCGGCGAGCGCGGCTACAGAGGCGCCAGCGCCCGGTCACCGAAAATGCTTCGACAGCTTCAGGCCCTGGTGCTGGTAGTTCGAGGTCTCGCCCGCTCCGTAAAGTTCGTCCGCCGCGTCGGCGAGCGTCTCGAACACGAGGCGCCCGACCGGCTGGCCGTCCTCGAGCAGGAAGGGCACGTCACGTGAGCGCACCTCCAGCACCGCGCGCGCCGACGGGCGGCCGTCGCGGCCCTGGCCGAAGCCGGGATCGAAGAAACCGGCGTAATGGACGCGGAACTCGCCGATCGCCGGGTCGATCGGGGCCATCTCGGCGGCGAGGTCGGCCGGGATCTGCATGCGCTCGCGCGAAGCCAGGATGTAGAAGGCCTCGGGGTCGAGCACGAGCCGTCGGTCGGCGCGGGAAACAATCGGCTCCCAGAAGTCGGCGGCGGCGTAGCCCGCGACCCGATCGACGTCGATGACGTCGCTGTTCTTGATCGCGCGGTAGCCGACGATCTCGCCCGCCTCGCCCGAGAGCCCGACGTGGACGATCAATCCGTCGCGGACGCTCAACGCCCCGTCGACCAGCGGCGCGGCCTCGTGGCGCGCGCGCAAGGCGTCGGCGTCGAGCACGACGGCGCCGCCGCCCTCGCGCAGGCGCAACTGGTTGAGCCGCGTGCCCTCGCGCACCCGCACCGAAAAGCTGCGCGGGGAAATCTCGGCCCAGAGCGGGCCGGCGTAGCCTTCGGGCACGGCGTCGAAGGCGTCGGAGCCGTCGGCGATCAGGCGGGTGAAGATGTCGAGCCGGCCGGTCGAGCTTTTCGGATTGGCCGCGCCCGAGACGCCGGCCGGCAGGGCCAGCCGCTCGATCAGCGGCGCGATATAGACGATGCCCTTCTCCAGCACCGCGCCCTCGCCGGCGAGCGACACCCGCTCCGGGTTGAGGCTGTTCAGCCGCTCGTGGACGCTGGTTCCCCGTCCGGGCAGGAAGCTCGCCCGCACCCGATAGGCTTCCGGCCCGAGGCGGAGGTCGAGGCTCGCCGGCTGTAGTTGCCCCGGGTCGATCGGCGTCGCTGCGGAAACGGCGCCGGTATGGGCGAGGGCCAGGATGCGCTGGCGCGCGAGCAGGCCCGCCGGGCGGGCGGGCGGGGCCAGTTCCGCCTCGTTGTCCTGTTTCATCGCCTCATGCCTTACAGCGATACCGGGGGACGGGAAAGCGGCGAGCCGTTGGCGGCGTGTTCTGTCGGAGCCCCCGCAGCTTAAGCCGCCTTGGTCAACGTGAAGTCCACGTGCACGGCGTCATAGGGAAAGATCACGCGGCCGTTGTCGGTGCGGTCGAGCACCCCGGCGTCGAGCAGCGCGTGGATGTCGCCGTGGACCGCCTTGACGTCCCGCTCGACGCGCCGCGCCGCCTCGCGAATGGTCATGGCGCCCTCGCCGGTCATCGCCTTGAGCAGTTCCCAGCGCTTGGCGGTGAGCACCTTCCACAGCAATTCGGCCGAGGCGAACGAGATATGGGCGCCCTGAGCCTCGCCGTCGAACGCGGCGCGGGCGCGCCGACGGACGTCTCCGGCGGAGGCGACGGAGAGGGTCACGGTGTTCATTTGGGCCTCCATGTCTCGACGTCGCCCCAGAAATCCGCCAGCAGCGCGTCCGGGGTGGTGAAGGCGTAGGGCGCTTCCTCCCTTCCGACGTGCCTGTGGTCGCCCTTGCCGGCCTCGTTGTCGTAGCGAAGGACGCACTGGCCGGCGACCACATAGGCGAGCGCATACTTAAAGTCGTGCGCCGAGCCCGACACAGCCTCCGGCACGCGCCAGATCCGCATTTCGACGAACGCGTTTTCCGCGATCACGAGGCGTTCGCGGAGCAGCAAATTCGCCTTCATGTTGGAGACAATGACAACGGCCGGGAGCGTTGTCAACGAGTCCAACCCGTCCGTCGAAGCACGCTACCGCTTGAGGACGTGGGCCTCCGCCTCGTGCCCCACAGGCAGAATGTCCGGCGCGCCCCAGCGGCGGCAGGCGCCCCAGAAGCCGCGCGGCTCGAACAGGATGACGCCGATCGAGATCAGCCCGAGCAGGATCAGATACCAGGCGCCGAAGTCGGCCAGCTGCTGGCGCAGCACGAAGAACAGGATCGCGCCGAGGATCGGCCCCTCGAGGCTGCCGATGCCGCCGATCACCACGATGAAGATGACGTCGATCGTCCAGTCGGTGATGTTGAACGAGGCCGAGGGCGCGACGCGCAGCTTCTCCAGCGCCGTCATCACCCCGGCGAGGCCGAGAAACGGCGCGGTCCACAGGAAGCACAGGATGCGGGTGCGCACGAGATCGACGCCGGCCGAGCCCGCCGCCTCCTCGTTGTCGCGCATCGCGGTCAGTCCGAGGCCGACGCGCGAGCGGAGCAGCATCCAGGTGGCGACGAAGGCGATCAGCGCCAGCCCGAGCGCCATCGCGTAGAAGACGTCGATGCGGTCGCCGAGCCGGGCGCCGAACTGCTTGATCACCGGGATCGGCACGCTGGTGCCCGAGCCGCCGCCGAAGCCCGGCAGCTTGCCCGCGATCAGCATCAGCACGTCGGCGGCGACCCAAGTGCCGACGGCGAGATAGGCGGTGCGCAGGCGGAAGATCACCGCCATCACCGGCACGGCGACGGCGAGCGTGGTCAGCGCCGCGAGCGGGACCGCCGCCCAGACGCTCAGGTGGGCGAGCGCGGTGAAGCCGAAGAAGGCGTAGGCGCCGACGCCGACAAAACCCTGCTGGCCGACCGAGATGATGTCGGCGTAGCCGGCGAGCAGGTTCCACATCAGCGCCAGCGTCACGACGATGAAGAATTCGGTGAGCACGGTCAGGCTGTTGGCGTCGAACAGCCACGGGCCGGCGAGGCAGGCGAGCACCGCGAGGGCGAGGATGGCGCGAACGCCGAGCAGCAGGGGCTTCGAGGTCATCGCTCAATTCCTCGCGAACAGGCCTTGCGGCCGGAAGACGAGAGCGACGAGAAAAACGAGGTGCTGCGCGAGAATTTGCCACGAGGCGTCGAGCTGCGAGCCGAAATTCTGGGCGACGCCGATGATGATTCCGCCGATCAGCGTCCCCCACAAGGAGCCGAGGCCGCCGAGCACCACCGCCTCGAACGCGGCGAGCAGCCGGCTCGGCCCGATCGCCGGGTCGAAATTGGTCCATACCGACATGCAGCAGGCCGCGACGAGCATGGTGATCGCCACCACGCCCATGGCGATCGGATAGATGCGCGACGCGGTGAGGCCGATGAGGTCGGCCGCCGCCGGATCGTCGCTGACCGCGCGGATGCGCGCCCCGACCGCGGTGCGGTAGAGAAAGGCGTCGAGCCCGGCGATCAGGGCGACCGCGAGCAGGAACACCAGCAGCGGATAGAGGCCGATGTCGATCGGGCCGACGCGGAAGGCGGCGAGCTCGATCGCGCCGCCGGAGAGTTTTCGGGTGTTCGGCCCGTAGGCTTCGAGCAGGCCGTTCTGGATGATGATCGAAAGCCCGAAGGTCACCAGCAGGATCGGCAGGATGCCCTTGCCGACGGTGCGCTGCAGCAGATAGCGCTGCAACAGCCAGCCGATCCCGAAGGCGACCGGGATGAGGACGATCGCGACCAGGAACGGCGACCAGCCGAGCACGCCGGTCAGCGACAGGATCACGAACGAGAACAGCACGATCATGTCGCCGTGGGCGATGTTGACGAAGCGCATGACGCCGAGCGACAGCGACAGGCCGAGCGCGAACAGCGCATAGAGCCCGCCGATCAGCACGCCCTGGACGAGAAGGTTGACGAGGGTCTCGACCATTTACGCGACCGCCGGGTTAGCGCGGGACAGGACACGGACCTCATCCTGAGCCTGTCGAAGGATGGTCCGGATGGCTGCCTCTGGAACATCCTTCGACAGGCTCAGGATGAGGGCGGCGGAAGCGGCTCGAGACCTGGCCATCAGTGACCGCCGCCGAAATAGTGCTGCATGATCGTGTCCCGGTCCGCGTCGCCGGGCTTGCCGGTCATCGACACCTCGCCTTCGAGGAAGCAATAGAAGCGGTCGGCGACGGCGAGCGAGCGGGTGATGTCCTGCTCGACCACGACCACCGAGACGCCGCGCTCGCGCACCCGCGGAATGATCTGGTAGAGTTCGTTGACGATGCGCGGGGCGAGCCCGAGGCTGATCTCGTCGCACAGGAGCAGGCGCGGGTTGGCGAGCAGGGCGCGGCCGAGCGCGACCATCTGCTGCTGTCCGCCGGACAGTTCGCGCGCCTTCTGGTCGCAGCGCTCGAGCAGGACCGGGAACCACTCGTAGACCTGCTCATAGCCGATCGGGCCCTTGCGCCCGAGCTCCCAGCCGATGCGCAGGTTCTCGAAGATGGTCAGGGAGGGAAACAGCTTGCGGCCCTCGGGCACGAGCGCGACGCCCCTGGCGACGATCTCGCGGGTCGAATAGGCGGCGAGGTCCTCGCCGCCGAAGCGCGCCGTCCCGGTCACCCGTCCGGCCTGGCCGACCAGCGCCTTGAGGAACGACGACTTGCCGGCCCCGTTGGCGCCGATGATCGACACGATCTCGCCCTCGCCGACGGTGAGGTCGACGTCGTGCACGGCCTGGAAGGCGTCGTAGAAGACATTGAGTTTTTCGGTCGCGAGGAGGGGGGCGGTCATGGGCGCCTCCCCCTCTCCCCGCCTGCGGGGAGAGGGTCGGGGTGAGGGGCTGCGCCGAGCTTTCCGGAAAGGACGTCGCCACCCTCTTCGGAGCGAGCGGCGCGGGGGGGGGGGACGCCACCGGCCCCCAACACCCCCCCGGCGGGGGGGTGGGGCGAGCAGGAACGCGCCCCCGAGGAAAACCCCCCCCCC
>CAMFKX010000237.1 GCA_945957375.1 uncultured Roseiarcus sp.
CTCCTGAAGTCGGCCGGCCAGGGGCCGGCAGGGGCCCGACGGCCGCGCCTCCGGGAGCGGCGGCGTCTCGCCGCCGGGCGCGCGAGACGCACGCCGTCCGGCGTCCAGCAAGCCGCCCGCCTCCCCTTCCCGGCCTCGGCCAGCGGGCGGACCCGCCGGCTGGAGAACGAGGGCGGCTACGCCGCCTTCCGTCCGCGCAGGCTGTCGTAGAAGGCGGTCTCGAAGCCAAGGTAGCCGCCGAACGAGACGGGGTCGCCGAACGGCAGGATCTGGGTCGCCCAGAAGCCGCCGAAGCCGTTCTTGCGGTCGATCCAGTAGAACAGGTTGGCGAGGCCCGCCCAGCCGAGCGCGCCCGCCGGCCGGCCGGTCGGCGCCTCCTCGTCGTTGACCATGAAGGTCAGCGCCCAGGACTTCGACAGGCCCGGGAAGAACTCGGCGTCGTTCGACAGCGACGGGATGACGCCCGGCAGCATCGTGACCTTGAGGTCGCCGAGGTGGTTCTGCGCCGCCATCTCGACCGTTTCGGCCTTCAGCACCCGGCCGTGCTCGCCCATGCCGTCGTTCAGCCACATGCGGATGAAGCGCATGTAGTCGCCGACCGTGCTGTAGAGGCCGTGGCCGCCCATGTGCAGCTCGGGCGGCGAGGGGAGCTCAAAGCCCATCGGCGCAAGCGAGCCGTCGGCGTTGCGGGCGTGCACGTCGGCGAGCCGGGCGCGCAGCGCGTCGGTGAGCTCGAACGACATGTCCTTGATCCCGAGCGGCTCGAAGATGCGCGTCCGGAACACCTCGCCGAGCCGCCGGCCGGCGATCCCCTCGACGATCTGGCCGACCCAGTCGATGTTGCTGCCGTATTCCCACTTCTCGCCCGGCTCGAACAGGAGGGGCGTCATCAGCGCCTTCTTCGACGCGGTGATGATGCTCGGCTGGCCCTTCTCCTGGGCGAGGCGATTGTAGTGCGCGTTGAAGAAGTCGTAGCCCATGCCGGCGGAGTGGGTGAGCAGCATGCGGGTGGTGATGTCGCGCCTGGGCGCGCGCAAGATCGGCTCGCCGTGCGCATCGAAGCCCTCGATCACCTTGAGTTCGCCGATCTCCGGCGCATAGCGCTTGGCGGGCGCGTCGAGGTCGAGCTTGCCCTCCTCGACGAGCTGCAGCGCCGCGGTGCCGGTGATCGCCTTGGTGGTCGAGAAGATGGCGAAGACCGTGTCGGTCGTCATGTCGGCGTCGTGGGCGAGGCTGCGCTTGCCGAACGCGCCCTCGTAGATGTTGCGGCGACGGTCGGTCGCCATGGCGACGACGCCGGGTACGCGGGGATCTGACGTGACGACGCCTTTCAGGACCGCGTCCGCCGCTGCTTTGAAGTTTTCCATGTCGTTCCTCCTTGCTTGCTGGTTGTTTTTTGCCCTTTTGGGCCCGCCATCGAGGCGACTGCGAGGCGCCCTTTTCGGGGCGCCCCGCCCGGTCCCGACGTCAGCGCATGGCGAAGCCCTCGTAGCCGGACGCCGCCGCCGCGTCGCACCGCTGCTTGTAGGCGCCGACGCCGCCGATATAGGAGAGCAGACGCCGCGGCTTGCCCGCGACGTTGGAGCCCATGTACCAGGAGTTGGTCTTCACCACGAGCGTCTGCGAGGCGGTCTCTTCGTGATGGGCGATCCAGGCGTCTTCCGCCTCCCGGGTCGGCTCGCACACGGTCAGGCCGTTCTCGGCCATGTGGCCGATGCAGTCGCTGATCCACTCGACCTGCTGCTGCAGGCAGGTGGTCATGTTGCAGAGCGCGGCGGAGGGGGCGAGCGGCGTCGCCGTGGTGAAGAGGTTCGGGTAGCCGTGAATCTGCAGGCCCATGGTCGTGCGGATGTCGCGGCTCCAGTCGTCCTTGAGCGAGCGCCCGTCACGGCCGCGAATGTCGATCCGCGTCAGCGCCCCGGTGCCGGCGTCGAAGCCCGTGGCGCAGATGAGCGCGTCGAAGGCGTATTCGGCGCCGTCCTTCAGCCTGAGTCCGGTCGGCGTCACCCGCTCGATCGGGTTGTCCTTGACGCTGACGACCTCGACGTTCGGTCGGTGGAACACCTCGAGGAAGCCGACCTCGAGCGGCACGCGGTGCGTGCCGAAGCCGTAGTCCTTCGGAATGAGGATATCGCAGAGCCGCGGGTCCTTCAGCCGCTCGCGCATTTTCTCGCGCACGAATTCCGAGATCTCGTCGCTGACGACCGGGTCGAAGAACATCTCGCCGAACGATGCGAGCCACAGCTTCAGGGAGCCGTCCGCGTGGATGTCCTCCAGGATCTGCCGCCGGCGCTCGGGCGTCGTGTCCGCCCAGGCCTGCTCGAAGTCGTATTCGAAGCCGGTGAACGTATTCGGCAGCCGCTTCTGGAACCACTCGAACTTGGCCTTGTAGGCCGCCTGCTGCTCGGGCGTGTATTTCGGGTTCTTCATCGGCAGCACGTATTGCGGCGTCCGGACGAACACGGTCATCGAGCCGACCTTGTCGGCGATCGACTGGATGACCTGGATGCCGGTCGCGCCATTGCCGACGACGCCGACCCGCTTGCCGGCCAGGTCGACCGGCTCCTTCGGCCATCGCGCGGTGAAGATGAGCTCGCCCTTGAACGTCTCCTGTCCCGGGAAGACCGACGTCAGCGGCGCCGACAGCATCCCGCAGCAGGTGATCAGGAAGCGCGCGTCGATCGTCTCGCCGCTGTCGGTCGTGATCGTCCAGCGGCCGGATTCGCCGTTCCAGCGCGCGCTCTTGATCGTGGTGTCAAACACGATGTCCCTGCGCAGGTCCAGCGTGTCGGCCACGTAATGCAGCCAGCGTTCGATCTCCGGCTGGCCGGGGAACTTCTCGCTCCAGCTCCAGCCTTTGTAGAGATCCTCGTCGAACAGGTATTGGTAGATGTAGCCTTCGGAGTCGAACCGGGCGCCGGGATAGCGGTTCCAGTACCAGGTGCCGCCGACGTCCGACGCGGCGTCGAACGCCATCGCCGAAAGGCCCTGCTTGCGCAGCAGGTGAAGCTGGTAAAGGCCCGCCACGCCCGCGCCGATAATCGCCGCGTCGAGCGTCCAGGTCGCCTTCGGCGCCCTCGGCGGCGCGTCCGCCGTTCTTGTCTCGGCCATCGTTTCCTCTCCTTCGCTGCTTCTTGCGGCGGGCGTTTCCCGCGCATCCGAAGCATCGACCAGGGCGAAGGGTCGGGTCTTGAACGAAGCCGGGGCGCGGCGTCGAACGATCTTGCTCGACGTCGGCGGACCCGGCCGGAACATCAGCTCGTCCGGTCCCGGCGGAACTCTGCGGGCGTGACGCCGGTGGCTCGGCGGAACAGGCGGGTCATGTGGCTCTGGTCGGAGAAGCCGCATTCGGCCGCGACGACCTTGAGCGGAATCGCCGGGTTGGCGAGCTGCCCCGCCGCGCGTTCGATGCGCCTGCGCATAACGTAGGCGTAGGGCGGGCAGCCAAACGTCTCGCGGAATTTTCGCGCGAAGTGGAACGCGCTGAGGCGGACGACGCCTGCGAGCGTCTCGAGGGTGAGCGCCTGCTCGAGATGCTCGTCGACGAAGGTCTTGAGCAACTTGGCCTGCGCGCGACTGAAGCCGCCGGATCGCTCTTCATCGCTGAAGGCGACGTTGGCGTAGCGCCGGAGAATATGGACGCAGGCATGCGTCCTCAGCGCCTCGACATAGAGCTTGCAGCCGACGCCTTCGTCCGAGGCCTCCCGGTCGAGGGCCGCGGCGATCCCGGCCAGAACGGGATCGTCGGCCCGCAGCACGTCGGCAAGCTCGACGTTGCGGATGTGGCGGCCGTAAGCGTCGGCCGCGACGCCCGCCATCACGGCCGGCGAAAGGTAGAGGTGCATCACCTCGACATCCTCGCTCCACCGCCAGTGCGACTGCGCCGCGTGGGTCAGCAGCGACACCGCGCCGGGAGCGACGGGCTCCTCGCGCCAGTCGCCGGTGCAGCGCCGGTTCATCTGCGTCGCGCCGTCGCGGTAGGCGACGATCAAGTAGTCGCTGAGGGCGGGAATGAAGACGTCGAGGCCGGTGTAGCGCCATCGGCGGACGCGAACGCCTTCCCATCCCAGCCGCGCGCTGTCCACGGTCGAGACGCCGGGGACCCAAATGGGCAGCTCGTCCGGAGTGATGAGTCCGGTCATGCTTTCCTCCCGCAGCCTGCGGCTTTTCGCATGGCTCGTCGTCTTTTGCGGCGTCCGTCGACACAAACGCTTCGCGCGCAGACCAGGAAGGAACAGCACTCGGCCGAACCGGAGAATTCCCACCCTTCTGCTTGACAATCCAAGACGATAACGGGACCCGCGCGGTAATCAAGACGGCGCTCTTGTCACGATCTTGCTGTTCTCTTGAAATTTCTCTTCAAGGCCCGACGATCGGAACACCGAAACGTCGAGGCGCCGCGACGTTCTTTCGGGCGATTGCGCCGGCGGCGCGGGCTGGGCCGGCGAGGGGATGTGGCGGTTCAACCGGTCGGCGCGGCCCAACGATTGACCACCGCAACCGGCGTTCCGGCGAACTCGGCCTCGCTTCGTGCGGGGAGCGTCAGCCGGAGCCGACGAACGGGCGCGGGTCGGCGCCCGGGGCAGGGCGCCCGGCTATTGCTTCTCGGTCTGCGGCTCGAACAATTGATTGGCGAACGGCGACTTGGTCGGCGGACGCACGATGATGAAACCAACATTCGCGGCGGCGTGGCAGGCGTTGCAGGCCTCCGTCACCCGCCCGTAGGCGCTCTCGAAGCCGGCATTGTCGCGGGCCGCGATCGCCCGACGCAGGTCCTCGATCGCCGGATCGGTCCTGTCGCGGATCAGCGTGCGCTGCGAGACCGACCGCGCCTCCGGATAGAGCGTGACCATCCGCTCGACCGTGGACTTCAACTGATCGAGTTCATAGGCCGCGAGCGGCCAGTTGTCGGCCTTCTCGGCATACCAGAGCTTGACCTGACGGAGCTGGGTCAGAAGCATGAGATCGCTGAGCAACGGCCGCGCCGGATCCGCTTCGTCCGCGCGGGGCGCAGGCGCCGCAAGCGTCACGGCGAGCGCGCCGTACATGAGCCATCGCAACAACCGGGTGCGCATCGACGCCTCCTGATCACCGCCGAACTCTATCCGTTTCGCCCTGTTCGGGTTTGATGCAACGCAATTTCAAGGCCCGTCGGCCGGCTACGCCCGGTTTTCGACTTTCGCGATCGGGAAATGGGTTGCGTCCCGGGCGGCGGGGGGATAGGGCGCGACGGGACGAAAAGGGGACGGGCCAGAGTGCCGAGCAAGCCGAGCAAGCGGAAGACGAAGGCGGCGATTCGCGTGCAGTACGGCGCGATGCCCTATCGCTTCACGCCCGAGGCGGCGCTGGAGATCCTCGTCCTGACTACCCGGCAGACCCGGCGCTGGATCATTCCCAAGGGCTGGCCGATCAAGAGCCTGAGGCCGCACAAGGCCGCCGCGCGCGAAGCCTTCGAAGAGGCCGGCGTGGTGGGGCGCATCGGCGCCAAGCCGATCGGCGCCTTCGTCTATGACAAGGCGCTCGACGATTCCGGCGTGCCGGCGACTTGCGAGGTGCGGGTTTTTCCGTTGCTCGTGACCCGGCAGAGCGAAACCTGGCCGGAGGTCGAACAGCGGGTGACGCAGTGGGTCGATCCGGCCCGCGCGGTCGCTCTGGTCAAGGATCCGGAGCTCAAGACGCTGATCACGGCGTTCGCCCGCCGCGTCGCGGCGCGGGCGAGCAAGCTCACGTTCTGACGACGCCTCAGCCGCCGACCGCCCAATAGACGGCGGCCGAGATCAGCGCCGTCGCCGGCAACGTCAGCACCCAGGCCACCACGATGTTCTGGGCGACGTTCCAACGCACCGCCGAGGTCCGCCGCGCCGCCCCGACGCCGACGATCGCGCCGGTGATGGTATGGGTGGTGGAGACCGGAACGCCGAGGCCGGTGGCGAGAAAGAGCGTGATGGCGCCGCCCGTCTCGGCGCAGAAGCCGCGCATCGGCGAGAGGCGGGTGATCTTCGACCCCATGGTGTGGACGATGCGCCAGCCGCCGAACAGCGTGCCGAGCGCCATCGCCGTCTGACAGGAGAGCACCACCCACAGCGGCACGTGAAAGCCCTCCGGCATGTAGCCCTGCGAGTAGAGCAGCACGGCGATGATGCCCATGGTCTTCTGGGCGTCGTTGCCGCCGTGGCCGAGCGAGTAGAGCGCGGCCGAGCCGAACTGCAGCGTGCGGAACAGCTTGTCGACCGCGAAAGGGGTCGAGCGCACGAAGATCCACGACACCGCCGCCACCAGCGCGAGCGCGAGCGCGAAGCCGATCAGCGGCGACAGGACGATCGCCGAGGCCGTCTTGAAGAAGCCGGACCAGACGATGGCGTGAAGGCCCGCGCGGGCCGCGCCGGCGCCGACGAGGCCGCCAATCAGCGCGTGCGAACTGCTCGACGGGATGCCGAGAAGCCAGGTCACCACGTTCCATGCGATCGCGCCGAACAAGGCGGCGAAGATCACCCCCGCCGTGACGATTTCCGGTTCGACGATGCCCTTGCCGACCGTCTGGGCGACGCTGAGGCCGAACACCAGAAACGCGACGAAGTTGAAGAAGGCGGCCCAGAAGACCGCGAGCGAGGGGCTGAGCACGCGGGTCGAGACGATCGTGGCGATCGAATTCGCCGCATCATGCAGGCCGTTGAGGAAATCGAACGCCAGCGCGGTCGCGATCAGGGCGACGAGCAGGGGCGCTGCGAGGGAAGCCGTCATCGCCTTCGGCTCTCAAACATGTTCGATGACGATGCTGTTGACCCGGTCCGCCACGTCTTCGAATCGGTCGAGCACCTTCTCGAGGTGCTCGTAGATCTGCGAGCCGATGACGAAGGCCATCGGGTCGGTCTGCCGGTGGCGGCGGTAGAGGTCGCGCAAGCCGTCGTCGTGCATCGTGTCGGCCCGGCCTTCGAGCTGGGTGACGGCTTCGGCATAGGAATTGATCGCCCCGGCGTTGGAGACGATTTCGCGCAGCAGCGGGACCGCCTTCAGCGTCAGCGCGGCCGCTTCGACCGCGAGCGCGGTCATGTCGCGCATGATCGGATCGAAGGCGCGCACCTCGAACAGGCCGATCGTCTTCACGGTCTGGTGCATCTGGTCGATGGCGTCGTCCATCGACTGGATCAGGTCCTGGATGTCGCTGCGATCGAACGGGGTGATGAACGTGCGCCGCACCGACTGCATCACCTCTCGGGCGATCAGATCCGCTTCGTGCTCCTTGTCGATCACGACCTGGGACAGCGCGGCGACGTCGGCCCCTGGCTGGAACAACTTATGCAGCGCGTCGGCGCCGGCGACCAGCGTCAGCGAATGACTCTCGAACAGGTCGAAGAACTTGTCTTCGCGCGGAAGAAGTTTCTGAAACCAGCGCATCGCGACGCTTCGCTCCCCGGCAATCCGATGAGCGTTCCGTAGGACTTTCGGGAGCGAAACGCCATGGCGAAACGGACGCCTTCCGGCGTCGGGCGGCCGAGCCTCGAGGCGAGGACCACATTGCCGACAAGTTGGCGGCGGAGAAGGCGGCGACGAGGGCGGCGAGGCGCGATGATCGGCATAACCGGGTTTCCGGAATGAGCGAGGGCGGGGGCGGGCGCGCCGGCGCCTTCGCGATCCGCAGCCCGGAAATCCGTCGCGCCGAGCTGCGGCGGATGCGCACGATCGCGACCTCGCTGCTGCTGCTGATGACGGCGATCTTCGTCGCTACGCGCTTCGCGCCGGCGGGCTGGACCTGGGCGCTCTATCTCGGCGCCTTCGCCGAGGCCGGCATGGTCGGCGCCTGCGCGGACTGGTTCGCGGTCGTGGCGCTGTTCCGCCATCCGCTCGGCGTGCCGATCCCGCACACCGCCGTCATCCCCGCCAACAAGCCGCGCATCGGCGCGGCGATGGGACGGTTCATCGCCAACAATTTTCTCTCGCCGCGAGTGGCGGCCGAGCGCTTGCGCGCGATCGACATCGCCGGCCGCGCCGCCGCATGGTTCGCCGATCCGGGCAACGCCGCGACCGTCACGGCCGTGGTCCGGCAGATCGCGCCGCATGTGATCGCAGCCTTGCCGCGCGAGACGATCGAAGCCTGGATCGAGCAGGCGGCGCGGCGCGGCGCCGAGGCCGTCCCGGTCGCCCCGCTGGCGTCGCGCGCGCTCGCCGTGCTGTGGGCCGAGGGGGCGGGGCAGGCGGTGCTCGAACGCGCGCTCGACATGGCCGGCGCCGCGCTCGACCGCAACAAGGCGATGATCGTCGAACAGATGCGGCGGCAGTCGTCGTCCTGGATTCCCAAATGGGTCGACGAGATCATCGCGAACAAGATCCTGCAGGGCCTCTCGGGGACGCTCGGCGACATGCGCGCGCCCGACCATCCCTGGCGCGCCGAGGTCGAGATGCGCGTCGGCGGCCTGATCGAGGCGCTCGCCCACGACCCCGAACTGCGTGAGCGGGGCGAGGCGCTGAAGCGCGAAACGCTGGCGAGCCCGGTGTTCGCCGAACAGACGCGCGCGTTGTGGCGAGAAGTCGAAGCCGGCCTTCAGCAGGACCTGCCGGAGCGCATCGAAGCGCTCGCCGCCTCCGT